>CAJXYJ010000047.1 GCA_913063255.1 uncultured Flavobacteriales bacterium | reverse complement strand
CCAATACCAATTGCAGCAGCCATAGGTTCGTGGATCAAATAAACTTCTTTTCCGTTTACACGCTCGGCACTTTCTTTTACTGCTCTCATTTCAACAGCTGTTATACCACTTGGAATACAAATCACCATTCTTAACGAAGGAGTAATCCATTTCTTTTTAAGTGCAGGAATGTCTTTAATGAACATATTTATCATTTGTTCACTTGCATCAAAATCTGCAATTACACCATCCTTTAGGGGTCTAATTGTTTTAATGTTTTCATGGGTTTTTCCCTGCATTAAATTAGCTTCCATCCCAACGGCTATAATTTTTCCAGTCGTCCGATCTCTAGCTACTATAGAAGGTGCGTCTACAACTACCTTGTCGTTATGAATTATTAATGTGTTTGCTGTTCCTAAGTCTATTGCTATCTCTTCAGTTAAGAAATCAAAAAATCCCATAAATTATTCTGCTGTATTGAAATTAAACCTGCTCCTTACAAATGTAATAAAAATTAATGCTTAAAATGACGTGTGCCTGTAAAAACCATTGCCATAGAATGTTCATTACAATAGCTAATACTTAATTCGTCTTTTATAGAACCTCCTGGCTGTATAACCGCTGTGATTCCAGCATTATCCGCAATTTCCACACAATCTGGAAATGGAAAAAATGCATCACTCGCCATTACTGAACCATTTAAATCAAAATTAAATGCATTTGCTTTAACAATAGCTTGATTTAATGCATCTACTCTTGAGGTTTGACCTGTTCCACTTGCAAATAATTGTTTTCCTTTTACCAAAACAATAGTATTGGATTTTGTATTCTTACAAATTTTTGAAGCAAATATTAAATCATTTAACTCGCTTTCATTAGGTTTATTGTGAGTAGCATTTGTTAAATTTTCTAGATTATCTGTTAGACTATCTTTATCTTGAACCAACACCCCATTTAAACAAGTCCTTACTGTCGTTATTGGAAATAATGCTTGTTTTTGAATTAACAAAATACGGTTTTTCTTTCCTTGTAAAATTTCTAATGCTTTTTCTGAATAAGATGGAGCAATCACTACTTCACAAAATAATTTATGAATATCTGTAGCAGTTGTTTCGTCTATCTCTGTATTACTTATTAGAATTCCGCCAAAAGCTGAAACAGGATCTCCTGCTAATGCATCTACATAGGCTTGATGTACGGTATCTCTTTGCGCTATCCCACATGCATTGTTATGTTTTAATATTGCAAATGTAGGAGATTCATTAGTAAATTCTGCCATTAAGTTTACAGCAGCATCTACATCTAATAGGTTGTTATAACTTAATTCTTTACCGTGTAATTTGTCGAATACAGCATCAAAATCCCCAAAGAAAAACCCTCTTTGATGTGGGTTTTCACCATAGCGCAAAACCTTACCATTTGTTTCACTTATTTTTAAAGATGAAATTTGATGATCCTTATTAAAATAATTAAAAATTGCCGAATCATAATGCGAAGAAACATTAAAAGCTTTAGCAGCAAAATGTTTTCTGTTTGCTAATGAAATATTGCCGTCATTTTCTGAAATAATATTTAAAAACTCTTTATAATCTTCCATAGAAGAAACACAAATAGTGTCTAAATAGTTTTTTGCAGCTGCTCTAATTAATGAAATTCCTCCAATATCAATTTTTTCAATAATATCTTGTTCTTCTGCTCCTGAAGAAACCGTTTTTTCAAATGGATATAGGTCTACAATCACCACATCCAGTTGAGGGATATTATAATCTTTCATTTCTGAAACATCACTTTCATTGTTTTGACGATTTAAAATACCTCCAAAAACTTTTGGATGTAAGGTTTTAACTCTTCCTCCTAATATGGAAGGATAGTCAGTAACTTCTTCTACAGGAATTACCTCTATACCTAAGTCATTTATAAATTTTTGTGTGCCTCCTGTCGAATAAATTTTAACTCCTAATTCGTTAAGTTTTCTTACAATAGGTTCTAAACCATCTTTGTGAAATACAGAAATTAATGCCGATGTAATTTTTTTATTTGAGTCCATGGAGAATTATTAGGTTTTGTTTTAATTGGTAGATTATGCAAAAATACATAAATACGAACTAAATTTGTAACATAAATGAGTAGAAAACGTCCTATCTCAGTGAAACTTTTTTAAAAGAATTTCTAGAGTTAAATTTTAAGTTTAGATTGATTAAAAAATAGTAGTTTTATTAAATAGTTAAGATGATAATTTACCTTCGAGTATTAAAAGAGAGTTTCAATTTTGCGTTAAACGCACTTAAAAACAATAAGCTGCGAACCTTTTTATCGCTATTGGGAGTAACCATAGGGATATTTTCAATTATCGCTGTTCTTGCGGCTGTAGATTCCCTTAAAAAGGAAATTGAGGGGAGTATTAGTTCCTTAGATAACAGTACTATTATCGTAATGCGTTTTAATTTTGGACCAACGGATATTCCTAGATGGAAACGTAGACAATTTCCTGATGTTTCCTATGATGAATACCAATATATTAAAAGGAATATGCCGGATATGGAAGCGGTTTCATACGCACTTAATGTGCCTTCAGTTTCCATTAAATATGAAGAAAATTCTGTGTCTAATGTAGAAATTGGAGCGGTCTCTTATGAATATTACGATATTGAAGCATTGCAAATTGCAAAAGGAAGATTTTTTAATGAAGCGGAATCAGCTAGTGGTACACCTGTAATTATTTTAGGGGATGAAATTGCTGAAAACCTCTTTGGTACTTTAGATCCCTTGGGGAAAAAAGTACGTCTTTACGGAAGAAAATTTTCAGTTATTGGAGTTCTTGAAAAGGAAGGCTCTGGACTATTTGGGGATTCTAAAGATACTGCAGTATTTTTTCCAGTAAATATGGTTAGAAAAATTTATGGAGATAATAATAAATCTACATTTCCACAGATTATTATAAAACCAGAAAAAGGAATAGATAACGAAGGTTTTATTGCTTTATTGAAACAAAAAATTCGAATGTCGAGAGGTTTAAAACCTGGAGAGATTGATAATTTCTTTGTAAATCAATTACAAGGATTTACAGATATTATTGATGGGATAACAGGTACAATGAATGGCATCGGTTGGATTATTAGTATTTTCTCATTGCTTGTTGGTGGTTTTGGTATTGCGAATATTATGTTTGTTAGTGTAAAAGAGCGAACTAATTTAATTGGTATACAAAAGTCTTTGGGTGCAAAAAATAAGTTTATTCTCTTTCAGTTTTTGTTTGAAGCAGTGATTCTTTCAGTAATTGGAGGTTTAATTGGTTTAATTTTAGTCTTTATTGTATCGGTATTAGCCTCACAATTTACAGGTGATTTTGAGTTTGTACTTTCCCTTTGGAATATGTTTATAGGGACAGCAATCTCAGCAATTATTGGTCTTATTGCAGGAATACTTCCTGCTTTTTCAGCATCTAGATTAGACCCTGTTGAAGCGATTAGAACTGGTATGTAGGTTTAAAGAATAGTTGCTACTTGCACATTTAGCCAAACTAAAAATTCTTCATCGTTTTTAGTAAACGGATCTGGAGTGTTAGAATCGATATCTATTTGACCAATATTTTTATCATCTTTAAATAATGGTATCACAATTTCAGACTTAACATTAATGTTACAAGAAATATAATTGTCCTGTGCTTCTACATCTGCAACTACAAAGTTTTCATTAGAAATAGCGACTTGACCACAAATGCCTTTTCCGAATGGGATAATCGTATGCTCCGTTGTCTCGCCAGCGTATGCTTTTAAATGCAATGTTTTTTCTTGAGGATTTGCAAAATAAAAACCAACCCAATCATAATAGTTAACGGAAGTTTGTAAAAGCTCGCAAATTTGAGTTAATCGATTCTCAACAGTTAAACTATCAGATGCAATTAGGCAATTAATTTTTGAATGTAAATGTGTAAAGTTCAAAATAAATATATTTTTTGTAAAAGTATTTTAATGTATTGAAATATGCCAATTACTAATTCTATATTTTTGTTTTAAATCTTACTATTTGAAAGCACTATTTAAAAAATATAAAACTGTAATACGATTTGTCGTTTTATTTCTTGGGACTTACCTTGTTTTATCAGTGTTGTATTCTTTTTATTTATCGGTTTCTAATAGTAATATTTATCCGCCAGACTTTGTTACCAATCTTGTTGCAAAGCAGAGTAATGCATTAATAAATGGATTTGGTTACCAGGCTGAGGTTATCCCTCATGAAACAGAAACGTCCATGAAATTGATTATTAACCAACTTTATCTCGCGAAAATTGTTGAAGGATGTAACGCAATAAGTATTATTATTTTATTTATTGCCTTTATCATTTCATTTGCTGAAAAATTTAAAAAAACATTTCTCTTTATAATAGCAGGAATAGTGTTGATATATAGTGTTAATGTCCTTCGAATTTCAGTTTTAGCCATTGCATTATATAAATACCCTCAATATTCAGAAACTTTACATGGAGTGGTTTTTCCTGCAATTATTTATGGAATGGTTTTTATACTATGGATGATTTGGGTGAAAATAATTGCTAAAACAGAAGTCGGAAATGAATAGAATTGTAAAAATAATCCTTCTGTCGTTTTTAACGATTCTACTAATGTTAATCCGGCATTTTGAAGATTCCCTTTTTTACGACCCTTTGATTTATTTTTTTAAATCGGATTACTCAACCCAATCTATTCCTTCTATTAATTCCTTCAAATTATTAGCTAATATCGTTTTTCGATATGGATTAAATACAATCCTTTCTATAGGAATATTAGGCTTGCTATTTAACGATAAAGGAATTGTAAAACTAGCATCATTTTTATATGTAGTACTGTTTGTGGTTTTAATAATTGGCTTTTCTTTCTTACTGTTTTATTCAGAAAATAGTAATTATTTTTCACTGTTTTATGTGAGGCGTTTTTTGATACAACCTCTATTTTTATTGATATTAATTCCCGCTTTTTATTTTCATAGAAAAAAAGAATCACGTTAAATTTATTTTAAAAAATTAATATTTTCAGTGTATCTGCTGTATATTTTGTAATTTTGAAACGTATGCAAAAAGCAATTTCTATATTACTTTGTATTTTAATGTTAGCAAGTAGCACCAATGTTACTTATGCAAAACATTTTTGTGGAGACCATGAAATGCTTTCAGTTATAACAATCGGCGAAAAACATCTTACCTGTGAAATGAAAACCAATTCTAACACTTGTGGTGATGAAACTCTTGAAGATCATGATTGTTGTAAGAATAAATACGAGAATGTTGAAATAGATGATGATTATTCATTAACATACGATAATGCTTTCATAAGCATACCTTTTGTAAAAAGCTTTGTTTCTGTATTTGTCCTTCAACAAGTTTTATTTAATAATGAATCTGTAGATGTTTATGCAGATTATGACCCACCACCAATAGATAAAGACATCCCTGTTCTTTATCAAGTCTTTGTCATTTGATTTTTTCTTAGTTTTTTGAACACTTTTGAGAACAAATTCTTGTTTTCAATATTTAACCAAATTACAACATAGAAATATCGTGAATATTTCTAAAAATCATAAAAACAAAGAATGAAACACATACTATATTTATTATTATTAATCCCATTATTATCTTTTTCACAAGATCAAATTGAAGGTAGAATTTTAGAAGATAACGGTGAAAATAACGACATTGGATTGGCTGGTGTAAATGTCTTCTGGGCAAGCGAACCAGTAGGAACCATCACAGATATGGATGGCACATTTACCATACCTTATAAAAAGAAATACACAAAATTGGTGATTAGTTTTGTGGGGTTTAAAACAGATACTTTAAACATTACAGATTCTAAAAAGGTGCTTCATAAATTAAAACCAAGCGGACAATTAGATGAAGTGTTAATTTCAGCAAGAAAAAAAGCCTCCTCAAGATCTTTTATTTCTTCTAGTAATATCATTAATGTAAGTAGTGACGAATTATTGAAAGCTGCTTGTTGTAATCTTTCAGAAAGTTTTGAAACCAATCCTTCGATTGATGTAAATTTTGCAGATGCAATTACTGGAACAAAACAAATTAAAATGTTAGGATTAACAAGTCCTTATATATTAATTACCACAGAAAATGTTCCTTCTATTAGAGGTGCGTCACAAGCTTATGGATTAAGCTTTATTCCTGGAACTTGGGTGGAAAGTATTCAGATTACCAAAGGATCTGGAAGTGTAGTGAATGGATTTGAAAGTATTGCTGGGCAAATTAACGCAGAGTTACAGAAACCAACAAGAGATGATAAGCTGTTTGTAAACGCCTATGCAAATGGTAATGGGCGTTTTGAATTAAATACGCATTTAAATACCAAAATTTCCAATAGATGGGATACTGGTTTGTATTTGCATGGAAATTTACGAGATAAGAAATTCGATAAGAATGAAGATTCGTTTTTGGATATGCCTTTACAAAAACAAATTAATGTTATGAATCGTTGGCAATATACCGATACAGAAAACGGATTTGTTAGTTTTATAAATTTCAGGTTTTTAAATGATGAAAAACTAACAGGTCAAGTTGATTTTGACCCAGATAGAGATAAATTTACTACCAATTATTGGGGCAGTGAAATTAACACCAGACGTTTTGATGCCTCTGCAAAATTGGGTTATGTAAATCCAGAAATCCCTTATCAAAGTATAGGGGTTCAAGCGGCATATAGCAACCATAAGCAAGAATCTTATTTTGGATTGAATATATATGATATTACCCATGACAGTTTTTATGCAAATGCTATTTATAATTCAATTATTGGAGATTCTAGAAATAAATTTAAAACTGGTTTGAGTGCTACTTACGATGATTATGATGAACTGGTAAATACAACTAAATATAAAAGAAGCGAAAGATCCTTAGGAGGATTTTTTGAATATTCTTATGATAATTTAGGGGACTTAAATTTAACTGCAGGAATAAGAATTGACACGCATAATTTATTGGGTACTTTTTTAACACCTAGATTGCATGCAAGATATACGCCCTGGGAAAATTCAGCTTTTAGAATTTCGGCAGGGAGAGGAAAACGTAGTGCAAATATTTTTACTGAAAATCAAAAAATGTTTGCTACAGGTAGGAACATACAAATATTAGATTCTTCGGGAAGCATTTATGGATTAGACCCAGAAATTGCTTGGAATTATGGGATGTCATTTTCACAAAAATTTAAAGTGTTTGGAAAGAAAGCAGATATTACTTTTGATTATTATAGGACAGATTTTGTAAATCAAATTGTTGTGGATTGGGAAAATTCAAGAAGTGTATATTTTTATAATTTAGAAGGAGAAAGTTATGCGAATAGTTTTCAAGCAGAATTAAATATGAATCTTTTTGAAGGGTTTGATATTAGAACTGCTTATAAGTTTTACGATGTAAAAACGGATTATAGCACAGGAAAACTAGACAAGCCCTTGACGCCAAAGCATAGAGTGTTTTTAAACGCTTCTTTTGAAACAAAACGGAAGAGTAATTTAGCACATTGGAAATTTGACACCACCTTTAATTGGTTAGGAGAACAGCGTTTTTCTTCCACCGAAAATAACCCTGTCGAATTTCAATTGCCAGAAATTACACCAACAGTTGCGACCATAAATGCTCAAATTACTAAAGTATTTTCCAAATCATTTGAAGTATATTTGGGAGGAGAGAATTTAACAAATGAAAAACAATCGGATCCAATTTTAAATAGTGAAAATCCTTTTGAGCCAACTTTTGATACTACTTTTGTATACGGACCAATTTTTGGAGCAAGTTATTATTTAGGTTTGCGATATAAATTAAATTAAAATGACAACTCGAGTGCAGTCGAGAGGTTTTAATTAGGTTTCGACTGCGCTCGACCTGACAATAAATAAATAATATGAAAAAAATAATTTTATTAGCAGTAGTTGTGATAATGAGTATTTCAAGCTATGCTCAAGACAAAAATGCAAAAGCCACGATTGAAGTGGATGGAGTTTGTATGATGTGTAAAGAAAGAATTGAAAAAGCTTCTATTAAAACAAAAGGTGTGAAATCTGCAGTTTGGAATGTGAAAACCCATGAATTAAGCCTTATTTATGACGAACGTAAAACGGACTTAAATACAATACAGGAAGAAATAGCAGCTGCAGGGCATGATACTAAGGAAATCACTGCAACAGACGAAGCTTATGCTACCGTACATCCCTGTTGTAAATATAGAGAAGAAGCAGTTCAAGATGATCATAAAAATTAAGAGTACTATTTAAAAAATTATTGCATAAAAAAAGACCTCTGAATTTCAGAGGTCTTTTTTGTTTTTATCATGTTTTTATTAGGTAGCTGAGCCTGCGTTGTACTGAGCTAGTCGAAGTGTCGAAGCTACATCATTCCTGGCATACCACCACCTCCCATTGGAGGCATAGCCGGAGCATCTTCTTTAATGTCTACTAATGCACATTCGGTAGTTAATATCATCCCTGCAACAGAAGCTGCATTTTCTAAAGCAACACGAGTTACTTTTTTAGGATCGATGATACCTGCCTTTAACATATCTACATATTCATCAGATTTTGCATCATAACCAAAGTTTTTCTTTCCTTCCAAAACTTTGTTTATTACAACAGAACCTTCTCCACCTGCATTTTCAACAATGGTACGTAATGGAGATTCAATTGCTTTTGCAACTATGTTTATACCTGTAACTTCATCAAGACTATCGGTACTTAATTTTTCTAATACAGATTTAGCTCTTACTAAAGCTACACCACCACCGGCTACTATTCCTTCTTCTACAGCAGCACGAGTTGCATTTAAAGCATCGTCTACACGATCTTTCTTTTCTTTCATTTCTACTTCAGAAGCAGCACCAACATATAAAACTGCAACACCTCCTGCTAATTTAGCAAGTCTTTCTTGAAGTTTTTCTTTGTCATAATCACTTGTAGTAGATTCAATTTGTGATTTTATCTGGTTTACTCTTGCTTTAATGTCGTTCTTATTACCAGCACCTTTAACGATAGTAGTATTGTCTTTATCAATGGTAACAGTTTCAGCTGTTCCTAACATTTCTAAAGTTGCATTTTCTAGAGTAAATCCTAATTCTTCAGAAATTACAGTTCCTCCAGTAAGAATAGCAATATCTTCTAACATTGCTTTACGTCGGTCACCAAATCCAGGTGCTTTTACAGCAGCAATTTTTAAAGAACCACGTAATTTGTTTACTACTAAAGTAGCTAATGCTTCACCATCCACATCTTCAGCAATAATTAATAAAGATTTCCCTTGTTGTGCAACAGGCTCTAAAATAGGAAGTAAATCCTTCATAGTAGATACCTTTTTGTCGTATAACAAAATCATAGGATTCTCCATTTCGGTTTGCATTTTCTCACTGTCTGTAACAAAATAAGGAGATAAATAACCACGGTCAAATTGCATACCTTCCACAACATCTACATGAGTTTCGGTACCTTTAGATTCTTCAACAGTTATAACACCTTCTTTACCTACTTTACCAAATGCTTCAGAGATAAGATCTCCAATTAGTTCATCATTATTTGCAGATATAGAAGCTACTTGCTTAATCATACCTGAAGAATTACTAACTTTTTTAGCTTGTTTGTTTAAGTCTTCAACAATTGCAGTTACTGCTTTATCTATACCAGATTTTAAATCCATTGGATTTGCACCAGCGGCAACATTCTTTAAACCTTCTTTAACAATAGCTTGGGCTAAAACAGTTGCAGTTGTTGTGCCATCTCCTGCTAAGTCGTTGGTTTTTGAAGCAACTTCTTTAACCATTTGCGCTCCCATATTTTCAAGAGGATCTTCTAATTCAATTTCCTTTGCTACAGTTACCCCATCTTTAGTAATTTGAGGTCCACCGAATGATTTCCCTATAATTACATTTCGCCCTCTTGGACCTAAAGTTACCTTTACTGCATCAGCTAATGCATTAACACCACGTTTAATACTATCGCGAGCTTCAATATCAAATTTTATATCTTTTGCCATGTTTTTAGCTTTGTGCTAAAAGCTGTAAGCTGTAAGCAATACGCTATACGCTTTCTTGATTTTAGCTAGTTATTTTAATTTTTGTTTTAATGAATAAATTTTTTGCTTTATTATGTTTATATCTGAATTTAATTTTTCAAAAGAAATTAAATCTATATAATTTAACTCTTTAGAAAGTATAATTAAATATTCAGATTCTGTAGCAGAGCCTAAAGCTATTGTTAAAAAACGATTGAATTCAGTATCACTATCTCTACCACAACCTTCACTAATGTTTGTTGGGATTGATGAAGAAGCTCTTCTTAATTGAGAAGTTAAACCATAAATTTCTTCTTTTGGAAATGTTTTAGTTAAACTATAAATTTCCAATGTAAAAGAGTGGCTTAATTTCCAAATATCGTATTTTTTAAAATCTCTCATGCCTATAGCTTAAAGCCTACAGCCTAAAGCGCTTATATTATTGCAAGAATATCTTCTTCTCGCATAATTAGGTAATCGTTACCTTCATGCTTTAATTCACTACCAGAATATTTTCCATAAAGAACAATGTCTCCAACTTTTACAGTCATATCGTGATCTTTAGTTCCTTTTCCTACAGCAACTACTTTTCCTTGTTGTGGTTTTTCTTTTGCTGAATCTGGTATGTATATTCCAGATGCTGTTTTTGTTTCTGCTTCTTGAGGAACAACTAAAACTCTATCTGATAGGGGTTGAATTTTTAATGCCATTAGTAATTTATTTTAGTTTTTAATTATTAATTTCTTTATGGTTTTATGCTAAAAGTATGCCATCTAAAAATAAGTGACATACTATAAAAAAAAATGCCAGCTTGTCATAAGCTGGCATTTTAAAAATATTATTTGTACGAAATCACTATTCAGTATCTCCGTTGTTTTCTGCTGGTGTTTCTGTTTCACTAGGTAATGCATTTTCCATAATAGTTTGGTCTAATGCTTTAGAATCTGTAGATCCTGCACCTCCCATAATAGATATATTAGAAAGTAATATTAGAGCTAATAAAAGCGAAGCTAAAGTCCAAGTACTTTTATCTAAAAAGTCGGTTGTTTTTTGAACACCTCCTAATTGTTGGTTGCCACCTCCACCAAAAGAAGAAGATAATCCACCTCCTTTAGGGTTTTGTACCATAATAACAATGATTAGTAAAAATGCTACGAAAATGATTAATCCTATAAAAATTGTAAACGTGCTCATGATTCTTTTTTATTTTTTAAAACTTCTTAAGAGTTTTCTAGTTTTTTTATTGCCCGAATTTGGTCTGCAAAGAAACCACTTTTTTCGGGATATTTCAAAATTAAAATATGATAAGCTTGTAAAGCTTTTTTAAAGTTCTTTTGTTGCAAATATACCTTAGCTAATGTTTCTGTCATAAGTGCATCTGGAGCTTGTGTATATTGGGATGCTAGGTTTTTATTTTCCTGCTTAACCGATGTACTTGGTGCCGGGTTATTCTTAGGAGAAAGCTTGGGTTTGTTTTGAATAAATTTATCGATTAAGTCAAAATTTTGTTGTTTCTCTGTGGTGATATCTCTATTTTCTTTACGATTTATTGGTGTTGCTGCAGTAAGCTTTAACCACTCTGAAAATGAATGTGAATCTTCTTTGGTAAAATCTAATGGTGTGTCAACTTTTAATTTTTCATTTGAAGGTGTTTCTTCTACTATGATTTTTTCAACAGATTCCATCTTTCTTTCAAATAATTCCGGATTTAAAATTGCTTCTGCCTTTTTAAGTTCTGTTTTTATTTGATTGTCTAATTCTATGCTTAGCTGCTCGGATATATTTTCAGAAGTGACTTCTATTTCATGTATAGATTCATCGTGTTGTTGAATGATTTCTGAAATTTCATTTTGGGCAAAACTTTCAGAAGTAATATAATCAAAAAGAATATTTCTATCCGTGGTATAAGCAGCAGTAATTTTTAAAGCATCGTTGTATAAATAACTATTGTCGTTTTTTAGCCCTTTTAATTGTAGAGCTCTAGCAGATTGAAAGAATGGGTAACGTTCAATCACTTCTGTTAGATTTTTTTGACCTTCCACACTTATTTTTTGTGGATTAACTAATAGATATGTAAAGTTTTTAATGTTCATGTTTTTCCTGCAATAGCTGGAACCTCTTTAAATTATGTATAAATATACTACCAATTTGCAAGAGAAGCGTTAAAAATATCCTGTGTAATGCGTTCGAAAATAAATTCTATAGCTACATCTAATTTAGAACCTGTAAGTTGTGTAGCTCCGTCATAATCGAAGTAGAAAGAGAATCGTTGTTCAAAATCTTTTAATTCTTCTTTTGTGTTATAAAACCTTACATTCACCCCAATTGTTAATCGATTTTGAGCTGCAGATATTTCAGAAGTTGCCGTTATTGGAGAAATATAATATTCTACAATTTCACCTTCAAATATTAAATCCCCACTACTATTTACCAAATCTAAATTTGTTTGGTTTAAAAGTAAATCTTGTAATTTTATGGTAAATTCTCTGTCGATTCCCGGTTCTACGATAGGAGCATTATTTTGAAAATAATTTACCTGAAATGTTTTAGTGGTAGTATAATCGATATCTGCTCCTGTAAAAGAGTAGGAGCCACAACCCTGTAATATGAATGTAAAAAATAGTAATATAAAAAATTGGTTGATGTATTTCATGGGTCAATGCTTACAAAAGTGGGTTAAATTACAAATTATATTGTTTAATTTTTCGGTATAAAGTTCTTTCAGAAATTCCTAATTCATCTGCAGCATCTTTCCGTTTCCCTTTGTATTTTTCTAAAGATTTTTTTATTAATTCTAATTCTTTATCGTGTATGGAAAGACTTTCTTCTTCTTCAATCTCTTCCACATAGTCGTATTTATTTTCTTGGGTTTCCGAAATGTTTTGTGGTATGTTTAAAACTTCAACATTATTTTCTTCTTGAGAATTCCTCTTGTCTTCAACTAATGTTGTTAATGTCTCTTCACTACTTTGAGTATCGGAATGCATTTTATTAATTATGGAAGAATGCTCCTCTTGTACCTTGGTATTATTATCAGATTTCATTAACTCTAAGGTCAATTTCTTTACATCATTAAGGTCCCGTTGCATGTCGAATAATACCTTATATAAAAGTTCGCGTTCGTTGCTAAAATCACTCTCGCTCTTTTTAGTTTCAATCACAGCAGGAAGATTGTTCCCTACTACTTGCAAATAACTTCTTAGTGTTTGTTGAGTGATATTTCGTTCTTTCTCTAATACTGAAATTTGTTCAGCAATGTTTCGTAATTGTCTAATATTACCACCCCATCTGTATTTTAATAATAAATCTTTGGCTTGTTCGTCCAATCGAATCGTTGGCATTTTATATTTTAAAGCAAAGTCTGAAGCAAATTTTCTAAATATTAAATGAATGTCTTCAGATCTTTCGCGTAAAGGGGGAATTAGAATTTCTATGGTACTTAATCTATAATATAAGTCTTCTCTGAACTTGCCAGATTTTATAGCTTCTGCCATATTAATGTTGGTAGCAGCAACAATACGAACATCTGTTTTTTGTGTTTTTGAAGAACCAACTTTTAAAAACTCCCCATTTTCTAAAACTCGAAGCAATCGTACTTGAGTTGGTAAAGGTAATTCTCCAACTTCATCTAGAAATATGGTACCTCCATCTGCAACTTCAAAATATCCATTTCGAGTAGATGTTGCTCCAGTAAATGCTCCTTTTTCATGACCAAAAAGTTCACTATCTATAGTGCCTTCAGGTATTGCGCCACAGTTTACTGCTATGTATTTTGCATGTTTTCTATGCGATAAGGAATGTATGATTTTAGGAATACTTTCTTTTCCCACACCGCTTTCTCCAGTAACTAACACAGAAATATCTGTAGGCGCCACTTGGATTGCTTTTTCAATAACACGATTAAGCTTTGGGTCATTACCTATAATTCCGAAACGTTGTTTTGTTGCTTGTATTGATTCCATAATTATTCCCCGCGAAAGCAGGGATCTTATTTAATTAATAATATTCAAAAGTTTGTTCTTCTCTTAAAACATCATTTTTCATAATTGAAGCACTCACTGGGTATCCATCTTCATTGTATTCAAATAGTTTAATTTCAATTACATTATTTTTTATTTCCTTTATTACATTATTAGGTGAAAAATATATGTCATATCCATCATATTCAATGTCATAAAGCTCTTGTGTGAAGTAATCTAGTGGGTGTAAGCTAAATTTATTATAAAGAGGATTTATTTTGTCGTCATATTCGAACGTGGCGCTGTATTGATAGTTTGAATTGCTATGTTTTCTCACCTCTAAAACTAAATCGCCATTATATACAATGTCTTCCTTAAATATAGTATTTGGAGAAGAAGTCCAAGAGTTTTCAATTAGTTTGTTATCTGAATCAAAAATCATTTTTCCTTCTTTTTCAGTTTCTTCTTCTAGTAAAGTTATTTCATTTCCATTGTATGTAAAAATGGTAGTTAAATCATTTCCTGTAGCAACATTATTAATAAACTTAATAAGCTTGTTTGATGTATTATATTCAAATAAATAACTTCCATAGATCCCGTTGCTATTAGAGAAAAAATCTATTTGAGTTAAATTTCCTTGAGTGTCGTAATTGTATTCTGAATAACCAAAATCGCTAGTTATTTTAGTTAAATTCTCATTTAGATCAAAGTTATATTCCTGTGAATATTCTGGAATTCCTTCAAAATATGTAGTCCATTTAAATTTATGAATTTTTAATTCAGTTTCTTCATTTTCATCTATGGAGTTATTGCTGTTATCATCAGAAGAACAGTTTGTTAATAGAATTAAGAATATTGGTAATAGGATTATTTTTTTTATCATTTTTTTGATGCGATTTTTTTATTTTCAGACTTTATAGTCTCTTTTTAATTATTATCAGAATAACCATTTCCTTCTCCAATCAATGTTGCACTTGTACAGTCATTAATTTTAACCATTACAAATTCACCAACTTTATAATTTTCTTTTGGGAAAACGGCTACCGTATTTTGTGAAGTTCGTCCTGCCCAATGTTGATCGCTTTTTTTAGATTCTTTTTCTATAAGAACCTCATAAGTATTGCCAACAAATTCTTCAGATCTATAGTGACAATGTCCTCTTTGAAGGGCTACAATTTCAGCTAATCGCCTTTTTTTTACTTCTTCTGGTACGTCATCTACGAGCTTTTTTGCTGCTAAAGTTCCAGGTCTTTCAGAGTATGCAAACATATACCCATAATCGTATTTTACGTATTCCATCAAACTTAAAGTATCTTGATGGTCTTCTTCCGTCTCTGTTGGGAAGCCAGTAATCATATCTTGTGAGATAGAACATTCAGGAAGTATTTTACGAATATTATCAATTAACGTAATATACTCTTCGCGGCTATGTTGGCGATTCATTTCTTTTAATATTCGAGTACTTCCACTTTGAACAGGTAAATGAATATAATCGCAAATATTTTTATGTTTTGCCATGGTATGCAAAACGTCCAAAGACATATCTTGTGGATTTGAAGTCGAAAATCGAAGGCGCATTTTTGGTTGTTCTTTAGCAACAAGGTCAAGCAATTGAGAAAAATCCATCGCTGTTGCCTTTTGTATATCTGAAGCTTTTTTAAACCCCTTTTTAAGTCCACCACCGTACCATAAATAACTATCTACATTTTGCCCTAAAAGAGTAATTTCTTTATATCCTTTATTTGCAAGATCGTTTACTTCAGTTAATATACTTTGAGGATCACGACTACGTTCTCTTCCTCTGGTAAAAGGCACTACGCAAAAGGTACACATATTATCACATCCACGTGTAATACTAACAAAAGCAGTAACTCCGTTTCCGCCTAATCTAACTGGTGAAATGTCTCCATAAGTCTCATCTATTGAAAGAATCACATTTACAGCGTCTCTTCCATCTTCCACTTCTTTTATAAGATTTGGGAGGTCTTTGTAAGCATCAGGGCCAACCACCAAGTCTACTATTTTTTCTTCTTCCAAAAACTTTTCCTTTAGTCGTTCTGCCATACAACCCAAAACCCCCACTTTCATTCCAGGATTTATTTTTTTAACCGCATTGTATTTTTGTAATCTTTTGCGAATGGTTTGTTCTGCTTTATCTCTAATAGAACAGGTATTTACCAAAACTAAATCTGCATCCTCTAAATTTTGAGTAGTATTAAACCCTTCATTAGCAAGTATAGAGGCAACAATTTCACTGTCACTAAAATTCATAGCACAGCCATAACTCTCTATAAAAAGTTTTCGAGTATTGCTGTCATTGTTATCTAGAACTAATGTTTCGCCTTGTTTCTTTTCGTCAATTATCTTTTCCATATGTATTCTTCGCGATATTGAGGTTTTGTTTAATATTCTGCTAGATGAATTGTTTGTCAATTAATATGCCCGTCTACTTTTAAACACAGCAAAGATACAATTAAATTGAATTGCGTGACATTATGGCAGATTTCTTTTTTATAACTTTGAAGCAAATAAAATTGAAATATAATTATGAAAAACGACATTCTTCAGAAAATAGAAACAGCTGCAACACCCGACTTTGGAAACCTTCTTTCAAACAGTTTTAATCTTTTTAAACGAATATGGGTAGAATCTTTAGTACATCTTCTCATTACAATGATTGCAGTTTTACCTTTCATAGTTTTAATTTATTTACCATTTATTCCAGTTTTAATAAGTTCTGTTCTCGGGGGTGCTGCCTCAGATTTTGACCCTTTTATGGATTATTCAATTCTAATGATTCTTGGTTATTTTATTCTCCTTTTTATTCTAATAATTATGATGCAAGGAGTTTCAATTGCTATTACAGCTCATTTTTTTCAGGTTTGTAAAAATGAAGATCTGGGGACTATAAAAGATACAGGAGACTATTTTGCCTTTTTGAAAGGAAACAATTTTAGTAAAGTATTTTTGTTGTCTTTAGCTACTTTCGGTATTTCATTAGCTGCTCTATTATTATGTTACTTCCCAATTTTTTATGTGATGGTTCCTTTGCAGCTCATCATAGTAATTTTTGCTTTCAATGATAAATTATCTGTTTCAGAAATAATTAAAATAAGTTTTAAACTTGGGAATAAATTCTGGTTGTTATTATTTGGGTTGATAATTGTTTCTTCTATGATTGCTCAATTAGGGGTCATTTTATGTTTTATTGGTTTATTTATTACTGCTTATTTTGTTTATATTCCTATCTATTATTTTTACAAGGAAACCATAGGGTTTAATGGGGATACAGAAAGTTCTAGTAATGAGTTTTCCACCCATTACGACAATTAATATATTGAGAATTAAAAACATTTTCTCTAAACTAAAAATTGTGTTTTAAAAAAAAAAGATACTTTTGTACCCCTAATAAAATTGAATATGGCAAAGAATTTAGTGATTGTTGAGTCACCTGCAAAAGCAAAAACAATAGAAAAATTTCT
>CAJXYJ010000046.1 GCA_913063255.1 uncultured Flavobacteriales bacterium | reverse complement strand
AATAAGAATATGAGGTCTATTGCATCTTTAAAAATTGGACAACGTGCTATTATCAAAGAGTTTTCGGTAGACGTTGTACCATTAAAACTTTTAGAGATGGGTTGTCTTCCAGGCAATGAAGTAATGCTCATTCAAGCTGCACCATTTAGCGATCCCTTATATCTTACTATAAACGGGAGTCATCTTGCCATAAGAAAAGATATGGCTTCACAGATTGAAATTGAACTTATCAATGGCTAAACAAATAAATGTTGCACTCATTGGTAATCCTAATACAGGGAAAACTTCTGTTTTTAATAACCTAACTGGCCTCAATCAAAAAGTTGGGAATTACCCAGGAATCACAGTAGAGAAAAAACAAGGGACTTGCAGATTACATCGTAATCTAAAAGCACATATTATTGATTTACCCGGAACTTACAGTCTCAATGCTTCCTCTTTAGATGAAAATGTGGTCATTGAATTGTTGTTAAACAAAAATGACAAGGATTATCCTGATGTTGCTATTGTTGTTGCCGATATAGAAAATCTAAAAAGAAATCTTCTGCTTTTTACGCAAATTAAAGATTTGGGGATTCCTTCCATTCTGGTTATTAATATGGCCGATCGGATGAAACGTAAAGCCATAACATTAGATATTGAAAAATTAGAAAAGGAATTAAACACTAAAATTGCATTGGTAAGTTCTCGAAAGGGAATTGGATTTGAGAATTTAAAAGAACTGATTTCAAACTACCAACAACTTTCCATAGAGCCTTGTTTAAACGCATCTTCTATTGCTCCAGAATATTTTGAAAGACTAAAGAAAGCTTTTCCAAGTCAAGACCAATACAAACTATGGTTGGTGATTACCCATGATATTAGTTTTGGTAAATTAAATAGGAATACCATAAAAGGAGAAGTTCCTTTTCAAACAGAATCTATAGGGAATCTTAAACGTTTAAAACAGAAAGAAACTATAGTTCGTTATCAATTTATCAATAAAGTACTAAAGGAAACACTAAAGATTGATAAAGAAAATGCTAAAGATTTACGAAGTAGATTTGATAGAGTTCTAACCCATAAAGTATGGGGTTATGTGATTTTTATTTCTATTCTATTTGTTATTTTTCAAGCTATTTTTGAATGGAGTACTTACCCAATGGACTTTATTGATGGTTCTTTTACTTCCTTAAGTGAGTGGCTAAAAATTAATTTACCTTCTGGAAAATTTTCAGATTTAATTTCTGAAGGAATTATCCCTGGACTAGGTGGAATAGTAATATTTATTCCACAAATCGCTTTCCTTTTTCTATTTATATCCCTTCTAGAAGAAAGTGGTTATATGAGTAGAGTAGTATTTTTAATGGATCGAGTAATGCGCCGTTTTGGCTTAAGTGGAAAAAGTATTGTCCCTTTAGTTTCAGGAACTGCTTGTGCTATTCCAGCTATTATGGCAACTCGTAATATTGAAAATTGGAAAGAGCGTCTTATCACAATTTTAGTAACTCCATTTACTACTTGTTCCGCAAGACTTCCTGTTTATTTAATTATAATAGCCATCGTTATTCCTGAAGGACGTATTTGGGGAATATTTAGCTTACAAGGATTAACATTATTAGGTCTCTATTTGTTAGGTTTTGGTTCTGCAATTCTTGCTGCATATACTTTAGATAAGTACTTAAAGGTAAAAAGTAAATCCTTTTTTGTAATTGAAATGCCTAATTATAAAATTCCGATGCTTAAAAACGTGACTTTAAATGTAATTGAAAAAACAAAAGCATTTGTATTTGGAGCTGGTAAAATTATATTAGCCATCTCCATTATATTATGGGTATTGGCATCCTATGGCCCTGGTGATTTTAATAATGCTGAAGAAATAGTAATAAACAATAATTCTTCACAAAACCTAGATCAAGAAAAAATAGACACGAAAATCGCATCTTATAAATTAGAGCATTCCTATATTGGTATTGCTGGAAAATTTATAGAACCTGCTGTAAAACCCTTGGGCTACGATTGGAAAATCGGAATTGCCTTAATAAGTTCATTTGCAGCAAGAGAGGTGTTTGTAGGTACCTTAGCAACGATTTATAGTGTAGGGTCTGATGATGAAGAAACCATAAAAAACAGAATGCGGGCAGAAATAATTCCCGGAACCGGAAAGCCCTTATTTAATTTAGCAAGTGGAATTTCTTTATTATTATTTTACGCCTTTGCAATGCAATGTATGAGTACTTTGGCTATTGTTAAACGCGAAACCAATTCATGGCGTTGGCCTATTTGGCAATTAGTTTCCATGACAGCAATTGCATACATCACCGCTTTAATTGCTTATCAAATTTTAAAATAATATGTTACAAACAATATTAGTCATAATAACATTCACATTAGCAGCAGGGTTTTTACTTAAAAAGCTGGTATGGAATCCTATTTTTGGATCTAAAGGAAAAACTTTTGAAACAATTGATGGTGGAAACACCAAGTGTGGAAAAAACGATTGTGGTTGTCATTAAGAGGTTTTATAGTCAGGATGGTGCCTAAAATATATTTTGTGAAATCTTTGAATTGGAATAAATATTAAACATAGTTTTTTACCAATTAGGTTCATTGTAAGTCATTTTTTCAATTTTGACCTTTTTATATCGTTTTGGGTTCATAATATTCTGATTCTGTATTTTCCTTTTTATCCCACTTTCTGAATATCCTATACCGAATGTTGATCTCGGATTATCACTTAGTAAAATCAAGTTCTTATCTTCATCAATAAGACCAAATTCTAATTGATCTGAACCAGCTTCTATATCGGAGTATATTTGCATTTTTATTACATTGCCTTTTAATTTGTAATAACCTACAATTCCCAAATTTATATTATTTACATCTTCTATTTTTGGAAATTCTTTTACCCCTTGAATTTTAAACTTGCCGTTTGCATAAAATCTAATATAATGATCTCTATACTTGTATTCATCAGATGTTCTATAGATATTACAATTGTTTAGGTAATAAACAGCCGTAGTATCTATCTGTTCATTACTTACTAAATTTTGAACTTGATTACGATAACTAAACTTGTAATTTTTAGGAGGACGAACATATCCAGCATCATTAATTATATAATGTGAACAACCTAAAGTCGTTATCATTAAAAGAATTAAGGTTAAATATTTCATTTTTTTAAATATATTCAAACAAGCCATACTATTATCTTGTTGAAAAACATCCGAAAATTAGGGCAAAACATAATTATTATTTATCCAAATACACTAACAGCTCATAGGGAGCATTCGCAACAGCTTCTTTAGAATTTGGATAAGGGTTTAACTTTAGACCAATTACTTTTGAATTGTTATAAGAAAACAATTCTTTATCATCGGATTCTCCTTTATTTACTTTCCCGAAAATTAATGTTTTTTCAATTTTTTCTTTTCCTTTTTCTGAAACCTCAACGAATACTCTTGCTCTTCCTGCCCAGATACATGTCGTATTTTCTGGGCAACGAGAATCTTCTAGAACTTCAGTAAATTTTATCTCATGATTTTCTAAGGTAATGCTTTCTCCCAATGGAATTTTAATAGTAATTTTTGGGGATTTAACATCCTCATTTTGACCAAAAGTTACGTTTGTAAATACTATAAATAGGATAACAAATATATTTTTCATGTCATTTTAGTTTATATAAAATCAATAACTTAACCTCTAAATAAGAAAAAATCATCTTTCATGTGTTCAATTTTTTCATCCGTATTAGTAACAATATAGTCAATAGCAAGGTTTGTAAATTCCTGCCCCTTATCGGTTAAACTCACTATTTCATTATTTATCAATATAAGATTATTTTTTAACGCTAAATCTAATATTTCTTTGGATTTTATCTTTTGCCAATTTATATGCTCATTTAAATGATTTATATGGCGTTCCGTAGTTTCAGAATGATTATTTAAATGTAGCATAAAAGTAAGTAACATCACTTCCTTTTTTTGTTGTTTATGCATTATTAAAACTGAAATCAATCCTTTCTTCGGTGCAGTTAGATATACTATTAAGAATAAGACTCCTAAAATGGTTGTTATGGAACCAGATATCGATGCATCTAAAAAATGAGCCAACCAATAACCTCCAAGAGCAGAAATAATGCCAAAGAGTATAGATAAAAACAGCATCTTTTTTAAATTTGATGTAAGTAAATATGCTGCTGCTGCTGGAGCAATCATTAAAGCTACTACTAATATTGCACCAACAGCATCAAACGCTCCAACTACTGTAATGGAAGAAATTGACATTAATCCATAATGAAGTACTATTGGAGAAAATCCTAGAGCCGATGACAATCCTGCATCAAAAGTACTCACCTTTAGTTCTTTAAAAAACAGAAACAAAAGAACACAAGTACTGATTAAAATAGTCCCCATAACCCAAAGAGATTTTGGACCAAAATCTTGGTCGCCAATTAATAAACGATCAAAGGGTGCAAAAGCTAATTCTCCTAATAATACTGCATCAATATCTAAATGTACATCGTTAGCATTTTTAGCAATAAGCAAAACACCAATACTAAAAAGAACAGGGAATACTAATCCTATTGCAGTGTCTTCTTTAACTAAACCTGTTTTTTGAATAGCTTCAACTAAAACCACCGTAATAACTCCAAAAATTGCTGCAAATAAAATTAATATCGGAGAGTTTAAATCATGGGTTATTAAAAACCCAAGAACGATACCTGGCAAAATAGAATGACTTATAGCATCACTAATAAGCGCCATCTTACGTAATACCAAGAAAACTCCAGGAATGGCACAAGCTATTGCTACAACAACAGCAATAAGTTGAATTTCAATTTGTGGTGTTGACATTTTCTATTTCGTTTTGTATAAACATAGATGTAGCATGATGGTATCCTTTTTTTGTAAGTGACCAATCTTGCCCAGACACTAAAATAAACTCCTTTGTTTCCAGTTGTTTTAAGGTTTTTATGGTAAAGCCATGAAAATTATTTAAAATTTTAATAGCATGTGGATGCCCTATATCTGTATGATTTTTAGCTATTTCATACATAAATAATAATGTTTTATTATGATGCAACTCTCTTCTATTCTGACGGAATTTATATTCTCTTAAAAGCAATCCTCTTTTGTGAGAGAAAATAAACGATATAAACACAAAACAACCTGCAATAAGAACAATTACTGGTCCAGTTGATAAATTGTTTTGACTAGCGCTAATAGCTGTTCCTATAACTCCAGAAAATGCTCCAAAAACAGCTGCTAAACCTACCATAACACTCAATTTATTAGTCCATTGTCTTGCAGCTGCTGCAGGAGCTAAAAGCATTGCGCTCATAAGTACTACTCCTACAGTTTGTAATCCAAGTACTATCGCTAAAACAATAAGAAAGGTAATAAGAATATCTAGTAGCTTTGTATTAAACCCTAATGTATTTGCATACTCAACATCGAAAAGTAATATTTTAAATTCTTTCCAAAAGAGGAGTAATATAAATAAACTAGCGGTAGTTACTAATAATAGAATTTGAACGTCTATTTCAACTAATGTTGCTGCTTGACCAAATAAATATTTATCTAATCCCGCTTGATTGGCATTGGGTTGTTTTTGGATGAATGTTAACAATAACATCCCAAAACCAAAAAATAATGATAAGACCAAACCTAGTGCAGTATCACTTTTAAGATGCGTTTTTGTAACCATAGAACGGATCCAAAAAGTCCCTATTAACCCACTTACAAGAGCACCTAATAGCAAAACATTTGAATCCTTTGCTCCTGTAATTAAAAAAGCTAGCGCAATTCCTGGCAATGCAGCATGAGAAATTGCATCCCCTAATAAGCTTTGTTTTCTTAAAACAGCAAAACTTCCAAGCATTCCACAAATAGCACCCAATAATGCAGTTCCTAAGCTAATCGTGCGCAAGGTATAATCTGAAAAAAGTAAGGAAAAGTATTCTGAAAAATTCATTATTTATTTATAGCTACTTTATAATTTATCCCATAAGTTTTTGTGAGATTATCATCATTAAAAATATCTTTTACAGGTCCTGTGGCTATTTTTTTTACATTTAAAAAAGTTACCCAATCAAAATATTCTGGAACAGTTTGCAAATCGTGATGTACGACTACTACCGTTTTTCCAGATTTTCGTAATTCCTTAAGTATATTTATAATAGCAATTTCTGTAGATGCGTCTACTCCTTGAAACGGTTCGTCCATAAAATAGATAGAAGCGTTTTGAACTAAGGCCCGTGCAAGAAAAATTCGCTGTTGTTGACCACCACTTAACTGACTTATTTGTCTGTTTTTAAAAGCAAGCATGCCTACTTTTTCTAAAGCTTCTAATGCTTGTTTTTTTTCTTTATTCCCAGGTCTTTTTATCCATCCTAGATCCCCATAAGTTCCCATTAAAACAACATCTTGTGCAGTAGTAGGAAAATCCCAATCTACACTTCCCTTTTGTGGTACATACGCTACATGTTTTCTTTGCTTTTTATAGGGTTTATCATAAATTGAAATACTTCCAGCAATCGGTTTTATGATTCCTAAAATTGATTTAATTAATGTAGATTTCCCTGCACCATTTGGGCCGACAATTGCCATTAAGACTCCTTCTGGTATTTCTAAATCAATATCCCATAAAACTGGTTTATAATTATAAGCTACCGTTAAATCGTCTACACGAACTGCAATTGAATCTTTCATCTAAATTATTTTAATGCATTTACAATAGTTGTAACATTATGTTCATACATGCCTAAATAAGTTCCTTCTAAAGTTCCCTTATTACCTAATGCATCACTGTATAATGATCCTCCAATTTCTACCTGATATCCTTTAGATTTAACCGCTTCTGTAAGCGCCTCAATCGTCTTTTTAGGGACAGAGCTTTCAACAAAAATTGCTTTTACCTTATTTGTAATAATAAATTCTGAAAGTCTTTGAACATCCTGAACACCAGCTTCTGTAGCAGTAGATAGTCCTTGTAACCCTACAACTTGAAATCCAAAAGATGCTCCAAAATAATTAAATGCATCATGTGCAGTTACTAAAATCCTTTTCTCTTCTGGCAATTGATTTATTAATTGAGTTAATTTATTTTCCAACTCATTTAATTTTTCAATAAACTCCTCACTATTTTCAATAAATAACAATTTGTTTTTTGGGTCTTCAGAAATTAAAGTATGTGTAACTTGTTCTGCAAATAATTTAAAAAATGAAATATCAAACCAAACATGAGGATCGTAATTAGAAGCAAAATATTCTGATCCAATTAATTTATCACTGGGCAAATTATTAGCTAGAGCAATTTGCTTTTTTTGCTTCATTTTTTGAAAAACTTCTACTAATTTACCTTCTAAATGTAAACCGTTATAAAAGATAATATCTGCTTCAAAAAGTTTGGTCACGTCACCTTCACTCGCTTTGTATAAATGAGGGTCAACTCCAGCTCCCATAAGACCATTCACTTCAATTGCATCTCCACCAATAATTGAAACTAAATCGGTAATCATGGTGGTGGTGGTAACTACTTTTATTTTACCAGATTTCTTTTCATTTTCCTTGCAACTAAAAAAAGAAAGGACAATAATGACTAAGAATATTTTTCTCATAATAATATTAATTTGGTATTCTAAAACTTACCCCTGCACTAAGCAAAATATCTTGATTTTCAGATAGTCCACTCCCAATAGTTGCATCTAATTGTAAATTATGCTTAATCAAGTAGGTTAATCCTGCATCCCAAGAATGATTGGATCTTGAATCTTCAGGCATATTCCCATATAATTCTGTATAAGCTCCAAACTTGTCTGTAATGCTATATCCATAAGATAGGGTATATATATACGCTGCTTCTGGACTATCATCTCCCCAACGTGCACCTAGATTATAAGAAATACTTGATTTTTCATTTAATGTATGTGCAAATGCAAATCTAAAACTAACACTTGTTGTCTCTGGCTTATAATCTTCTGATGCTAAAAATGGTAGTGCCATATGAATCATTAATCCAATGTCTGGCAATAATCCTTTCTCTTCAACAATTGCAACTTTAGCACCCAGAACTAAAGGTGCAAACCCGCTTGCAATTACTTTTGAATCTTGATTATCAATACTTTCTTTAGTGTCTGATATTGCCCAAGCTAAACGCAATTCAAAATTTTTAAAAAGACCGTAACGTAACAAAGTGTTATTGTAATTAAATAATTCTGTTTTAACTCCATTATCCTTAT
Source organism: uncultured Flavobacteriales bacterium (assembly GCA_913063255.1). GTDB lineage: Bacteria > Bacteroidota > Bacteroidia > Flavobacteriales > Flavobacteriaceae > Marifrigoribacter. The sequence continues at coordinate 9,254 of CAJXYJ010000046.1, read as the reverse complement.
TAGAAGCATATAAACCCCCTGTTTCTATTTGAAGCATTTTAAATGGCACTGCATTTGGAGATTCTGTTGCATCAGGTCTATCCGTAATCATTTCTGGAATTGATTCCTCATTATTATTAGTATCATTCTGAGCAAAAAGCCCAATTGATAAAAACATACAAATTATAAGTATTGAATTTTTTTTCATTTTTTAATGCGTATTTATATATAAGTTATTAGCTATTTTATCTGTTATATGAAGCTTAGTTTCTCCTACTTGTATGGTCATCGAATCATCAAACTCTTCTTTATCTATTACTTTTATGGTGGTCCCAATTCCAATATTTCTAGTATCGAGATATTGTAAAAATTGTGTGCTGGATTCTTTTACTCCAACACAAATTCCTCGTTGGTCTTTTTGTAATTCTGAAAGTAATTTCTTTTCGGTTGGTTTTATAATTCCATTTTCATCTGGTATGGGATCTCCGTGTGGATCAAAATCGGGATGGTCTAAAAAAACATCCAATCTTTTAATTAATTCTTCCGATTTTATATGCTCTAATTGTTCTGCAATCTCATGAACCTCATCCCATTGAAATTTTAATTTTTCAACCAAGAAAACTTCCCATAACCTATGCTTTCTAATCACATTTGCAGCTATTTTTTTTCCTTCTTTCGTTAATAAAGATCCCTTGTATTTTTGGTAAGAAAGTGCTTTTTTATTCGCCAATTTCTGAACCATATCGGTTACCGAGGAAGGTTGCGTATTCAATTTTACAGCAATAGCGTTGGTGCTAACCCCAACCTTACTATCTTTTTCTAAATGATAGATTGCTTTTAAATAATTTTCTTCTGCTAATGTAAACATTTGGCAAAAGTAATCATTTTTTTACCAAACCCTAATTTTATTTTTAGGCTTATCTAAATTAATAATTAAACTGAATCTGAAATTGAAATTGAAGTTGAAAATGAAATCACTTCAAAATTCGATATTCGTTATTCTAATTAAAAATGTCATTGTGAGGAAGAAACGACGAAGCAATCTCATAATAGAATCTATACTAGGAGAAACCACTCATTGTGATAACAGAAAATTAAAACCCCTTTTCTTTCTGAATTTGTTCGTAGGCTTCTTGAACTTTTCTGAATTTCTCCTCTGCCCCTTTTTGGTATACCTCATCCATATGTTGTAGTTTGTCTGGATGGTATTTTTTTACCATTTCTCGGTAAGCTTTTTTAATATCAGAAGTGCTTGCAGTCCTATCAATTTCCAAAATTTTATAAGCACTATCTGGATTGTTAAAAAACATGGCTTTAATACTTTCAAAATCTCGATGATTGATTCCTAAAAATCCTGATATACTATTTATTTCATCAACTTCAGCTTCGCTTACGTGCCCATCTGCTTTCGAAATACTAAATAGAAAATGTAAAATTTGAAGGCGAGATTCATATCGCATTTGTTGCTTTAAAAAAGAACAAATAGTTTGAGAAGAAAGCTGTTGTTTTTTTATTTGTTCATTAAAAACTTTGAAGGTTGCATTGGCGTGGTCTTTACCATAAGCTTGCACAAAATACTGTCTTACAAAATCTAATTCTTTTTGATTTACAGTCCCGTCTGCTTTAATAACAATAGAGGCTAAAGACAGTAACTTTAATTCAAATTCAGCAGGGGAAACTTGCCCTCTAGACTGAGTAAAAATGGATTGTCCCCCACCTTTAGACTTATTAAAATTCTCGAAAACACTTCCCAGTAAAAAACCTAAAATAGCTCCTGGAAACCGAAAGAGAGAATATCCAATAATTGCAATAATCCAACGTATCATAATCTTTTTTAATAAATAAATTTAAATGGCAAATATATAAAACTCCTATCCCCAAAACAGCACTTAAAATATAATAAAGTATAACTACATTATTACAATTTAACTTTCTTTTAAATATCTAAAATTAATTAAGAGTCTCTAAATTAGTTACCTTTGCCAAAAAATTGTTACACAATAAATCAATAAAAATATGTACCCACCAGAATTAGTAAAACCAATGCGTGAAGACCTAACCAGAGTTGGGTTCACCGAATTATTTAATGCAGAAGAAGTTAATCAAGCGCTTAGTAAAGAGGGCACTACTCTAGTAGTTGTAAATTCTGTATGTGGTTGTGCGGCTGCTAACGCAAGACCTGCTGCTGCAATGTCATTACAAAATGACAAAAAACCGGATCAAATCGTAACTGTATTTGCAGGAGTAGATAGAGAGGCTGTAGATGCAGCTCGTGCATTAATGATTCCTTTTCCGCCAAGTTCTCCTTGTATGGCATTATTTAAAGACGGAGAGTTAGTTCATATGTTAGAACGTCACCATATTGAAGGTCGTCCAGCAGATATGATTTCTGATAATCTAAAAGATGCTTATAACGAAGTTTGTTAAAACTTAATTAATAAAACCCGCTCCTGATAACTTGGGATGCGGGTATTTTCATGAAACAAATCGCTCACATTCTCAGTTATCCCATGACAGCTATATTTTATCTGTTATTTGGATTGGTTTTAGTGGTTTTTCATGGCATACAATGGGTTTGTAATACCTTATTTGGCTACAAGGCTCACAGAAAAAGTGTAGAATACCTTAATTTTTCAATTCTTGCTAGTCTTAGAGTTTTAGGAACTTCCTTTCAACTAAAAACTTTAAAAGATTTCCCCAAGGACGTTCCAATAATTGTGGTTTCTAATCATCAAAGCTTATGGGACATCCCTCCGTTGGTTTGGCATTTAAGGAAAATAGACCCAAAATTTGTTTCAAAAATAGAATTGGGAAAAGGGATTCCTTCGGTATCTTATAATCTAAGACATGGTGGTGCTGCATTAATCGATCGAAATAATCCCAGGCAAGCCATAACAGCCATGTTTAAATTTGCCGATTATCTTAACCAACATAAGCGAAGTGGCGTTATTTTTCCTGAAGGAACTCGTAGCAAAACAAACAAGCCTAAAGCATTTCAACGTAAAGGCCTGGCGGTTTTAATTAAAAAAATGCCGGATGCTTATGTACTTCCTATCACTATAAATAATTCTTGGAAACTTCAAAAACATGGTATGTTTCCTATGCCTTTAGGAGTAAGAGTTAAATACACCTTACATCCTTTTATTAAAATAGCAGATGTTGAAATTGAAGCGTTAATCGATAAAGTTGAAGCTCAAATTAAGTCGGATATCTTTTAAAAATGAATCATTCACCACTTCTTGAAAACACGATAGCTTTTGTTAAAAAAGAACTTGCCAATGCAGAGGGTGGTCATGATTGGTTTCATATTGAAAGGGTTTATAAAAACTCCTTATTGATTTCAAAAACGGAAGACGTTAATGTTTTAGTAGTAGTTTTAGGAGCTTTACTTCATGATATTGCAGATTCTAAATTTTACGATGGTGACGAATCTATAGGTCCAAAAAAAGCTAGCGATTTTTTAACTTCTGAAAATGTAGCTAAAGAAGTTATTGCTCACGTAATTAAAATCATTGAAAACATTTCATTTAAAGGTGGAAATAAAACACAAGAATTTAAATCGAAAGAATTAGATATAGTACAAGATGCAGATCGATTAGATGCTATTGGAGCTATGGGTATAGCTCGTTGTTTTAATTACGGCGGCTTTAAAAACAGAAAACTCTATGATCCAGAAATTAAGCCAAACCTTAATATGTCTCCTGAAGTTTATAAAGCTTCTAAAGCTCCCACCATCAATCACTTTTACGAAAAATTGTTGCTTCTAAAAGATAAAATGAATACCCAAACCGCTAAACAAATAGCCCAAAAACGCCATGAATATATGGAAGGGTTTTTAGCTCAGTTCTATGGGGAATGGGAGGGGAAAAAGTAAGACTTAATTTTTAGTGATTTTAACTAATAATGGTTTGTCGTTTGATTCTGCTTCTAATAATATGGAGTTTTCTTTTAATAATACTCCAAACCTAACTTCTACATTAATATTATTTAACTTATCAGGGTCTAGAAGTTTATAGTTTTCATCTCCCCTATCATTAATAGTATAAACATATAAATTCCTTTTGTTTTTCTTAAGCTTAAATAATGATTTATTATTTTTAAGTTGTTTAATTTCACTCGCATTAAATAAAAAGTAATTTAAATTATTCTTTGTTAAAGAAGCAAATGAAACATAAGCTAGATTATCTAATTTTCCTGTACCCTGTTTTTTCTGAATACCTTTTACCCAAATTAATTCTCCATTACTATTAATTTTAAAAGATATAATATCTCCATAATTAAATGAAGCTTGACCATAATCATTTGTTACTATAATAGATTCTTCACAATTGATTACAATATCATTTTTATTAATAACCGAATTTTTAATTTTTATATCATTTGATTTAAAATTTACATTAATAGGGTTAATTATTTCACCAAAACTGTTTTTAAATAAATCTTTTGGAAAAGGTTTATAGGATTTCAATAGTACTTCTCCTGAATCACCATCAATCGTTATTTTAACTACTCCTTTTTTTGAGGTTTTTTTAGGAATTAAAGGATCGTTATAATCTTTAATTTTATAAAACCCAATACAAGTTGGGTTATTATTTTTAATTACTAAATGTAGTTTATTAATTAAATAGTCGCTATTATTAATATGTATTTGCTTTTGTCCTTGTTTGTTTATTTTAAAAAGTTGGTATTTATATTTTGGAGACCCTTCAGCTTTTTCTTTTTTTGATACTATGTTAAAAACTTTCCCTAATAGATAAATATTACCATTATTATCTAATTCAATATTTTGATAATGTATTATTGGCTCTTTAGATTTATCTGGAGTAACAATCTTATCTAATATATGTTCAAATACCTTTTCAAACTTATCATTAAATACAGTTATTTGAAATCTATCTAATTTATTATCGGTTTTTACAAAAAGATTGATTGCAATAAATTTTTTATTATCTGATTCTATAACCTCTCCAAATTTATATTCTTTTAAATAATTAAACTCTATTTCTTTTCTAATCCCGAAATAATCATACCTTTTAATTTTATCTCTATCTATGGAAAAGACTTCTTTTTCGATGAAATTAAACTCCTCCTTCTTAGAGGTTAATGTTACAAATGTGTATTTTTTTTCTTTTTGAATGTATTTAAATTGCAATAATATGACTTCAGAATTATTTATATAAATACCTCTTAATTCACTTCTGTTAACTTCTACTTTTTCACTTTTTAATAAATCTAACTCTTTATTATAATGTTCTATATAATAACCTATAGGTGATGCAACGGATTTATAATAATTGCGTACTAAAAATATATCTCCATTGGAGTCTTCTTTAGCAAAAAGCAATGAGGTTTTATATTTTTCATCAGAAAACACTTTACTTTTAATAATCTCTAAGTTGGAGTCTTGAGCTTTTAACCCTAAAAAAAAGAGTAAAAAAGTAAATAATAGATAATGCTTCATAAAGTAGGTTGATGGCATATTATTCCCCAGGAAAGTCTGCTCTTCTTTTTTCTAAAAATGCGGTAGTTCCTTCTTTAAAATCTGCAGTTCCAAAGCATTTTCCAAACTGAGTTACTTCGGTATCAAAACCGTTTTCACCATCTTCGTAACCCGAATTAATTGCCGTAATCGCAGCTGCTATCGCGACTGAAGAATTTCTCATAATTTTCGAAGCAATCTTTTCAGCTAAACCAATTAATTCTTCAGAAGTAGTTACGTGATTTACTAAGCCCCAATCCAATGCTTTTTGAGCATCTATCATACCTGCGGTCATAATCATTTCCATTGCTCGTCCTTTACCAATTAATTGTGGTAAACGTTGGGTTCCGCCATAACCTGGTATCACCCCCAAAGATACTTCTGGCAATCCCATTTTGGCATTATCACTAGCAACTCTAAAATGTGCCGCCATCGCTAATTCTAATCCTCCTCCTAATGCAAAGCCGTTTACAGCTGCAATTACTGGTGTAGATAGATTGGCTATAAAGTCGAATAATAATGCTTGCCCGTCAGAGGCTAATTTTTCGCCTTCAGCAACCGAATAATCTGCAAACTCACTTATGTCTGCACCAGCTACAAATGCTTTTTCTCCGCTTCCAGTTATGATAATTACTTTGGAACTTTTGTCTTCATCAGCATCTTTAAAAGCTTGGTGAAGCTCTTTTATGGTAGCGCTATTTAATGCATTTAGCTTTGAAGGTCTGTTGATTGTGATGGTTGTTAATCCGTTTTGGGATTCTGAAAGAATGTTGTTGTATGGCATATTGATTTTGATAATATAAAACCTCTCGACTGCGCTCGAGGAGACATAAATAACAATCATTTTGGTCTGGTCGAGCGCAGTCGAGACCTTAATTGTCTGTTTAACAAAACTACGAAAAACGAAATTATTTCATGGGAAATCTAACCTTAAATGTGGTGCCTTCTCCTTCAGTAGAAATAAAAGTAATATCCCCATCATAAGCTTCCACAATCTTTTTAACCATAGCCAAGCCCAAGCCCATACCACTGGTTTTTGTTGTGAATTTAGGTTCAAATATTTTACTTTTATTTTCTTCTGTTACCCCCAATCCGTTATCTACAACCTTAATAATTGCATCATTATTTTCAGAAAACACATGGACCTCAACTCTTGGAGTTTCGGGTTGCAATTCGTGGATTGCTTGAATACTATTTTTAATAAGGTTAGTAATCACCCGAATTAATTGTGTTCTATCAAATTTGGCAATCACATCTCCATTTTCAGAAAAGAAGTATATAAAATCTTCAGTAAAAATATCGAGAGCCAGTTTAGTAATTTTAACCACATCCAAAGTTTCGTCTTGTTGTGCAGGCATTTGTGCATAAGTAGAAAATGCAGAAGCAATAGAACTCATCGTATCTATTTGTTGAATAAGGCTATTGCTGTATTCCTTCATTTTTTTGTTAATCTTTGGGTCATTTGGATCAAACTTTCGTTCAAAACTCTGTACCGTAAGTCGCATGGGCGTTAAAGGATTTTTAATTTCATGAGCAACTTGTTTGGCCATTTCTCGCCAAGCTGCTTCCCGCTCATTGGTTGCTAATTGGGCAGCACTACTTTCCAGTTCGTCTATCATTCCGTTATAAGCATCTACTAGTGCTGCAATTTCTTGGGAGGAAACATCGGTTAATATTTTCTCATTACGCTTGTCCAAACGCGTTTCAGTTATTTTTTCACTAATTGCATTTAGAGACCTGGTAATGTTTTTAGAGAGGAAGTATGCCAAAATAATGGCAATAATCAACATAAAAAGATAGGCAACAGTTAATCGCACTAAATATTCTTTTAACTCTTTATTTAAAAACTCATCATTTTCTAAATAGGGTAAATTAAGAATCGCGATGGGCTTAAATTGAGAATCTGTAATGTAAGTAAAGGAAGATTGGTATTCAAAATCATTTTCTTTATATTTTTCAATAAAGTGCTTTTCAGTCGAATTTTTTAATTCGTTTAAAACATTTTTTGAAATCTTATTTCGAGTAGAATCCTTTATAAAAGAAGCTTTGGAGGAAATTAAAATATTTCCTTCTAAGTCATACAAGTACACTTCTAATTGATGTATATCCTTAATTTCATATATTTTATTTTTAAAAATTAAGGGGATTTTATCGGTTTCAATTGGGTAGGTAGTATTCTTAATTACATAGTCTATATTTTCCCGAATCGCTGTTTCCTTTCTGATTAATCGCTCTCTATGATAATCTTTAGTTTCCTCACTGTACTGAAAAATGGTAACTACAGCTATCAAAATAGAAGCTCCTAATACCAATAGAATCATTGCTAAAAAAATACGAAAACGTAAGGATCCTTTATAAAAATTCATTTACTTCAATTTGACATTTGTTCAAACAATAATTACACCGTATTGATTTCTATTATTCATTTTTTTCTTCAATAAATAAATATTGTAAGTTTAAGGTATTAAAAGCTTTATTAAAAGCTGGTAAATGGGCCTCTAATTCTGTATTTGCGATGGTCCCATCTAAATCCCAATAAACACCCTCCAGATAAGTCACCAAAAAGAATTTATTTTATTTACGGTAAAATACAAGAGCAATTATTGCTGGTCCTGCTAACGCAACTACAGCCAAAGGAATAAGTGTTGCCATGATTAATGAATATGTTTTGTGATACTATTTTTACAAATAAATGACGAAACTGTACTGATACGTTACAAGATTGAATTAAATTATGAAATCATGGACATGTATAGAAAATTGTGGAGCTTGTTGTAAATTCGATTTGAATGAAAGAAGCGAATTGGCTAACAAACTTAACAAAGAAGATATAGCTTTGATAAATTCGATGACGGCTAAAGACGGTTGGTGTAAAAACCTGGACAGAGAAAATAAAAAATGCTTAATTTATGAAACCAGACCACATTTTTGCCGGGTAAGTGAATTTTCAACTTCATTTAAAGGATATTTGAAATCTGGTGATAAATTTTTAATAGATTGCTGCAAACAACATATTTCATCAAATTATGGATACCAAAGTAAAGAGATGAAATCTTTTAGAATTGCTGTTTCAGGAAAATGAATAGTAAATTAGACAAAAAAGAAAACAATCTAGAAAAAAGTTTTTTTTCAATATTTATAACGACTTTTACAACAATTTTTATTGCTGAACTTGGCGATAAAACTCAGATAGCAACATTAATGCTTTCTGCCGAATCGGGCAGGCCAATAGTTGTTTTTCTTGGAAGTTCTCTAGCATTAATAAGCTCTAGCATAGTAGGAGTTCTTATTGGTAAATGGGTATCAAAAAAAATATCTCCTAGCAAATTTGCTTTATCTACTGGTACTTTAATGATATTGATAAGTATATTTTTAGCTTATGAAACATTCAAAAATTATTTATAAATGGTTTTAAGTTTATTACTATCAACATTTCTAACCGTTTTCATAGCTGAATTAGGTGACAAAACTCAACTAGCTACTTTAACTATAAGTGGCACTTCAAATAAACCATTAGCAGTTTTTCTAGGATCTTCTTCAGCACTTGTTTTTGCAAGTTTACTAGGAGCTTTAACAGGTGGTTCTATTTCAAGTTTTTTACCCGAAGTAGTTCTTAAGTCAATAGCGTCCATTACATTTTTCATCATTGGTATAAGGCTTTTTATCAACTCTTTCACCATCGAAAAAGAAGAAAAAGAAGAGAAAGAAAATAATTAGTTTTAAGCTTGGATAATAAGGTGTAATAATGAAGTGTATACCCCTAAATTGATTTATAATTTTATTTAGAACATGTTCA
>CAJXYJ010000045.1 GCA_913063255.1 uncultured Flavobacteriales bacterium | reverse complement strand
TGTCCTTGGTTCGAGTCCAAGAAGAGGAGCAAAATACGTCCAATCTATTAATTTAGGTTGGATTTTTTGTTTTAAAGTGTTTTTTGTTTGCACATAGTTTGCACAACCTTGACCATAATACTCCAGAGATATGGCAAATGTGAAGACTACCTTAGACACCCGAAGAGCAAAATCTGACGGTAAATTCAACATCATTTTTAGAATCACGCACCAGAGAAAGATTCACACAATTAATTCAGGTGTTTCACTACTTAAATCAATGTGGAATGCAAAGAAGAACATGATTAGTGATGCACACCCCAATTCAAAGCTTATAAACATTAAACTCCAAGAGAATCATTACAAAATACAACATGCATTACTGTTGTTAGATGATAATTTTACCATTTACAGGCTTAAAAGGATGTTGTGTAGTGAATCTGAGGACACCACAGATACATTTAATGTTTTTTCCAATAAGATTATACAACAAATGATGGAAGAGGGTAGAACAGGTAATGCATTGGTCTACCAAACAGCAGTGAACAGACTTATTACCTTTTGTGGAGATAAAATTACTTTTGATAAGATAGATTACAAGCTATTAACGGAATTTATCCATCATTTAAAGGTAGAAGGACTAAAAACCAACAGTATTTCTAACTATTTACGATCTATTAGAGCCATCTATAATAAAGCAATAAAATACAAGCTTGTAGATAGAGCTAAATATCCATTCTATGATATTAGTATTAAGTCCCAGAGAACAGCAAATAGGGCTATTTCTAAAGCAGATATTAAAAGTTTGACAAGCTTACCTTTAGAGTATAATTCAGCCTCATGGAGAGCATTAAATTACTTCATTCTGAGCTTCTTTTTGAGAGGTATTTCGTTTATAGACATGGCTTATTTAAAGCGTTCTAACATTATTAATAATAGAATACACTATACTAGACGAAAAACACATAAAATCTATAGTGTAAAACTATTTACTCCAGGGAAGGAGATAATAAACATTTTGCATCAAAAGAATCAAAATTATCTATTACCAATTCTACCAAATAGCATTGTTGAAGACAGTTTAGAAGCTAAAAAAATAATTAAGCAGTGGATTAAAACTACTAACAAATATTTAAAACGATTAGGAGAACAATTAGCTTTAGATATAATTCTCACTAGCTATGTAAGTAGACATTCATTTGCTACAATTGCTAAACATTTAGGCTATTCTAATGAGATGATTGCTGAAGCACTAGGACATGAGTACGGTAATAAAATAACTTCAATTTATTTAGATGCATTTAACATAAACACTCTAGATGCAATGCATTATGATGTAATTTTCTTAGATAAGTCTTAACATTGATTACTAAAAGTAGTAGTTGATTTCTCTCTGGAACAACAATGCAAAGTATTAAATAAAAAAACATAAAAAACCCCTTGCCAATTTTATCTTGGTTGACAGAAACAGTAGACCTTGGGCTTACTTTTCTGTTTTAGAATTTAGTTTGTACAGTACTGTACGTCATAAGTTTTAACCTTATTTACACCCACTCTGGAGACCGATATTCCTGTTATTTCAGGACACGCATTACTTTTGTGTTATGTTCCAGACTACTGATTTCACTTTTAATTCCTTTTCAATCTATCGGAGAAACCTCACTACTATTTTACCTATTCAAGGTTGTAGCTACAATCCAAATTAACCTACTGTAATTCTTTTCATCAAATCCTTTCGCAGGTGGTCTTCCTATTTAAGGAAGGATTGAGCTACAAAGTAAAGTAAAAAACTCAATAAAAACAATGGTTTTAAGCGTTTTATAAAATAATTCTTTATGTTATAAATGTGTAATTTATTATGTTATAATTAAACATAACTTTTAAAATTAAGGTTTATTCGCATCCCAGAGCTTTATAATTAGCTCGGATGCTCCAGAGACAGAATAACAACTTAAAGGCTTAATAATAAAGGAGTAATAATTAACTTATAAAGTTAAATGCCAAATTTAATTTGTGAGAGGCAAAAGTGTTGTCCCCTCATACAACCTATTTTGCTCCTACTGAAGGAAAATGTAATAGTTGGACTCATGTTTAATAATATAGCTTTAAGTTCCATGATTTTGATATTATAACTTAATACCTTTTTTAGTTGATGCTACTATTTCATAAATAAAATTTTAATTATTTTAATTATTTTTTTGTTTTTTATGGGGGAAGATTAAAATGAAAATACCTTAACCTTTATTATCACTATGAATAACGATGTTTATTTAAAGTGCCCTGACTAATGCGTGACTAGAATCAGTGATGTATCTGCTACAATCTGCGAATTTGATAATTAGTAAAACAGGATTAATGCTTTTATTTATTAATTGCTAAACCAAATTATTCACCTTTTCTTTGAGCTCTATAGTACATAATATAATCTACAATTTAGTTTGTAGCTATTAATTAATGTTCTTATTAATTAAAGAAACCTTTTTATTTTTGGTGCTTGCAACAATTAAATTAATTTTCTATAATATGAACATGAATACCCGCTTTTCTATCCATTTCAGCTCTCCTCTGAACCTCTTTTTTATACCCACTAATTATTCCAGTCATATAAATATTTTTGTAATTTGGATCAGATTTTAATTTCATAAAAAAAGGATGATTATCTATATCAACTCCTTGATTTCTTAATTGTGTTTCTGCAATTTTTATACCTTCTTCTAATTGTTCTTCTGTTATAAGTGAATATGCAATACTTTGTTCATTTTCTTCATAATTTGTGTCTTCAGGATTTTTATTTTCTGGTGTTTTTATGTCACTGTATTGAACATCATAATTATATCCAGCATCTAATTTCGCTAAAAAAATATCCATTTTGTCTAAACGAGTCTTCAATTTATTCATTTCATTGGCTTGTTGTTCAATTATCTTTTCTTGTTTTACCAATAACCTTGATACATCATTTGAATTTAATCCAACAGCTACATTAACATAATTTAATTGAGTCGAATTTGAAGATGTCCAAGCAATGCCAACAATCTTTTGATAATCGGAAGATTTTAGATTTTCAGGGCTTACAGCAATTCCGAATCCATCATTATTACCACTTGGGATAATATAATCACCTTCGTTTACATTGCCATGTACTTTGACAGGAACTTGCCCCATAAAAGCAATTTTTTCATACAGAAATTCTTTTCCATCTTTAGGCATGTTTCCCAACACAATTGGATTACTTGAAATTACCATGTTCATTTCAGAATCACTTGTATTTCTGCTTATCCTACCTGCTTTAATTCCAACAATATCACCTGGATAAAATTTGCTTTTCAAATTTACCTTTGGAAGCCATTCGGCATAATCACCAGCTCCTGATTGATAAGTCACACCAATTTGGGTATGTTTAAATACATTATAAGCAATTGGTAAGGCAATTGCTTCTGCTTCGTTTAGTCCTGCAGTAATCAAATTTGCACTTGTAACAGCCAAATTTGCAGATTTAACTACTATATCAGGAATTGAGGCGGCTATTAATGATGGAATAGGAATGCATGTTACATTAACGACAACTGCACCAGCTCCACCACCAACACCTGAACAATTAGTTATTGATGTATCTGCGCCAACCTGATCTACAACAGATTGTCCTAACTCTGCTATTGCAATTCCTTCATCACCGCTAGCAATTAACAAATCAGCGGTTGCGGTAAATATCTCATAACTGAAAACGAAATTATCCCATATATATTCTGGGTTTGTTAATAATTCAAAAGTTGTCTCTCCTTCAATTCTTCCTCTAACAACATTGGCATTATCAAAAAAGGAAACAAAATTATTACTATTGTCTGGTGTTGCCTTATTTACTTTTATTGCAAGCCCTTGATTGCTGCCTTCTATTCTTAAAGGGTACGCATCATAATTTGATTCCCCACCAGTAACATTTGCATTAATAGTTACTTGATCATTTAAAGCAGAAATTCCATCAACTGCCAAGGTACCTGTAAGATAGGTAGAGCTTTGGTTATCGACGGTAAAATCACCATTATTAAAAGTTTCTCCTGCTGGTGAGAAATTATCATCATAGTTTAAAAAGACATCTCTCCCAACAGATAAGTCTTTTTTAACATCTAAACTACCCGCAATTTCTATTGTACCTTCGGCAGTGATTCTTAATCGTTCTAAATTATCTGTTACAAAAACCAGGTCGGTATAATCAGTGGTTCCTAATTTATCTGTAGTTGAATCTGTATTTGAATTTCCAAATAGCGACCATACTTGAGATGGTACTCCATCACCAGGTCCATTAACATTATCAACTAATTCAAAAGCAGTATTTGCATGAAAAGCATAAGGAACTGTATAAAGTTTGCTATTGCTTATGGTTTTAAAGTCACTCGTATTAATATCATGGATAGCTATCTCGATCCAAATATCCTCTGTACTCCAAGGAACTTCAGAAAAAGCACCTTTTTCAATGTCGCCCTCTCCTATAACTATAGAAAATAATCCAAATTGATTGGTTGTTGGCTTGTGCGCTTCAGTATAATACTTTAGCGATGTGTTTTCTCCACTATGTAAGTGTATTTTTAAAAACACCTCTTGATCAGCAATTATTTCTCCAGTAAGATCTCTGGCTACCGCCTGATAGTTCATTCCGTTAGGAACAGTTTGAGCAATTATCCCTGGGATAAAGACTAAAATTGACAAAATAATGAGAATAACTTTTTTCATGATTAAGATGTTTAATTGGTTTATAAATGCTATTTAATATTTAATAATCTTATGGGATTCAATTATTAATCCTTCTAGGTCTGATATATTAAGTAAGTATAACCCTGACGATAAGTTTGTAATATCAATTAGAGTGTTATTATTATTATTTAATATTGAGATTTCTTCAATTAATATTCTTCCATGTATATCATAAAGTTTTAGCAACAATATTTCATTGTCAATCGCATCAAAATAAACATGGAATTGTTTGTAAACTGGATTTGGATATACTTGAATGTTAAAATCAAAAATTGACTCATTAATATTTAATATTCTATTATTAAAAGACTGGTTAAACCCTTGTGTAAATGTGGTACTACCATAATTTACAGTTTCTATAAAACTTTCCCCTAAGGTCCATTCGAGAGAAATATTCTCTGTCTTATCAAAATCACCTTGAGCTGAGACCACGGAAAGGGATAAGTTTTGAGAAAAGCTAAGCGTAGAGATAAACAAAAATAAGAAGAGGTAATATAAAATATTTTTCATGCTTATGATTTTAATTAATAAAAAATTAATCCAAAACACAAATCGCAAAAAAAGCTAATTTAAATTCAATAAAATTAGATTAGAGGAATCTAATAATAATAAACAATTGTCTATTATTAATCTCTATCAAGCTAGGGTTTATTACTAATAAAAGTTATAATATATTTTATTATTTGATAATATGTAATTAAAATCTGTTTAAAGATTCTTTTTTGTAGTATTTACACTACTATCAAGTAGCGTTTAATAATCAGACAATCAGGTCTTTAAATATTATTAAAACAAAATAGTAATGCTTTAAGATTTAAATTTATCAATTTTATTAAATCATATTCTAATAAAGATTAGCAGGCATAAAAAAAGGATTTACTGTTAAGTAAATCCTTTTTTATATGATCAGATAAACCGCTTGCACTTCGACAAGCTCAGTGACCACGCTCAGAATGACAATTTAACGATTAAACCACCTCCACAAATAAACCATCATCGGTTTTATTCACTTTGGCTATTCCGTGCTTTGTGAAGCCTTTTATGGTTTTATCCCATTTTTTGTTACTTTTTCCCAGATTTTATAGTTTAGCATCCAATAGTAATAATATAGCTTTCTGACTATCTCTGGATATAATATTTTAGATTATTATCACTATTTCTTAAATAATTTTTTTTTTTTTAAAAATTAGCTAAATAGAAAAAACACAGGACTACTTCTAACTCCAACCCCACCTGCTTCAAACAATGTTGTTGTACCCCCGCCTTTATTAACATCAAATCGAAGTGTATGAAAAACACAATATCAGAGATACAGCTAAAATATCACCCTTTCAAGTCACCTAAAACCAAAATCACTAATAGTAATGATGCCTTTACTTTTCTGCTGGATCACTGGAACCTAGATACAATAGAACTACAAGAAGAGTTCAAGATATTACTTTTAAATAGGGCCAACGAGATCTTAGGAATACATACATTATCCAAAGGAGGAATGACTGGAACATTAGTGGATTTAAGACTGTTATTCGCTGTTGTAATTAAATCAGCAGCTTGTAGTTTTATTATGGTGCATAACCATCCGAGTGGGAATTTAAAGCCTAGTGAACAAGATAAAAGATTATTTCGTAAGATTACAAATGCTGCAGAATTTTTGGATATTCAGGTCTTAGATAACATGATAATAAGTAAGAAAGGGTATTTTAGTTTTACTGATGAGGGCGAACTATAGGTAATTAAAAAGATGATTAAGTATTTTAAGTTGCAATATTTTTCTTATATTTACATTCTCCCTAGTTATTTTAAGCATATTAAGGTTTACCCTTATTTTAAGGATAGTACAACAGTTATCTCCCTTTTAGTAATAGTTTCCTCATTATAAGATAAATACTCTAATGCATAGGTGATTTTTCTTGACCTTTATTTAAAGCAGGATTAATTTTTTTTAATTATTATGTCCTTTATAAAAATATCCTAAGTCATAAACTGTCGTCTGATGTTAGTTAGAAGTGTCAAGTTATTGTAAACAATCTCTGTTTATACAGTTTTAAAGCAATAGGGTAGTTCCTTTATAATTCTCTTTCTATCCAAGATTGATTTTAAGCGTGTTACTCCATGCCTTCCCTTCTGCTATTTCTGGAATAACCCACACCAATGCTTTGTACTCTTCATTTCCACTCTCTTGATTGCCTACATCGAATTCTTTTCTTCGAGTAAGGACAACCGTGCTATTTCCGTTTGGGCGGATTACCTCAGAACTAATCCATGTTATGAAATCGTCTAGGTCTCCAATATTACGCCAATTTACAGAGACATTAAAAGCACCATTTGTTTCCCAATGATATGTATCCATAGCATCATCTATTTCAAATAGAGGAATAAAAAGCCCAAAAGCGAGGTTGTCAGAAACCTCCTTACTTGTAAAATTAATAGAAAAATTAACTTCAGCATATTCAATCGAGCTTGAAACCCGTCCCATTGAGAGTCTTACATTACTTACATGTGCCATAATATTTTATTTTAAAAATTATATTGTTTGAAGATTATCTCCAATTAATCAAGAATTGACCTTTGATTATTTATACTAGCAAGATTGTAAAAAATATATGCAATGTCAATACCCAATCTTGGGCATTTTTGTTCTGTTTTTTGAGACAGTTCATCAAAAAATAGTTTATAATGGCAAACACTAATATTTGATAGTTTTACTTAATCTAACCAAACTAGATTATATTAAAAGCATAAGCATACTGGATTAAACCTATAACGGATTTAATTTTCAGTTTTTTGTTTATATGTTTTCGATGTTGTTCAACTGTACTCCTACTTATAAACAGATTATCTGCTATGTTTGGATTATTGCTCCCATTAACTAATAACTGAACAATTTCTTTTTCCCTCGGTGTAAGTTTTTGGTAATTTCTAGCATTTCTTTTTATAAATTCGAATTCTCTTTGGATGCGAATCAATTTGTGTTTAAACTGATCTAGATTAGAAATAAATTGGTTGTTTTTAATCCTTTCTTTTGCATTATTAAATAAAGGAACATAATTGTCTTTATTTAATAAGCTTAAACGATGTATTGAATTATAATCATTAATCAATAACAATGTTTTTTGAATTTCTAAAACTATTCTTTTTAATTTATAGGAATCTGAAATATCACTTTGATATTTGAAAGATATATTTATATTTTCTAAGATACCATGTTCCATAATAAAGTAATAAGAACACATAATTATTTAATAAAAAATTGAAGAATTAAACAATTATATTTTATTAATTTGAATATAAGATATATCTTATGGTAAAGCATTAGGAATTATCCCCTTTTTTTAAGGTTTTTTTCCCTTTTTTAAAGTCTATTTACTTAAAAAATAAAGAACATTTCTATTGATTATGAGCATCTTAATTTAAAATGTACTAGTTAAGCATCATCAAAAATCAAAAAAGGCTCAAAAGAGTATTATTTTTATTTACTTAATGATGGTTAGTTATAACAGCGAAGTTTTTACTAGGTAAATAAAATCAAAACGCTTTTTTCGCTGCTGCCAGCGCACTACGAAAAGTACAGTTGGTGAAATCTTCCATTTCCCCAAGCCCCTATGGATGCAATTTTTTAAAAAGAATGTGATTTAATTTATTTTTTTATTGGAAATTAGTCTGTAACATACTTTTGAAAAAATAGCGTTGTTATGGGGATTATGTGGGGATATTATTAATAAAAAAACCCTAACTAATTGATTGACTATTAATAGGGTTATTGTTCAGCAGAGAAAGAGAGATTCAAATCCGCTTTTTTCTATTAACTTTAAACAATTAAAAATATATTATTAATCAGGTTAAGGTTTGCACATTATTTGCACAATCGGTCTCAGGAACATAAAAACCCAGGAAACATAATAGTTCAGTTGGTTAGAGCACCTGACTGTTAATCAGGGTGTCCTTGGTTCGAGTCCAAGAAGAGGAGCAAAATACGTCCAATCTATTAATTTAGGTTGGATTTTTTGTTTTAAAGAGGTTTCTATTGTACAATATTAAATCTAAAATTGTTTTTTTATATTTTTCTTGAAAATTCTTAACTAACATTTCTCTTGCCTACTTTTTTTATTTAATTAATAACAGTGAGAATAATAGAAACCATTATTATCTTCTAAGGATTGTTTTTAGTTCATAAGATAACGAACCGTTGAAATCAATTTAAAATTAAGCAAAGAATATTTATTGATATTTAGAAAGTATAAATATGTTATTTTTAATTCAAAAGTAAATGGAAACAATCAAAATTACCATGATTTGATAATGAATTAAATGGAAGAACAGTTATTTTCAAAAAATGTATTTTGTTAATGAAATTTGCATTTCATAGGATTTAATTGTAAAATTGACCCCTATAAGGCTTATTGCCCCCAACCTATAATATTTTTATTATGACTTTAAAATCTAAAATAATCAAACTTACAGTTGCAATATTATTAATTACTACGTTGACGAATGCTCAAAAAAAAGGAGAACAACCCTTTATTATTTCGGAAGACGTTGCTATTAGTAAATATCATGATCGCGAGGAACTTGAAAATATGCAAAAAGGCCAACTTCTTATTTTATACAATAGACGTATTGAAGTAATTATAAAAATACTGCCAAATATCGCATTTGCCACAAAACCTGGGATTACTATGAGTTCTTTAGGTATTCCTGATACTAAAGAAAATCGAAGTGCGCTAGAAGATAACATTGATGCAACGACCACATATTTTGAAAACACTATAGAGTTTCAAAAAATTGTACTTCCTTATTCAGATAAGAATAACTTGATTTCTGCCATATTGTTTTACGAGGAAACTTTGAAGTCATTGCATACCTATGATGATTTTAACTAGGTAAGGGAAATTTTAAAAACTAACAATTTGTTAAAAAACCTATACAGACAGATGTAAAATGTTAAATAAAACTACCCTTAAACGAAAAAAAGTGTATTTGAAGGATATTTAGTCATTTATTATGTTAATTTAGTAGTTCGTAACATAATTATATTAATATGAATAAAAACTACACCTTCGTTATATTTTTTCTCCTATTCCCTTCTTTATGTTTATTTTCTCAACAGGAAAAAGGAATAAACGGCAGCGAAAATTGGTTGAGTATCTGGACCGAATTTAATTCGAGTGCAATACAATACCCTGAACCTACACAGATTCTTTCTGGAAATATTAATAAAGATACTAAGTTGTATAAGAAAGAAACATATCTCTTGTTAGGAGATGTATTCGTAACTGCTTGTGCAACACTATCTATTGAGCCTGGTACTGTAATACTTGGAGATTATAAATCTAAAGCTTCATTAATTGTAAGCAGTGGCTCTTTAATTATTGCTGAAGGAACCCAAACAGACCCGATTATCTTCACGTCTAATAGAGATATTAAAAAAAAGGGAGATTGGGGAGGAATTTTTATTTTAGGTAATGCACCTATAAATAAATTAAATGAAGAATCAGAACTGGAATACGGTCTTAATCCCTCATCTTCGAAAATGATACAATATGGCGGAAAGAATGAAGAGGATTATTCTGGAGTTTTAAAGTATGTAAGAATCGAATATTCTGGAAAGAGAACCAAGAGTTATGGCTATTTTAACGGTCTTACTTTAGCTGGTATAGGAAGTGAAACCGTATTAGAAAATATCATGATTAGTAACTGCCAAGGAAGCTCATTCCATGTCCTTGGAGGAAATACAAAGCTTTACCAATTAGTGTCATTTCGATCTAAAAAAAATGACTTTATATTCAATTATGGAGCACAGGCATTGCTGACAAATTCATTAGCGATAAAGTCACCATATTATACTTCCTCTGGAGGAGCGAGTAGTATTTATCTAGCATCCTATAATGAAAAAGAGGAAATAGATCCATCCAAAAAAGGCACAAATCTTCATGCTGAAAATCTAACACTTATGGTTTTAAGTAATGACTTAATAGCAGACATAAAGGTTGGACTGGTACACGAAGCTATGTACGTTAAAGAAGGCGCATCATTTTCAATGAATAAAAGCATCTTTTCAGGTTTTAACCCTGCGGTTAAACTACACAATAAAATTTCGATAAATAATGATAATCTCAGTAAGATGCAATTCTCAAATATGTATTTTAATAATTGTCAGGGTAATATTTTCACTGAAAACGTACCCAATAATGAAGACTTGGAAAATTGGTATGGCAATAGCGCATTTGGTAATGTTTACTCCCAAGGATTAGATTCTGAGACCTTTATCGATGTTAAAAATTTGGATAATCCAGATTTTAGATTGCGAATTAACAAAATTATAGCCATTACACTCCCTGAGGAATAGTCACACCATACACACAAAAAAAAATCTTGCATCTTGATCATTTCTGGATGTTAGGATATAACTAATTGTAATCGGTTATAAACATTAAAACATCTAGATGGAAAAAACTACAATTCTAAAATATTTATATTTATTAGTTGGATTCTTTATGATTTTGTTCATTGGAAAAGTCGATGCGCAGGTTGTTATTGGAACTCCAAATCTTCAGTTCACACAGGCGTGCGCTAATGAAACATTTAATACGTATACAGTAAATTTTGTATTTAGTCCTGAATCTGGCATAGAGTCGTCTAATCAATTTATAGTCGAAATGTCGGATCCTGAAGGCGATTTTTCCAACTCGGTCATTGTATATACCTCAAACCCTGGAACCATAAGTACGTCACCAGCTTCATTAGATATTTCTCTACCCCTGAACACAGCGGGCGAAGGGTATAAAATTAAGATAAGAAGTACCCATCCAGTCGCATCGAGTACACCCACTAATAGTTTTTCTGCCTATTACAAAATACAGGATAGTCCATTTACTATTAATAATCTTAATGCAATTGCAAATTTTTGCCCTGGAGGAAGTTATCTTTTAACAATTGATAATCCAGGTACAGGCAATAATGATTCGCCATTAAATTACCCTTCATTAACCTTTAACTGGTTTAAGGAAATTAATCCCACAACATCTGTTTTTGTAGTTCAAGGCCACACATTATCTGTAAGCCAAGAGGGAAAATATTTTGTTGAAACCAATTACGGTACCTGTACGTCCAACTCGTTTTCGAATCGTGTAGTGGTATCTGAAGCCACCTCCGAGGAAGAGGTATTTGCAACCATAGAGTCTAGCTCTGGAAATCCATTTTGCGCTGCAGATGGGCCAACAATATTAAGTACAGCTCAAGGAAATGGTTATCAATGGTATAGAGAAGGATCCCCTATATCTGGTGCCACAAACCAATCTTTTGAGGCCTCAGAGTCTGGTGCTTATTCGGTAATAGTAAATTTTGGAAGTTGTGAAGCTACAGGAAATATTGAATTAGAAACTGGAGCTTTCACAAGTACTTTAGATGTTTCTGAAGTCAATATGTTAGAAGCTGGAGATTCACTTAATGTAACTGTTACTACTTCTGCTATCAACCCAGAGTTTCAATGGTTATTGAATAGTGAAATAATACCTAATGCCACAGAAAATACATTTAATGTAACCGATTTTGGCAGCTATAATGTAATCATAACTCAAACTAATAATTGTAATACATCTACTGTACTTGTTTTTTTGGTGGAAGAGTATATTAACCACTTCCCTGAAGTAGAAAATATTCCAAACTTGATCAGCCCAAATGGCGACGGAATTAATGACACTTGGGTGATCCCAGAGACTTATGTGAGTGGGAGTAATACTGAGGTGGTAATTTATTCAAGTCAAGGAAAAATAGTATTCAATACAAAAGATTATTTAAATAATTGGCCAGAGGACGATCTTAATTTGAGTAGTGTCAATCAAGTTTTTTATTATATGATTATACCTCAAGACCTAGAGCCTAAAAAAGGATCTATAACCATAGTTAAGTAAAGTGAAAAAAATAGCAATCCATATCATCCTATTATTTTGTTTCGTACAGATAGCCTATTCACAAGCCGAGGATGGAGTGGTTGCACTTGATATTCCTATTAGAAATTCGTTGACGTTCAACAGATTTGTAGTACATCCCACTTTTAGCTTCGTAAGGGAACAAAACAAGTATATAACAGTTACAAGCAAAAGAGAATTAGTACAAGTTGAAGACGCCCCGCATACCTATTTATTTAATTATTCTGGTCGTATCAAAGAGAATATAGGTGCTGGAGTAGCTGTTTTTCAACAAAACTATGGAGTACTCACGACTTTTGGTGGTATCCTAAACTTTGCATATAATATTCAAGTACAAGAAGACAGTAACTTTACTTTCGGAGTAAATTCTGGAGTCTATAAAAGTGGTTTGAATAGCGATAAAGTGGTCACTAATATTGACGATCCAGCACTTAATAATATTCCTTCAAACTTTCTACTAACTGTAAATCCTGGATTAAACTATGGAACTGGATTTATGGATTTTGGTATTTCGTATAAAAATTTAATTACGTATAATTTCAGTTCTTCTGCATTAGTAGATGAAAACCCAATACGAGGCCTACAAGGACACGTAATGTATACTGGGTATTTTGGAGGCTATGGTTTTTTTGGAGAAAGTAAGTTATCGATGCTTGGAAGAACCGAATTTCAAAAGGATGCCACTATAGTTTCCGGTGTGGTGATGCTAACAGTACCTAAAGGAATATGGGCCCAAGTAGGCTATAATACAAAATATGGAGCATCTGTTGGACTTGGTGTTAATATAACTCCACAAATAGCTATTGAATATAATTATGAAAAACCATTTGTGGGACTTTCAGATTTTGGAGCTTCACACGAGATTACTTTGGCCTATAGATTTAAGAATAAGAATTATTATGATTACAGTAGAGATGATGATTTAGCAGGTTTATTCTCTACTGAAAAGAAATCAAAGAAAAAAAGTAGTAAAAAGAAGGAAGTAGCGAAAGTGCCAGAGAAACCGATAGTTGTTGTTGAAACTAAATTAACTGTAGAAGAACAAGCAAGACTCGATTCAGAAGAACAAGCAAGACTTGCAGCAGAGGAAGAGACAAGACAAGCTTTAGAGGAGCAAACAAGATTGGCTAAAGAAGAACAGTCAAGACTCGATGCAGAAGAGCAAACAAGATTAGCGGCTGAAGAACAGTCAAGACTCGCTGTAGAAGAACAATCAAGATTGGCTGCAGAAGAACAATCAAGATTGGCTGCAGAAGAAGAGGCAAGATTAGCTAAAGAAGAGCAAACAAGATTAGCGGCTGAAGAACAGTCAAGACTCGCTGTGGAAGAACAATCAAGATTGGCAGCAGAAGAAGAGACAAGATTAGCTAAAGAAGAGCAAACAAGATTAGCAGCAGAAGAGCAATCAAGACTCGCTGCGGAAGAAAAAACACGATTAGCCGCAGAAGAGCAATCAAGACTTGCTGCAGAAGAACAATCAAGATTGGTTGCTGAAGAACAGTCAAGACTCGCTGCGGAAGAAAAAACACGATTAGCCGCAGAAGAGCTTTTGATTAAAAACCCAAAAGATAATATCGGCAAGTCTATAAGTGATTTAACGGTACAAACCGATAAGTCTATTGAAACACAAACTCAGCTATTAAGAGAATTACAAGCTGCAGTTTCCATCAAGGAGAAAGATTTAAAGGATTTGAAGGAAGAAAATGACCTTAGTGAACAAAACATCTATGTAGAACCTAAACCTTTTAAGAGTATTAGTGCAGAAAATGAAGCTATTGAACTTATAAGAATAAATTTGGATACTATAATACTAAGACATAAGAAAAAGATTGTACAATTAGAATCCCTATTACAAGAGCGATTAATTACTTTTAATGACCCTCTTGACGACACAAATCTGTATTATAGAAATAAGATCTCCACGTTAAAATCGGAACAGGAAAAAGCTATCAGGTATCGTGAATCGTTAGTGTCATCTTTAGAGCAAATCTCTATTGCTACAGATTTTGAGCGCAAAAGACGTATCAAACGTGCAGCCTATGATAATGATCAGGATAGATATAATCAGGATAGAAAGATGTTGAATAGCTTGAAGCAAAATGTTTCCATAAGCAATACTCCATTAAATTTTGAAGATTTGGACTTTGGCCGAGAGCGAAATGACAATATTCAGATACTTAAAGATGTACAAAATACTGAAAACGGATATTATCTAGTGCTTGCTGTTCATAATAATACTCTTAAACGAGATGAATTTTTAACGCAGGTAATTTCATCTGGATATAAAGAAGTTGATTTTTTCTATGATGTAAAGACCAGTGAGTATTATATCTACTCTAAAAAATTCGACAATATAAATGAAACAGAACTTGCATTAAAATCAAAACTAGACGAACCTTATAATGAAAAAATAAACATAATTAAAATCGAAAATTAACCATAACATAATATGTAATATAACGCCCCCGCCTTAAAAAATAATTTGAGAGTTATCAGTACTAAAAACTAAGCGCCATGAACAAACCTACTATTAAAAGATATACAACGCTTCTTATAGTCCTATTTTTTGGAATACAGACCTTTGCCCAAAACTTTATTCCATTTACACCTAGATTCGACGAAGATCTTAAAGGTGATATCGTTCTAATAGGAAACAACATTTTAGGGCCTGATAATAACCCTTACAATGATAATACAACCTATAATCACAATGTGGATATGCAGTATATCGACATTGATGGGGATCCTTCAACGTTTAGTTCATCAAGTGCAGATTTAGTAATACCAAATCCAAACTGTTATGTAATACGGCATGCTAGTTTGTATTGGGGAGCAGTAACGAAGGGTGATCAGCCCTTTACTAGTGTTAAGTTTAAAGGCCCTACAGGGGGTTACGAAGATATTACTGGAACAGTAATATTTGATGCAAACGGAACTTCTGTGGACGGTGGGAATAGTTTTCCTTATGCCTGTTATGCAGATGTAACTTCCATTGTAACTAATCTAACAAATAACTTAGGAACGTACACGCTTGCAAATGTTTCAAGTGCATTGGGCGAAACGGGTGATTTTGATCCATATAATGGTACGGGATATTCTTCAGGATGGTCTCTTTTTGTAGTGTATGAAGACCCTACACTTCCAGGAAAATCTATTACTAGTTTCGATGGTTTTAGTGCTATTAGTGTTGCGGGTAATAATGAAAATTTAGATATTCCTGTTTCTGGATTTAGAACAGTTCCTGCGCCAGCACCAGTAAGAGCAAACTTTGCATTTGCAACATTAGAAGGGGATAAACCAATAACCGGAGATCGTTTAAAATTAAATGGAACAACCCTCTCTACTGTTGACCGTCCAGCTAATAACTACTTTAACAGTTCGGTAACTCAAATAAGTGCATTACCTGTAGATAACAGAAACCCTAACAGTACGAATACACTCGGATTTGATACGGGTGTGATGAGTGTACCAAACCCTGGGAATACAGTAATTGCCAATGATGCTACCTCTGCTACTGTTAGATTGGAGACTAGTGGAGACACATATTTTCAGTACTTTATAGCCTTTGCAGTAGATATAATTGAACCAAATATTGTACTCACCAAAATTGTTGAAGACGAGTTTGGTAATAATATTGGAGGTCAAACTGTTGCTCTAGGTCAGGATTTAAATTATGTGATAGGATTTCAAAACACAGGAAATGATAACGCAACCAATTTAACTATTAGAGATATATTACCTATCAATATAATTTTCGACTACCCTATAGATTTAGTGCTGCCTACTGGAGTAACTGTTGCTAGTTATGACTCTGTCACTCAAGAAATAGTTTTTGCTATTGAAGATTATTTGGTTGAAGAGAATGATCCAGTATACGAAATCCGAATTGAGGTTCAAGTAGTAGACACCTGTCAACAATTAGCTGAAGCTTGTTCAAATATTATTAATAACCAGGCATTTGCCACTTATCAAGGTACTCTTAATCCTCTGTTTATTATAACAGATGACCCTAGTATCAGCACAAACACGGGATGTCTTATCACACCTCAAGCAACTAATTTTTTAGCGGATCTTGACGATTGTGTATTTACACAAAATGAGATTTTATGTGGTCAAAGTATAGATTTGACAGCTGCAGATGGATACGATTCTTATTCTTGGTCAACAAGTCCATCTGGTACACCAGTCATAGGTACAACACAAACAATTACAGTTACTCAAACTGGAATTTATTATTCATTTAATACAGCACTTGCTCCATGTAGATCGATTGTCCAAGAATATGATGTTACGCTATATGGTAGTAATATTACTAATCCTGTAATTCCTTTTGCAGATGAAGTTGTTGTCTGCCCTAATGACGGTAAGTTATTACCTAATATTTATTTATGTGGCGAAGATGATTTTAGAGAAATAACAACAAACATTGCGAGTGCAGTCACAATTATCTGGGAAAAGCTAAATGAATCTAGCTGTCCTCCAGTGGGAAATACGGATTGTGCAAACGAAAACAATACTTGTACCTGGAATCAAGTTGGTACTGGTGACGATTATACAGCTGATACATCAGGTCAATTTAGATTAACCATTAATTATGACGGTGGTTGTTTCAACCAATTCTACTTTAATGTCTATCAAAATCTACTAGATCCAACAGTTACAGTAACTGATATTATATGTACAACACCCGGAAGTATTACGGTGGGTAATGTTCCTAGTGGTTATGAGTATAGCCTCGATGGTATTAACTATCAAACCAGTAATTTCTTTCAAGTAACTACGCCTGGATTGTATACGGTTTATGTACAACAAGTTGGCGTTCCCGCCAATGCGTGTGTATTTACGATTCCTGATGTTTTGGTTAGGGCGCGGGATTTTACAGTTTCAACTACCATTAACCAGCCTCTTTGTAATGGGGATTTGGGCAGTATTTATTTAGCAGCTAATGATGC
>CAJXYJ010000044.1 GCA_913063255.1 uncultured Flavobacteriales bacterium | reverse complement strand
CTTAAATAATATTTAAGTACAACAATTAGAGTTCTCAAAAAAATCTCAGGTATTTTACTTAGTTTAGTTTTTCAATAATAAATAACTACATTTCTATAGCTATCTACGCTGTCAATTTCAATATCTCAATGAACTTTTTAAAACAGAAAATCAATCCCGTTTTCTTTGTATTTCGTATCGCTTATATCTCTAAGCGGGTGCAAATATACAACTGTTTTTATTCCTCACAATAGTTTTTATAAAAAATATTAAAAAAAATAGAACGTTGTTTTTGCCTCCCAAAGAATCAAATCTTATGCTTCTCTAAGCGGCTGCAAATATATAACGCTTTTTGTTTCTCACAACCTTTTTTATAAAAATATTTCAAGAAAATTTAGAACGTTTTTCGCACTCGTTTTAATAAGGCCAAACCTTATAGTTTTAAGCGGCTGCAAAGATAGAAAGCTTTATCTACCAAACAAACTTTTTGTAACCTTTTTATTAAGTTTTTTGGGGAAATTTTAAATCAAATTTTAAGCAGTTGATAGCCATTTAATTATGATTAATAAAAAAATCAATTATTTCAATATCTAAATTATAATATATCTGATTCAATAGAGAGGATAATTTTAATGATTTACCTACTATTCTGCTATATAAAGATGATGAAATTTTAAAAAAAAACAAAAGAGCGAACTACTAATATACTACAAGTCAGTAAACTGAACAAATGATTGTAGTTTTATTCTTGAACTGCGTCCGTGTTCCAATGAGTTTTAAGGTCAAAAAGATCAATTGGGATAGCTGGTTTTTGACGTTCTAATATATTGGACTGAAAAGAACGCTCTAAAATATCTTCTATTAAATAATCTTCTTTATTAAGGTATGGGTCGTATTCATCCTTTAATGATATGTCGAACATATTTGCTGTAGTATTATACCAAAAGGCTCTCCAGCCTGTACGGAGCTCCTTTACTAACTGAAAAGAAGTTCTACCTGTTTGTCTATGAATAAGTTTAGATAGTATCTGGCCTTCAGTTCTTGTAAATTTTTTCAACTTTTCTGAAAACTCTTCTTCTATATATTTTTGAACTCTTTTAGTATATCTCTTTTTAGCTCCTTTTTTCTCAATAGTCTTTAACCTTTCAGTCATAGTAGTTAACCTTTCAGCTGCTAATTTTGCATAAGGATAAACTTTTCTTGTTTTCCGACGTAATATAAGGTAGCGTCTTCTGTCTTCTTTTGAATTAAACTCTAATTTATTTAACAATATCACTTCATCTAAGTCAATATACTCTCTAGGGATAGTATCGCCTGCAATGATATAGTAAAAAGCATCTGTACTGTCAGATTTCTGCTCCACTAAAGTTCCAGAGTTTTGTGCTAAACTTATTTGTGAAATAAAAACTATTAATAATAGGTATGTATGCTTTATAATATTCATTAAAAAAAATCGATTTAAACGTTACTTATTAATACGCTTCAAAATTAAACAAATTGTACAGTGCAACTTATTATTAAATTATTAATTTTGAAATCAATAATTAATAGTTTAAACAATACATTATATGGCCTCTTCAATTTTAACAAAAAAATCATTAACGTTTTTAGAAAATTATTTAAACAACGCCGCACCTACAGGATATGAATGGGACGGACAAAAAATGTGGATGGAATATCTAAAACCGTATGTGGATGAATTTATAACAGACACTTATGGTACTGCAGTAGGAGTTATAAACCCAAAGGCAAAATATAAGGTTGTAATAGAAGGTCATGCAGACGAAATTTCCTGGTATGTAAATTACATTAGTGATAATGGATTGATTTATGTTATTAGAAATGGCGGAAGTGATCATCAAATCGCTCCATCTAAAGTAGTAGA
Organism: uncultured Flavobacteriales bacterium; assembly: GCA_913063255.1. Classification (GTDB taxonomy): domain Bacteria; phylum Bacteroidota; class Bacteroidia; order Flavobacteriales; family Flavobacteriaceae; genus Marifrigoribacter. The sequence goes on along the minus strand of CAJXYJ010000044.1, from coordinate 15,964 downwards.
CATTCACACCAAAAACGGGATCGTAAAAGGAGTTTTTGGCTGGCCAGCAATACATACTAGAAATAAAGGAAAAGAAGAGGCCCCTAAACCTGATAATATTTTTATAGATGTGGGCTGTGAGGATAAAGAAGGAGTTGAAAAATTAGGGATTCATGTTGGTTGTGTTATTACTTACCCAGATTCATTTCATATACTTAACAAAGACAAATTTGTTTGTAGAGCTTTAGATAATAGAATGGGTGGATTTATGATTGCTGAAGTAGCACGGCTTTTACATTTAAATAAAAAGAAATTGCCTTTTGGCCTTTATATTACTAATTCTGTACAAGAAGAAATTGGATTACGCGGAGCGCAAATGATTGCTGATAGAATAAAGCCGAACGCTGCTATTGTAACAGATGTTACTCACGACACTACCACTCCAATGATAGACAAGAAAAAAGAAGGGCATATTGAACTAGGAAAAGGACCTGTAATTGCATATGCGCCTGCTGTGCAACAAAACTTAAGAGATTTAATTGTAGAGACTGCAGAAAAAAACAAAATACCTTTTCAACGCGCTGCACTTTCAAGAGCAACAGGAACAGATACCGATGCTTTTGCTTATAGTAATGGTGGTGTTGCTAGTGCTTTAATTTCACTTCCTCTACGTTATATGCATACTACTGTAGAGATGGTTCATCGCGAAGATGTTGAAAATGTGATCTATTTAATTTATGAATCACTTTTAAAAATGCAGGACGGCGATGATTTTAGTTATTTTAACTAAATTATTACTATCATAACCGCTTCTTTTTTATTCTTCAAAATATTGGATGTAATCTTGTAGTCAATTATTTTAAATAAAACATGATAAAAAGAATTACATTTACCATAACAATGCTTTTTGCATTGATTTTAATTTCTTGTTCTGATGAACCTATTGAAACATACGACTCATCTCAAAACCTTAAACTTACTTCTGAATTTAAAACAAATATTGGAACTTATAAAGGAGTTTTTACTACTTTAGATTCTGAATTTAGAGGGCAAATAGAAGTAAAAATTATGAAGCCTAATAGTAATAGTTTTGCGAAAAACTATCATATAGCTAAAATAATTTTACAAACTGGAGATGTTATTTATGCAACTTCTAACGAAAAATTTAGGCCCAATTACCCTATTGACCAAGCAATTTTTATGTCAAATGAATTAATATTTAACTTTTCAGTAGATGGAGATGGAAGTAACCCTATTATATCAAATGTTATTTACAATAATACAGCAGCTGATATTATGATTGCAAAACACACCAACCTAGCTCCTGTGGAACCAATTACAGGAACCTATTTTTGTTTTGCATGTGACGGTCATCCTATTTTAGATGGAACAGACCAAACATTTAATATGATGTTTACAACAGATGCTAGTGGAATTAGTGAAATAACTACGCAGGTACTATATGATGGTCTTGTTTATGACGGTATTGCTCTTCAAAATAATTGTAACGTTGATGGCACGTTTACTTCTTGTGATATGGAAAGTGGAAACGGTGTAGATAGTGATGAAGGATTTATTATAGGTGTAAATCCAGTAAAATGGCAGGGTAGACATGATTTTAATATTGAAGATACAGGACCAAACGATTGCTCTGAGACATGGGGGTTTTGGTCTATAAATACATCAAACAATGGGTTTGTATTTGGAGGTTTTAAAAGTGACCCAATTTCTGATTGTCCAGCATCTATAAATACAATATCATCTAATGGTTTTGACGCTTTTACTGGAGCAGGTTTTGCCCCCATACCTAGTGCGGGACAATTAGATTCAGATATAATTATTGCTAATGGATTTAACAACGTATCATTAGATTATGGAGAAACACAAAATAGTGGTGTTTATGCTAAAGGAGAATCCACTGGAGGAGAAGCGCAACCAGGTATTTATGCATTTGATGTTGGTGGAGGTGATATAGCATTAGGTGTAGCACCTGGACAAAATGATTTTACACCCGGATACATAGAAATAAAACTAAATAATGACACTGGTAATAATTTAACTAGCTTTAAGATAGATTATGATATTTATGTTTATAATGACAAAAGCCAGGTAAATTCTTTAAATTTTTCATATTCAGATGATGGTACAGATTATATTAATATTGATGATTTAGATTTTGTTTCTCCTGGAGCTGCAGATGCCTCACCTTCTTGGGTATTAACACATAAATCTGCTGAATTTTACGTCACTATACCTAATGGACAAAATTTGTATATGCGTTTTACTGGTGATTCTGGTAGAGATGAAATAGCTATAGACAATATATCACTAGTTGAAGCTGATTAAATATATTTAAATAAAATTATAAAAAAAAGGGATGTGATTAAATCACATCCCTTTTTTTATAGCTTAAAAAGCTAGATTAAGCTTCTTCGCTTTTCTTTGCTTCACGATTTAATTTCCATCTTTCTAATAATGCCCCTCCTATCCAATAAGGAAGAATAGATATTAAAAAAATCATTAGCCAAAAACCAATAGTAACGATGGTCATAAAAGCTAAAAACCCTAAATATTGACTGAAATCAAACATAACTTTACTTTTTTTATTTATGCCCCAAATATACTATGCTTTTTTTATATAAAACAATAAAAAATATATTTTATTAACAGGAATTAAACAGTATTAAAGTCAAGAAAAATAGCGATTTACTTACCTTTGTAGTTCTATAAAAACAGAATTATGGATTACAGAATTGAAAAAGATACACTAGGCGAGGTAAAAGTACCAGCTGATAAACTTTGGGGTGCACAAACAGAGCGTTCCCGAAATAATTTTAAAATTGGAAAACCAGCCTCTATGCCCTTAGAAATAGTATATGGTTTTGCTTATTTAAAAAAATCTGCTGCCTATACCAATTGTGATTTAGGAGTTTTAACTGAAGAAAAAAGAGATTTAATTGCTGCAGTTTGTGATGAAATCTTAACGGGTATGCATGACGATCAATTTCCATTAGTTATATGGCAAACTGGAAGTGGGACTCAAAGCAATATGAATTTAAATGAAGTAATTGCAAATAGAGCACATCAATTAGCAGGTAATATAATAGGAGAAGGTGAAAAAACTTTACTTCCAAATGATGATGTAAATAAATCTCAGTCCTCTAATGATACATTTCCAACTGGAATGCATATTGCAGCTTATAAAAAAATCGTAGAAGTAACATTACCTGGAGTAAAACAATTACAAGCTTCCTTAGAAAACAAGTCTAATGAATTTAAAGATATTGTAAAAATTGGACGTACTCATTTAATGGATGCAACTCCCTTAACCTTAGGTCAAGAATTTAGTGGATATGCCTCTCAGTTAAAATATGGTATAAGAGCGCTAGAAAACACTTTAGCACATCTATCTGAACTTGCATTAGGAGGAACCGCTGTAGGAACAGGAATTAATACTCCAAAAGGATATGCAAATCATGTAGCTGAACAAATAGCAAAGTTTACTGGTTTACCTTTTGTAACTGCTGAAAACAAATTTGAAGCATTAGCTGCACACGATGCAATTGTTGAATCACACGGAGCCTTAAAACAGTTAGCTGTTTCATTGAATAAAATAGCTAACGATATTCGCTTATTGGCTAGTGGTCCTCGCAGTGGAATTGGTGAAATTACAATTCCTGCTAATGAACCTGGTTCTTCAATTATGCCAGGGAAAGTAAATCCAACTCAATGTGAAGCTTTAACCATGGTTTGCGCACAAGTTATTGGTAACGACATGGCAATAGCAGTTGGAGGAATGCAAGGACATTATGAATTGAATGTTTTTAAACCTGTTATGGCAGCAAATTTTTTATCTTCTGCTCAGTTAATTGGAGATGCGTGTCTTTCTTTTGATATCCATTGTGTTTCAGGAATAGAACCAAATCTAGATGTAATTGAAACTCAATTGAACAATTCTCTAATGTTGGTTACTGCTTTGAATACCAAAATTGGTTATTATAAAGCTGCAGAGATTGCAAATACTGCACATAAAAACGGAACCACTTTAAAGGTAGAAGCTGTTCGATTAGGATATTTAACAGAAAAAGAGTTTGACGAATGGGTAAAACCGGAAGACATGGTAGGAAATTAGTCGAAAATCTTAAATAAAATTTAAAAGGTTGTCTTACAGGACAGCCTTTTTTTTATTCAGTTTTATCGATTAAATGCAGATTTATTAGTTTATCTGCAATTAATTTGTATATTGGACTACCCAAATGATTAAAACTTACTTATTATGAGACAGCAATTATTGCCCCTGTTATTATGTCTTTTTACTACAATTACTATGTGGAGTACTACTCCATTAGATAGAAATGATTGTAGTGAAATAGACATCTTAAACGCTGAAAACCTTTTACTTACCAATTTTGAAAGGCCCATAGAGGGTTCAATAAAATTGTTACCAATTCCTTTAATTAACAACCCTAATAAGGGTGTTATAAATGAAGTTTTATTTGATAACCCTGCTATAGTATCAAATATTGGAAAAACAACAAATAAGGATTTTTCCTACAAATTATTCAATTCTAGTGTCCTTTCAATTACACCAAATTTATCTGGGATGCATTTTAATTCATCCTTATTTAATCAAGGATTATTTTATGGTTTTGCATTAACTGTAATTCTATTAAATCTAGTCTGTTATTTTATTTTCGATGAATCTTTATTTATTTACTTTTCTGCAACATTTGCCGCATTAACTGTAGCTCTGTTTTTTGCAGAGGGCTTATTTCCGCTAATTGGTATAAATGATATTATTCAAACTGAAATTTTACAATCTACTTTTTTATTGTTTGCTACTACTTTAAGCGTTTTATTTGCTTCAAAGTATCTTACTTTAAAAGATTACTACCCCAAAATAAATAATATTACGATTCCTACATTAATAATAGCTGTTGTGTTAATTAGTATTGCTTGGATTATTGGAGATCCCTTTATTGCAAATTTGGCTAATGCCCTATTATTTGGTTTAATTGGAATTTACTTTTTAACTGGAGTATTACTTTTTAGCAGAAAGAATTATGCTAAATTTTACGTGATAGCGTCCTTTATACCTTTATTATTTTCAATTGACTTTTTTGTACTTCAGAATTTTGGAATTGACTTTTTATTTACTGAAGCTGTTCATTTAAAAATCGCAACATTATTTGAAGCATTACTTCTCTCTTATGCTATAATGTTTAGAATGCAAGCCGTAAAAGAAGAGGGAGTTTTAAGACAAACCGAAATGAGAATATTCCTTAAAAGACAAGATGTTATGAATAGAGCTAAAGTTGAAGAAATGATAGAAGAAATCTATCTTGAAAACCTAATCATGCAATATGATTTAAATGGACTTGAAATAAAATTGCTACAATATATTTCTGAAGGCAAAACTAATTCTAAAATTGCTCGAAAACTAAAGCTAACTGAAAGTGAAGTTGGAGAGCAAACTAAAGATTTATATCAAAAGTTGGAGATTAGTGAGCATATTCAAGAAGATTTTAGAATGGTAGACAGTCAGCCAGATTATATATACAACTAATATTATATTAACTCTCTAGAATAAAAAGGATAAGCTTAAACGCTTATCCTTTTTTTGTATAATATTTTTTGTGCTTAGAATATGCTAGAGCACTTAGTAATAATACAAATGCTGTAAAGTACCAAACAAAACTTGGCGTTACAGGCACATCTCCACTTGCATAAGAATGCAATCCAGTTAAGTAAAAATTAACCCCAAAATAAGTCATCATTATGGAAGCATAAGCAATTACTGCTGCAAAATTAAAGCTCCATTTACCACGTAAACCAGGAACCAATCTCATATGGATTACAAAGGCATAAATCATTATACTAATCAAAGCCCAAGTTTCTTTAGGATCCCAACCCCAGTAGCGGCCCCAACTTTCATTAGCCCATTGACCACCTAAGAAGTTTCCTATGGTTAACATAACCAAACCAACGGTAAGAGCCATTTCTGTAATAACGGTAAGCTCCTTAATATTTAATTCCATCTTTTTATAATTCTTTTTTGTAGTAAGAACTATTAAAAGTAAAGAAGTTAATCCCAATATCATTCCAAGGGTAAAAGGTCCATAACTTGCTACAATAACTGCAACATGAATCATTAACCAATAACTATCTAAAACTGGCTGCAAATTAGAAATAGATGGATCTATCCAGTTTTCATGAGCTACCCATAAGATAATGGCAGCAACAAATGCAGTAGAAGCTATAGTTAAATCGCTCTTTCTACCTAAAGTAATTCCAAACAATACTGTTGCCCAACCCACATAAATTATAGATTCATAAGCATCACTCCATGGTGCATGGCCACTAACATACCAACGTGCAATTAGCCCCAAAGTAAGCATGATGAAAAAGGACCAAATAATATATTTACAAAGTTTTATTATAGTATTAATAGTCTTATTCTCATTAAATATTTGAACGATAATAAACACAAACATCACCATACCAAACAAGGCAAAATATTTATATAAACGATTAAAAATATCTACTTTATTATATAAAACTTCGGTACTTATTCTACTATCACTAGGCATTACCGCAACTCCAAATTTCTTTTGAAAGTTGGTTATTCCATCTAATAGTTCTTCTGCCGAAGAATAATCTCCTGTTTTACGAGCTTCTCGTAAGGTTTCAAAGTAATAGGGAAGAATGTTTCTAGTAAAAGCAGAATCTGCTTCTTTATAATTTACTTCCGCTAACTCTGGATATGATACCCAACGATTATTTGGATCCTCTGGAACTGGGAATATTTTAAAAATACTTCCACTTAATGTCTGATTTAATAAATAAAAGTTCTCATAAGCCTTTATAAAATCCTTTTGAAATTGGTTTTTATTAACAGTCTTAGATGCCTCCTGAATATAAGGCCCCAACTTATTATATCCTTCTTCATCAATCAAATCCATTAAAGCAAAGTGTGTTGCATCTTTATCTATTCCAATAATCTCTCGAATACTATCGTTACCTCTTTTTAAGCTTATAATTGGAACTTCCATCCAAAGACGTGGAAATTCTACCATAGAAACAAATACTTGATTTGCATCTAAACTATTGTATGCATTCTTTCTACTTATTTTACGAAGTAATTCACTTGCAAAAGTATTAACAGGTTTCATACGACCATTATCCTGTATTACCAAATGTGCAAACTTAGCAGCATGTTCTTTACTTGTAGCGTTTACAAGGATGATTGAATCTAATTTTTCTTTTGATATTTCACTTTGGTGTGAATCGTTTTCTTGGGCAAACCCAGAAAAAGATAATAGCAACACCAATATCATAGATAATTTAGCCTTTTTCTTTTTTATTTTTTTAAGCATTTTCTTTAAATCTGAAAATCTTGTGTTTTTATCAAATAATATAGCCAATAATGCTAAGTATAAAAGGCCATAACCTACATAAGTTATCCAAGTTCCCCAAAAATCATGATTCACAGATAATACCGATCCTTTTTCATCGCCATCAAATGAAGCCTGAAAAAGGCGATATCCTTGCTCGTCTAAAATATTATTCATAAAAATCTCATAATCATAAAATTCTGTTTCACTTTTGTTTACAGTCACCTTACTTTTAAATGCCGAATAATTCTTTTCAGTTCCAGGGTATTTATCCGCTATAAAATCATTCAACGTAATACTGAAAGGAAGCTCATATTCTTTAGAACCATAGCTTAAATAGACTTTTAGCCCTCCTACTTCGGTTGCAATAGGATTTGCAACAACCCCTTTACCTCCTAATATTTCTGCGATTTTTGTTTCTCCTCCAGATGTAATTTCCAAAATCAATGCATCCTTATTGGTTGGTTCACTTATCGGAGCTTTAATAATACCATTGGTCCCAGTCATTACATTTTCTGGAATAACAAATGCCATGTCTGCTACTTGATATAAGGATCGTAGTTGAAAATCTTGTACACTATCTTTTACCAAAGTACCTTTAAATTGATCTGCCATTCGCATAAACTCTCCATCAAAAGGAGAATTAATGTTATATTTTCCATCCTTATGACTCAAATTTATTGCACCTTCCGTTGGATTATTAAAGGCAAATAATATATTATGAATATTGATAATATCTCCATCGCCTATCCAATGATCATGACGCTGGCCATCTCCAGCCTCGACAATTTTTAAAAAGCCTTTACCATCTTCAGACTCCACAATGCCTTGTTTTGCATTGCTTATAAAGTTTTTAAACTTAACAGATACTTCTTGTCCGTTATAATCGGTATTATATTCAAAATCATTATCCAAACGTTCAGATAAACGTAGATGTATTGGCTTTACCGTTCTACGTTGTGGAATTCCATCCACTTTATAATCGCCATCGATAAAAGTATTTAAATAGGTTTCTGAAGATAACATTGTGTTTTCTGTAGCACCTTCTCGAATATGCATGATTCCTTCAAAACTTATATAACGAGTAACAAATGCGCCTAGGATAATAAATATAAAAGAAAGATGTATTAGTAATGTTGCCCATTTTTCTTTCCTAAATAAACGATACTTTGACATATTGCCTATAAAATTGATAACAAACAAGCCCATTATTGCTTCGAACCACCAAGCATTATAGATTAATTCTCTGGTATAAGGAGTTGGAGAAGTATCTGCCGAGGCATCCATAAAGGTACCAGTAGCCATAGCAGCTGCAAAAACAATAAATAAAATGGAAGTTAATCGAGTTGAAAAAAGAATATCGAATATTTTCTTTATCATGGAATGTAAATTTGCTGCAAATTTAAGTAATTCCATTCAGTAATTTCATGATAAATGTTAATGTTTATATCTACAGTTTTGGCTTGTTCTTAAAAATCTCTATATTCATAAAAGTACTCATATTTCTAGCTCTATTTTTTGCCAATTGAGCAATATCTCCTTCAAACATGTCGTCTATAGTTTGATGCCACATATTTATCCAATTTCCAAAATGCAATTCATTTATGGTATGCTTGTAAAATTTATCTACCTCTACATGTTTTGCCAAAGGATTTCCTGTATATTTTTTAATGAAAAATAAATTCGTTTCCCAAAAATCCGTTAATAGGTCTAAATGAGTTTCCCAATCTTTTATCACTGTGTTGAAAATTGGTCCTAATAATTCATTCTCTCTAACTTTGGAATAAAAATTATTTACCAATAGTGCAATGTCTTCTCTTGAATTTATATCTTTTTTTTGCATCTTTTAAAATAAAGTACAAAGATATTAATTCTCCTTTGTCATTCAGAACCGAAGGTGAAGAATCTCAAATAACAAAAGAGATTCTTCGGTCGTTTCTCACTCTGAATGACAACTCCATGTCATTCAGAAGGAACATAGTGACTAAAGAATCTCAAAAAATACATAATAAAGTAATAAGATTCTTCGCTTCGTATACTCCGCTCTGAATGACAAAATACTTATCTTCGCTTTATGATTAAAGCGATTATTTTAGGATTTGGAAATGTTGGGCAGCATCTTTATCATGCTTTCTCAAAAACTTCCAAAATTGATGTTATACAGATTTATAATCGATCTCAAATTAATTTTTCTGAAGGCTTTCAAACCAACTTTACAACAGAAATAACACAACTAAAAGAAGCTGACATTTATATTATAGCTGTTCCTGACGATACCATCAAAGTACTTTCTGAAACTCTTTCATTTAAAAACAAATTGGTCGTTCATACTTCGGGAAGTGTTCCTATTAGCTACCTTTCAGATAATAATAAGAAGGGAGTTTTTTATCCTTTGCAAACTTTTTCAAAAAATGCAGAAGTGGATTTTAAAACCATTCCTATTTGTATTGAAGCCAATAATAAAGAAGATTTAGAATCGCTAAAACAATTAGGGTTGCTTATCTCTGAAAATGTCCAAGAAATAAATTCAAAAGAAAGGGAACAATTACACTTATCTGCAGTATTTGTAAATAATTTCGTTAATTATTTATATCAAGTAGGAAGTGATTTACTTATGGATAATTCTTTATCCTTCGATTTATTAAAGCCTCTTATAATAGAAACTGCCAAAAAATTGGAAAGCTTAAATCCTGAAAATTCACAAACAGGACCAGCCAAAAGAAATGACCTTAAAACAATAGAAAATCATTTACATTTGCTAGAAGGGAGTCCTTATAAAGAACTGTACCATAAACTAACAATATCGATACAAGAGAAATATAATGGAAAAAAATTATAAAGAATACTTAAACCAAATCACTACTTTAATATTTGATGTAGATGGAGTTTTAACTGATGGCACAATTATTATTACTACCGATGGGAGTATGCATCGAACCATGCACACCAAAGATGGTTTTGCTCTTAAAACAGCAGTAGATGAAGGGTTTCACGTTTGTATTATTTCTGGTGGAACTGACGAAGGGGTTAGAAAACGCTTAAAGGGTTTAGGAATAACAGATATTTATTTAGGGGCACATCATAAAACAGAGACCATGAAGACCTATTTACAAGATAACAATATTCAAAAGGATAATGTTTTGTATATGGGGGACGACATTCCAGATTTTCATGTAATGCAAGAAGTAGGATTGCCATGTTGCCCTCAAGATGCTGTTCCAGAAATTAAAGGAGTATCTAAATATGTCTCTCATAAAAAAGGAGGAAAAGGATGTGTTAGAGATGTGATTGAACAAGTTTTAAAAGTTCAAGGGAAGTGGCTAGCAAATGACAATGTTAGTGCTAAATACGATTAAATAAAAAAAAAGAATAAAGAGAAAAGACAATAGATTCAAGACTTGGTTGTACTTCACTCAAAAACTGCAATATTTTTATAACAATTAACTCAGCTTATACATTGTCTTATTTAAAATTAATACGATTTCAGAACCTTATCCTAATTGCGTTGATACAGGTTTTTATTAGGTTTGGACTCTTTATTCCCTTAGGTACCGATATCACTTTATCCAATTTTGAATTTGCCTTATTAGTTATAGCTACTATTTGTCTTGCTGCTGCCGGAAATATCATTAATGACATTTACGATGTTCCTATAGACAAAATAAATAAGCCTTCAAAAGTATTAATCGGTAAAAAGATTTCAGAAAAAACAGCTTTTAATCTGTTTGTAGTTTTTAATGTAATTGGTGTTGGTATTGGGTTTTACTTATCTAATATCATTAACAAATCAGTTTTCGCAACTCTTTTTATTTTAATTTCTGCTTTGCTTTATTTATATGCCACTTATTTAAAATCTCTACCACTTATAGGGAATATTGTTATATCCTCTTTAGTTGCATTAAGTCTTATTATTGTTGGATTATTCGATTTATTACCTGCTATAAATTACTTAAATCAAGAGTACCAAACTTTAGCTTTTAGTATGTTACTCGATTATGCTTTTTTTGCGTTTATCATCAATCTTATACGAGAAATAGTAAAAGACATAGAAGATATAAATGGAGATAAAAACGGAGGACTGAACACCCTTCCAATTGCTATAGGTAGAAAAAGAACTTCTTATATAGCTTTTGGTTTAGGAATAGTAACACTATTTGCTACGATCTACTACATCTATGTTCACCTTTACAATTATACAATCGCCATTGTCTATTTTTTATTATTAATTATAGCACCCCTACTCTATTTTTGCACAAAAATTTGGGATGCAAAAGAAAAAAGGGATTATGCCTTTTTATCAAAATTACTGAAGGCCATTATGTTCTTAGGAATGTGCTCCATTTTACTCTATACTTTTGTCATTTATTAACTTTAAACACTCATAACTTTACAATTTAAGTACTTATATATATGCTATCTGAAAAATTACAAAACCATAACATAATTCTAGCTTCTGGATCACCAAGAAGGCATCATTTTTTTAAAGAAATGGGAATTGATTTCACTATTGAAATTAAAGAAATTGAAGAAATCTACCCAGAGCATTTAAAAGGTTCGGAAATCACAGGTTACCTATCTAAACTAAAAGCGGCTGCCTTTAGTGATCTTTCCGATAAAGACATTGTTATTACTAGTGACACCATTGTATGGCAAAATGAAAAAGCAATAGAAAAACCGAAAGATTTTGAAGATGCATTTCAAATGCTGAAATCCTTTAGTGGAGGAATGCATGAGGTATTTACTTCCGTTTCATTTACTGGAAAAAACTTTCAAAAAACCATCCATGATTCTACTAAAGTTTGGTTCAATGTCTTAAAAGATGAAGAAATAACCTACTATTTAAATACATGCAATCCTTATGATAAAGCTGGCAGTTATGGCATACAAGAATGGATTGGTTATATAGGTATCCATAAAATTGAAGGCTCCTACTTTAACGTGATGGGTTTGCCAACTCACCTAGTTTATAAAACCTTAATGGAAATTGCTAATTCTTAATTTTTATAATAAATTTAAAACCTCCTCTAAAAGATGCAAAGGATATACAAAGCTTTAAAACTTCTATTCTTATTTAATGTAGTCACTCTAATTTTATTTTCTTGTAAAGAATCTGAAACAATAAAGGATAACACAATTACTAAAGATATTTCCTATAGAAATTTAAGCCCTGAATTTAAAGAGTATTGGTTTTCTGGAAAAGCTGAAATTACTTCCTATCAACTTTCCCAGTTACGTTATGGGGAACTTCGTGAAGGTACAGCGGTTAGTGTTTTTGTAACCGAAGATTTTCTCCCAAAAGAACAAGTTAAAGCAAATGACTATTCTGAAAATAACATCCCAGTTTTAAAACTAAACAGTACTAAAAAATTCATTACAGGAATTTATCCCTATTCTATAATGAGTAGTACTTTTAGTCCTTTATCGACAAAAGAGCATCCTATTAAAATCTCAACCTCTTCACAAGAATGGTGCGGGCAAGTGTATATGCAATTAAATAATACCGATAAATTTGAGATTCTTTCTCATTCTTATTTTGAAGGGGAAGCAGATCAAAACTTAAGCCTTGATAAAACAATTCTTGAAAACGAACTTTGGAATCTTATTCGAATCAATCCAGAAGAATTACCAATTGGGGATTTTATGATGATTCCATCTTTTGAATATTTACGCTTAGATCATAAAAAAACCAAAGCCTACAAAGCAACTGCAAGTTTCAGTCAAAAGGGTTCAGAAAGTATTTATACAATTAACTATCCAAACCTTCCTAGGCAATTGGTTATTTACTTTAATAGTTCTTTTCCTTTTGAAATTGAAAAATGGGAAGAATCCTCTTTTGCAAATCCAATGGACACTCTTGGTCTAAAAACTACAGCCACAAAAATTAAAAGAATGCGAACTAATTATTGGGCGCAAAAAAGCAATAAAGACAGAACTCTTAGAGATTCATTAGGGCTATAGTAGAGATTCACTTTTTATTGTTAAAGATTAGCTAATTTACTTTTGCTAATTTTCAATTTAAGTATATTTGGGAGATTCCAATTAAAACCATCTATGCGAACAATTACTATTACCTTATTTCTACTATTATTTAGTATTACTTCAATTATTGCACAACAACCGGAAAAACCAACAGCTTCCGATATTTATCACAACTTACAAAAGCTTAATTTTTTAGGTTCTGCAATGTATATCGCTGCGCATCCAGATGATGAAAACCAACGATTAATTTCCTATTTAGCCAATCATGTTCATGCAAGAACTGCCTACCTTTCTATTACTAGAGGAGATGGAGGGCAAAATCTAATTGGTCCAGAAATTAGAGAATTATTAGGGGTTATTAGAACACAAGAATTAGTAGCGGCTAGAAAAACAGACGGTGGTCAACAGTTTTTTACGCGTGCAAATGACTTTGGTTATTCTAAACACCCAGATGAAACCTTAGAAATTTGGAATGAAGAAGAAGTTTTAGGAGATGTAGTTTTAAATATTAGAAGGTTTAAACCAGATATTATTATTAATAGATTTGATTATAAAAACCCGGGAAGTACTCACGGGCATCATACATCTTCCGCAATGCTAAGTGTGGATGCATTCGATTTGGTAGGAGATGCTTCTCACTATCCAGAAACTGTAGAAAAATTTGGGACTTGGCAACCCAAACGTTTATTTTTTAATACCTCATGGTGGTTTTATGGATCTACAGAGAATTTTGAAAAAGCAGATAAAACTAATTTATTAGAAGTAGAAACAGGAACTTATTATTCAGGCCTTGGTTTATCTAATGGGGAAATCGCAGCTTTAAGTAGAAGTATGCATAAATCCCAAGGGTTTGGTAATACGGGTACTCGAGGCAGTCAAATAGAATATTTAGAGTTTTTAAAAGGGGATTTTCCAAATGGTAAAACCGATCTATTTGAAGGAATAAATACCTCTTGGACTAGAATTGAAGGTGGTGAAGCAATAGGAAATATTTTAAACTCATTAGAAGAAAACTTCAATTTTAAAAATCCTTCGGCAATGATTCCACAACTTTTAGAAGCATTTCAGTTATTACAAAAACTTCCAGAAGGACATTGGAAAAATATAAAACTGGAGGAGTTAAAAAAACTAATAATTGAATGTGCTGGATTGTATTTAGAAGCAGTTGCAAGTGCACAAAGCATTTCTCCTAATGGAGAAGTAATAATAAATATTGAAGCAATCAACAGGTCTAAATCTAATATCAAACTTGGTTCTGTAAGCTCATCTATCGTTTCCTTTCCTAATACTTTGGTTGCTACACCATTATTAAAGAATGAAAAATATACTCTAGAAAGTGTAGAAGGCACTTTTTCAGTAACCGAAAATAGCACTCCATATTGGTTAAATGAAAAAGGAACTATTGGCATGTATATGGTAAACGATTCTAACTTAATTGGATTCCCAGAAAGAGCAATGAATTTCCCAATAATATTTAATCTTACTATCGAAGGCGTCTCTTTTGAAATTACAAGAAACCTTATTTATAAATTTAACGATCCTGTTAAAGGAGAGGTGTATCAACCTTTCGATGTATTACCAGAGGTTACTTCTAGTATCCCAGAAAAAGTAATTATATTCTCTACTAATAAAGCAAAACAAATTCCTGTTAAAGTACGGGCTGGAAAAGACAATATAGAAGGCTCAGTTTCCTTACAACATCCAGAAGGATGGATTATTAGTCCAGATAGTCAAGCCTTTAGTTTAACTAAAAAAGGAGAAGATGCAACTGTTATATTCACAGTGCAACCGCCTTCTAATCAAAGTGAAGGGCAATTGAAATCGGTAGTGAATATTGGAAATGAGACCTACCATAAAGAACTTATCGAAATAGAATACGATCACATCCCCTACCAAAGTGTATTAGTTCCTTCAGAAGCGAAAGTTGTGCATATTAGCCTTCAGAAAAAAGGAGAGAATATTGGATATATAAAAGGAGCTGGAGATGCTATTCCTGAAAGCTTAGAACAAATAGGATATAAAGTTACCTCTATAGATCCTTCAGAAATAAATTCAGAAAAACTAAAACAATACGACGCTATCGTTGTTGGGATAAGAGCCTATAATACAGTTTCTGAATTAGCTTTTAAACAAAAAGAATTAAACAGTTATGTAGAAAATGGCGGTACCTTAATTCTTCAGTACAATACCAGCCATCGATTGGTAACTAAAGATTTGGCGCCATATTCTTTAGAATTATCTAGAGATAGAGTGACGGATGAATTTTCGGAAGTAAGTCTTCTTGCTCCTAAACATCTAGTTTTAAATTCCCCTAACAAAATAACTCAAGAAGATTTTAACGGTTGGGTTCAAGAAAGAGGGCTTTATTTTCCAGATACTTGGGCAAAAGAATTTACGCCCATATTAGGAATGCAAGACAAAAATCAAAAACAAACAAAGGGATCATTATTGGTTGCCCAATACGGAAAAGGGTATTATATATACACAGGGATTAGTTTCTTTAGAGAACTTCCTGCTGGAGTTTCTGGTGCATACCGATTATTTGCTAATTTATTATCTATAGGAAAATGAAAGAAGAATCTGTAAAATTTACTTGGAAGGCAAGCTATACT
>CAJXYJ010000043.1 GCA_913063255.1 uncultured Flavobacteriales bacterium | reverse complement strand
TTTCATCGTAGGGTTATACATGAAACAGCGAATATTGACACGATTTGCCAGATACTCCCAACCATAATGCTCTACCAAACGTTCTAAAATCTGAGCCAATTTTACTCCATGTAGTGGGTCGTTAAGTTCTTCTTCAGTAGCTTGTCTCCTGTTTCGTCTAGCAGGGTTCTCTTCATTTAGCTCTTCATTCGTCTTTGGTTTGAACTCTGTATTCGAAATCTCATCTGATTGAGTCGGTTCGTTTTTATGATCTTTTTTTAAATCCATTGTAGGCAACAGTTTTTTAATTTACTACATTTTTATTATGCAAGTCTAAAGGAATTATAGGCGGTGTTGTGCTTACGTTATTTTGTTTTTTTATATTTTTCTATTGCTTTTATGACTTCATCTCCTTTTTCAGTTAGGTTATTGTAAAGTCTACTTGAAGTTTGATTTACAAATTCATATCGAAACAAAATATATAATAGCTCATCATTTTCCATAATTTTAAGAAAATCAAAATCTGGATTATTATAATCAGTAGTAGTTTTAAATCTGTTTTTGCGAAATGTTTTCCAAACAGTTCTAAAATATCCATTTCCAGCAGTTGTCATTTCCATATTTTCAACCGCAGAGTTTTCTTTTATTTCGAATGCGTTTATACTGTTAGAGATCTGTATATATGATTTGATAAGGTCTCTAATACTTTCCATCTGTTTGAGTTCATATGCAGAGGACGCCAAAACCTTATCAATTCCATTTCTATTGATTTCAAAATTTCTTTCAGATAGAACGGGGTAGAGTAAAGCAATAAAGTCATTTTCGTTAACCTGGATTTGATTTTCATATTTATCAATTAAAAAACCAGCTCCATCTGATACTTCCATCCTTCTTTCATTAAGATTTGATAGTTGACGTTTATTACTTTCCAAATCCTCAATTAAGTTTTGAAAATTACTTATCATCTTGTTTTGAGCTTGATACGTCTCATTCCAATTGTTAATACTTAACGCAATTAAAATTCCAATAACTACAAGTATAATTTCTCCAATTGCATATTTTAAATACTTTCCAGTTTTACCTTCCGAAAGCAAGTTTTGTCTAATTTTTCTAAAGAATTTTATCATTGGTTAGCGGTTTCTGATAATGAAGCACAACGGTTTTGGCTATGATTGCGTTGCGGAGAAATCCGATAGGATTTTTCGGCTAAGCAACGAATTTAATAAAAAGGCTTGGATTTCCGATAGGAAATTCAGCCGCAATGAATTATAGGCGGTGTTGTAACACGTTTTTTTAATTAAAAATCAGTTTTATTAATGGGATAATCATAAATACAAATCCAATTGCACCTATGATTCTATTGTTAAGTAAGTGCCCCATATCATCATAGTAATTCGATTCTTTTGGTCCATATAAATATTCTTTAAAAGAGAATTTCTTTTTTCGGAAAATTGTTCTCCAAATACTACCATAACACCACCTTATAACTGCACCAATGAAATTAAAAAATACTCTACCGAAATAAAAACCCAAAATTTCTAATATTAGTTTATAAACATTCTGATTATCATAAAAGTCCAAATTCCGATTGCAGGAATTGACAACCCGATTAATATTAACTTTTTATTTAAGTCAGTCCAAGTTTTCCAATGTTTTATTGTCCGTCCAACCACAGCCAATCCAAGACCGAGCGTAGTTAACATAGATGGAAGAAAAAACATAAAGTTAAATCCAAAGTTATGTGGTGCATATCCTTTTTTTATTCCGAGTAATGGCTCTCTAAATTCATTTATTAAAAGAGCAAAAACTAAAATACCTAAACTCGTAAACGCCATTCGAGTCGTCCATTTTATTTTCTTAATATGTCTTTGTGATAATTCCAATTATGAGGTTTGGTCTAATGTGTTACAACTTGTTATATCTTCAATATTATTGACGTTTATCGGCTTATGTTACATGATAAGGTCGGTTTTAATTGCCTTTATCAGTAGCTAAACGAAATTAGTTTTTTTAGCTATCAAGTCAAGAGGAAAAAGCCCCTTTTTTATGTATAAGGCTGAAAATAATCTTGCAGACTAAATTTGCGATCTTCAAAAACCTCGTTTAAAATTTTAAAATGCTGGATGCGGTCTATTCTAAAAGCACGGTAATCGTCGCGTAAATGACACCAGGCAATTAAAATCCATTTGTGGTTGGTAGAATACATGGCACAGGGTTCAATCTTTCTAAAAGTAATGCTAGGGTCATCCGCTTTTTGATAATTGATTTCTACAATATTAAAATGGGTAATAGCCAATTGTATTTCAGATAAGGCATCACTAGAAAATTCCTCGTATTCCCAATTCATCACGTGAATCTTATCGCTTAACAATTCACTTCTTTCTTGTATGGAACTTCTAAAAACAGATTTAATTTTAATTAATGCCTCATTAAAGTTGGTGACAAAAGAGGCGTCTTTAGATTGGTTAACAATGTGCTGGGCAGTAATTAAGGCATTGGCCTGTTTTTCAGAAAATTGAACGGGAGCCACCGTATAATGATCCATCAAACTATAACCGCGACCTTCTATAGTATAAACAGGAATACCTGCTTCTTCTAATTTTCTAATGTCTCTGTAGATGGTACGAATGCTTACCTCGTACTTATCAGACAATTCGGTAGCGGTTAATAACCGTTTCGATTTTAACAGGGTAAGAATGGAAATAAGTCTGGAGAGTTGTGACATAAAAAGCAAAGATAGCGAACCCAAAATTGGATTCGCTATTCTTTTTATTAACCCATAGAATGTAGGGCAACTCGATTGCCTTCGGTATCTATAAATTGAGCGATAAAGCCATTTTCTTCAATATCCATTTTAGGCATGATTACTTGTCCACCAGCATTTACTACTTTGTTTAAAGCGATGTTTAAATCTTCACCACCGTTAAGATAAACGGTAGAACCATCTGCAGAAGGTTTTAATTCTTCCATTTGCACAATAGCACCACCTACACCTTGGTTTTCCATATCGTAAGGAAACATTCCATATTTCATGTTTTTTTCAGGCATATGAAAATCGGTAATCGTAACACCTAATATTTCGGAATAGAATTTTTTTGCTCTTTCGTAATTACTTACAGGAATCTCAAACCAGTTGATTGCATTTTTCATTTTTAAATTGATTTTATTGTTAAACTTAGGTGCAAATTTAACGGGGCCTGTGACGGAACATGTCAGGGGTGTTTTTTATTTCAAATAAAAATGAAGGAAGAATATTTAATAGTAGGATTATATTTTTCTAAATATTTTATTCTTGTAAAACGACGCCAACTTCTTCTGAATAGGCCGCCCAAGCATTTTTAAGTTCTTCTAAAAGCTCAGGGTTTTCAGGAGAAATATCAGTGGTTTCTCCTGGATCTTTAGAGAGGTCGAAAAGCTTCCATTCGTTACTTCCATAAGGGTTAGGAACCATTTGGGCTTTAAAATTTCCTTTGCGCATCCATTTTCCATTTCCCATTTCCCCACCAATATAATCCTCATCGGTATAAGTGGATTTTTTTATACCAGTGAGTACTTTAGAAAAGGATTTCCCTTTCATTGGGAGTACTGCTTTATCATTATAAGTTTCTGGTTTCTGGACTCCAACCATATCTAATAGAGTGGGCATGATATCTGTGACATAGGCAAAATTTCTGTGTATTTCCCCCTTATTAATTCCAGGACCACTCATAATAAGCGGAGTTCTAATACCTCCTTCACCAACGGTCATTTTAAAATAATCTAAAGGTCCCGATCCTGCAGAGGCCCATCCAACCCCATAAGCGATATGAGAGGTTGGGTTTCCTAGATTTTTAAGCGAATTATCAAATTTACTTAGGTAAACACCATCTGCATTTCCTGGGTATTGTGTGTTGTTCCATGGGTTGGAGCCATTGTCTGATAAAAACAAAATAATGGTATTGTCTAGTTCCTCTATATCGGAAAGGAAATCTATCATTCTTCCCATATGGTAATCTACATTTTCAACCATTCCTGCAAAAATTTCCATCTTCCTAGACTCATATACCTTTTCTTCTTCTGTATAAGTATCCCAAGGTTTTACAGTACTATTCATAACAGGTGTTTTTGCATCCTTTGGAATAAGCCCTAGCTTTTTTATCTTTTTAATTCTACTGTTTCTAAGTGCCTCATAACCTTTATTATAAACCCCATTGTATTTGCTCATCCAAGGTTCTGGAACATGTAATGGGTCGTGTGGCGCAGAAAATGCGAGGTAAGCAAAGAAGGGTTGGTCGTCTTCAGAATTTCTTACTGCGTCCATTAAAAAATCAGTATAACTTCGGGAGGAATAAAAATCTTTAGGAAGGGTTTTTAATTTTTTACCATTCAAGGAATATTGCACTATTTTTTCTGCTTCTACAAGGCCTGCCATATCCGAGAAATGACTAGATCCTCCATTTAAAAGGCTAAAGGATTTTTCGAAACCACGAGCTCCAGGAATATTGCTTTCCTCATGTCCCAAATGCCATTTTCCTGCCATATAGGTGTGGTACCCAGCATCTTTTAACACTTCAGCCAAACTCACCACATTGTCGTTTAAATGGCCTTCGTAACCAGGTTTTCCAACTTGATTAGGAGAGAGTAACTCTCCCATATTCCCCAAACCAGCAAGATGGTTATCAGTACCACTTAGTAACATAGATCGGGTTGGAGAGCAACTAACCGAGGTATGGAAATCTGTAAATAACATGCCCCTTTTTGCAAGTTGGTCTATAGTTGGTGTATTTATTTCACCGCCATAAGGAGAGGTGTCTGTAAAGCCCATATCGTCTACCATGACCAGTAGAATGTTTGGTTGTTTGTTTTTCTTAGAAATTGTAGTAGAATTATTTTTATCTGTAGTGCAGGATACCAATAAGAATCCAAATATAAATGCATAACTAGTGTATTTCATTTTGCTTAATTTAAGAAAAGTCATAGGTATAAAATTTCTATTTTTTAATTGGAATTATTTCTAAACTAGTAGAAACAAATACTATATTTAATAGAATAACGAAGGTATTGGAATTAAGATTAGCAATCAAGAAGAATAAATTCTAGTTCGATTATAGGTTTTAATAACAATTTTAACGTATTTTTTTATTCCTATTTAGGGTATTTGTACATTTGGTAACTATGAGGTATAAAGAATACAATCCAAATCAAGTACTGGAAAAATCGATTATCTTATTTTGGAACAAAGGAGTGGAGGGTTGCTCTATAAACGATATTGTAGAAGACACTGGCGTTAATCGCTTTTCCTTATATCATGAGTTTGAAAATAAGCAAGGAATTTTAGAGGCTTCATTACAATTATATAGAGTTCGTTATGCCCAAGAAAAAATGGAAGTTCTTAGAGGAGAAGGGGATGTAGCGAATACCATCCTTTCTTTTTTTATGTCCTTTTTAGAAACTAAAAAACCAGTAGCTGGTTGTTATATGATTCATGTGGGTACCGAATTAGCCGATAGCGATGCCAAGGTAAAAAAGGAAATGGTTGCTTACTTGTCGGATATAGAAAGCTTGTTTGTTGCATTATTACTTCGGAATCACTATTCACAAGACCATACAAAATTTACCGCCAAGCATTTATTAGGACTATTTTGTACAGCGATGAGTTTTTGCTTAATTCATAGCCAAGCAGAACAAAAGGTTTATTTATTAAAAGGAATTCATTTAATTTTATCTAAACATGGCTAGAGTACTCCATCATTCTTATAACGATCTAATAGAAAAAGCCCAAGAAATCTTTTGGTTAAAAGGCTATAAAGGGGTTTCAGTAAAAGAGCTTTCTGAGCATTTGGAGGTGAGTCAATCTGTATTATATAACAAATACTCAAAAGAGATGTTGTTTACTGGTTCTCTAGATTTCTATACTACGACTTATTCCGATCCCTTTTTAAAACAACTAAGAGAAACTACCGAAGGTTTAGAATCTCTAAAATTGTTTTTTTATGAATTGATCGCTGCACTTTTAAATAAAACCTTTCCTAAAAGTTGTTTGATGGTGAATACCATTGTGGAGTTGCGAAATGAAAATCAAGAGGTAGTGCATCGATACGACGACTATTTAGAAGCTTTAAAAAATAGTTATCTGGTAGTTTTGGAGAAAGCCTTTGCTTTAGGGCAATTCACAAAAAAGAATAGAATGGATGATTATGCGGAGTTTTTATTAGGTATGATTTTTAGTCTTAGCATCCTTTATAAATTTAAAACAGAAGAGGAATTGCATCAATTTATAAACGAGCAACTTTCTTTTATTCAGTAAAGTATATAACTGAACGCGATTTTTTTATTGGGAATTGTACTGTGTTACATTTGTAATGTAAAACAATAAAAACCAAATATTATGAATACAGTAATCGTAAGTAAATCAATAAATGCATCTGCAGAAAAAGCTTGGGCAACATTATCTTCCTTTAGAGGAATTGAAAATTATTCTCCTATAGAACGTTCAGAAACCCAAGGCGAAGGAGCAGGGGCAACAAGAACCTGTTATTTGCCAGATGGTGCAGCCATCCATGAAATTTTAAATTTTGCTGAAAACGATAAAATGGAGATGCAATATATAATTACAGAGGGCCCATTTCCAGTAACCAATTATGTAAGTGATGTTAAAGTTAGTGCTATTGATAGCGATAACTGTAAAGTTACTTGGGGTTGTGAATTTGAAAGTACTCCAGAAGCAAAAGAGGAGATGGAAAAATTGTTTGGAGGATTTTATGAAGTGATGTTAGAGAGTTTGGAAGGCTATTTAAAAAAATAAAAGCTATTTTTTTTCAAAATAACAAAAGGTGCTTCTTAGCGTCTTTTGTTATTTAAATTTTCTATAAAAGCATATTGCGAAACGTTTTTTTAGTTTATTTTTGCGGATGCAAAACAACGTCCTTATTTTAGATTTTGGTTCACAGTACACACAGCTAATCGCTAGGCGTGTTAGAGAGTTAAATATTTACTGTGAAATCCACCCCTACAACAAAATACCAGAAGATTTAGAAAGTTTTAAAGCGGTAATATTATCGGGAAGTCCATTTTCGGTACGCGCCGAAGATGCTCCGCATCCAGACCTTTCAAAAATAAAAGGGCACAAACCACTTTTAGGGGTTTGTTACGGCGCTCAGTACCTAGCTCATTTTCATGGGGGTAGTGTAGAACCGTCCAATATTCGGGAGTATGGACGTGCTAATTTATCCACTATTTACGATCATCAAGGTTTGTTTGCTTCCATTTCTGAAGACACACAAGTTTGGATGAGCCATAGCGATACCATAGCAGCTCTTCCTGAAAGTGCAACCCGTTTGGCAAGTACAAACGATGTTGCAAACGCTGCATACCGAATTGAAGGAGAAGAAACCTATGCCATACAATTTCATCCAGAAGTATACCATACCAAAGATGGGAAGCAATTATTAGAAAACTTCTTAGTACATATTGCTGAGGTAAAACAAGATTGGACACCAGCAGCCTTTGTGGATACTACAGTTGCCGATTTAAAAGAAAAAATTGGAGATGATAAAGTAGTATTGGGATTAAGCGGAGGAGTAGATTCTACCGTTGCTGCAGTATTATTGCATAAAGCCATTGGAGAGAACCTATATTGCATTTTTGTAAATAATGGTTTGCTTCGTAAAAATGAATTCCAGAGTGTATTGGATCAATACGAACACATGGGCTTAAATGTAAAAGGAGTAGATGCTTCGGAACGTTTTTTAGAAGCTTTAAAAGGTATCAGTGATCCTGAGTTAAAACGAAAAGCTATTGGTAGAGTTTTTATTGAAGTTTTTGACGATGAAGCACATTTGGTACAAGATGTGCATTGGTTAGCACAAGGAACTATTTATCCAGATGTTATAGAAAGTGTTTCTGCTACTGGAGGACCCTCAGCAACAATTAAATCGCATCATAATGTAGGTGGATTACCAGATTTTATGAAACTAAAAGTGGTAGAGCCTTTACGAATGATTTTTAAAGATGAGGTTCGTAGAGTAGGAAAAGAAATGGGTATCGATGCAGAATTGTTAGGAAGACACCCTTTCCCAGGACCAGGTTTAGGAATACGAATATTAGGAGATATAACTGCTGAAAAAGTTAGAATCTTACAAGAGGTGGACGCCATATTTATTGAAGGATTAAAAAAGTGGGATTTATATAATAAGGTTTGGCAAGCAGGAGCGATGTTACTTCCTGTAGACAGCGTTGGTGTTATGGGAGATGAACGGACTTACGAAAAAGTAGTAGCTTTACGTGCGGTAGAATCTACCGATGGAATGACAGCTGACTGGGTAGATTTACCATATAAATTCCTACAAGAGACGTCCAATAATATAATAAACAGAGTAAAAGGCGTTAATAGAGTAGTATACGATATAAGTTCGAAACCACCTGCGACTATCGAATGGGAATAGAAGAATATCGAATTGTGATTTTTTAATAAGGAATTAAGAAGTACAAGTTTTACGGAACTTGGTTAATTAATAAAAATATAATTTTGAATAAAGCATCATACTTAGCATTAATACTATTTTTATTTGTAGGATTTACTTCAATAGCCCAAGAGAAGTTTGTAAGTCATACAGTTCAAAAAGGAGAAACAGTTTACAGTATTGCCAAACAATATGAAATCCATGAGAATGTGATTTACCGATTAAACCCCGATGTTAAGAATGGGATGAAAACAGCATCGGTTTTAATACTTCCAATTACTGGAAATAATACTGCTAATAATCCTGTAATTGAAATTAGAAAACACAAAGTAAAAAGAAAAGAAACCCTAAATAGCATTTCTCAATTATATAATGTAAGTGTTGAAGATCTTAAAAAATATAACAAGCAGTTATATTCAACAGAACTTAAAAAAAAGGATGTTCTTAGAATTCCAGTGGGATTATATGCATCGTCAAACACTACAGGAAATGCTTCTGAAGATAAAGAAGATACCACCAAAACTAGAACCCATACCGTAGTTCCTAAGGAAACTAAATATGGTATTGCGAGAAAATATGGGATTACTATCGTAGAGTTGGAGATGTTGAATTTAGAGATGGGTGAGAACCTGCAAATAGGAGCAGAGTTGATTGTTCCCGATGTGGTTGTAGCTGAAGATTCAACTATCGAAGATGTGAATTTCGAATATTATGAGGTACAACCCAAAGAAGGGTTTTTTAGATTAAAAGTAAAATTAGGACTTACTGAAGAAGAAATAATAGCTTTAAATCCATATGCAAAAGATGGTTTAAAAGAAGGGATGATTCTTAAAATTCCTAATACTGAAAACTCATTAGTCTCTAAGGATTATGAAGCGGTGAATTTGGAGAACTATATCGTAAATACCAAAAAGAAAAACCTGGCAATTATGTTGCCTTTTAAGTTGAACCGGATAGATATCGATTCCTTAAATGTAAATAAAGATTTATTAAAATCGGATGCAACCCTGAGAGCGGCTATCGATTTTTATAGCGGAGTTTTAATGGCTACAGAATTTGCAAAGGACAAAGGAATATCTACGCATCTAGATGTATATGATACCGAAGGCAGTGCTTCAAAAGTTTCTTCGATAATTGATAACAATAATTTTTCAGAAGTAGATGCCGTTATTGGCCCTTTATTAAGTAAAAATATAGAGCGTGCAGCATCAAAATTAGAAGGGCAACAAATTCCTGTTTTTTCCCCATTAAGCAAATCAAAAATTAAAGAATCTTCAAATTTATACCAAACTTTGACGCCTACAGAGTTGATGCAAAAAGCAATGCTAGACTATATTGTGAAAAATGCAGAAGGAAGAAAAATCCTTGTAATTTCAGGAGAAAATTGGACTAAAGAAAAAGGAGCTATTGTCTCCGCTTTACCGCAAGCTATTACCATTTCTCCAAAGGAAGGGAATTATTTTAAGGTAGATGAAATAGATAGTAAAGTGGATAAGTTTTTAGAGAATTGGGTGATAATCGCTTCAGACAATCCTATACTAGTTAGTAATGTTGTTGGTCTTTTAAATGGATTGCCTGAAAAGGTGTTAGACGAGGAAGGTGTTGAAATTGGTGAAAATAAAATCAGGTTATTTACACTAGATAAAAACAAAGCTTACGATTATAACGATGTTTCTAATCTTCATTTGGCTAATTTAGATTTTACATACCCTTCGGTAAGTAGACATTATGTATACGATGAAATCAATCCGTTTTTGGTAAGTTATAAAAACAAACATGGGGTGTTTCCTAATAATTATGCCATTAGAGGATTTGATGTTACTTACGATGTACTCCTTAGATTGGCAAGTGCCGAAACTATTTATGATGCCTCTAGAAGTGATATAAAAACAGAATATATTGAGAATAAATTTCAATATACATTCAAACCGCTTTCCGGTTATAGCAATAATGCATTTTACATTATAAAATATACCAGTGAATTGAAATTGGAAGTGGTAGAATAATCTTACATTTCAATAAAAAACTTTTTTTTGCGTTAGGATTACTATGAAGTTTTTATCCATTTTAATTTTTGTGACTTCCCTAATATCTCCTTCTATTATCGAAGAGGAAAAAATAATATGGAGTGAAGATTATAGGTTGACTTGGTCAGACTTTAAAGCACCGCATAGACAGGGAGTAAGTTATGTAGCAAGTACAAGTTCAGGGATTTCCTTTTCTTATTTCTTTGCAGATAATAATGGAGAGATAGAAATAAAGGCTACTATCCATTGCAATTTTTACCCTGAGAGTTCATGGGTAAACCCAGAAGAAGCTTCAGATTATATATTGGCCCATGAACAGGCTCATTTTGACATTTCGGAAATTCATGCACGTATTCTTCGGAAGAAAATATCAGAAACAACCTTTTCAAAAAATGGAAAAAAAGAAATCACCGACCTATACTATGGAGTAGAAAAAGAGCGAGGTATAATGCAAAAATTATTTGATAAGGAATCGGACCATTCCAAAATAAAGGAGAAAGAATTAGAATGGGAAGCATATATTAAGAAACAATTACTAGAATACGATGACTGGAAATAATTTGAATCCCAATCACCTAATAGAACTTGCAAATTATAAAATGCCCTTTGGTAAATACAAAGGATATTATTTAGTGAATATCCCAGAATACTATTATGTTTGGTACAAACGCAAAGGATTCCCAGAAGGGAAATTAGGTCGTATGATGCAAGAAATGGATGAGATAATAATTAATGGTTTGGAGGATTTAATAAGGAAGTTGATTAAAAGATAAAAATAGCATTTATTTACTTCCTTCCCCAATAAATCCTTACATTTGCATCCCGTATAATTATCGCAAATGAGCACTACAAAGTATATATTCGTAACGGGCGGAGTATCATCTTCATTAGGAAAAGGAATTATTGCAGCATCTTTAGCTAAACTACTACAGGCTAGAGGGTATCGCGTAACCATTCAGAAGTTAGATCCCTATATAAACATTGATCCAGGAACCTTAAATCCTTACGAACATGGGGAATGTTATGTTACCCAAGATGGAGCAGAAACAGACTTAGATTTGGGACATTACGAACGTTTTTTAAACGTTGCAACCTCTCAAGCAAATAATGTTACCACAGGTCGTATTTACCAAAGTGTTATTGAAAAAGAACGTAGAGGTGAGTTTCTAGGAAAAACAGTACAAGTTGTTCCACATATCACTAACGAGATAAAAAGCAGAATACAAAAGCTTGGTAAAACAGGCGATTATGATATTGTGATTACTGAGATTGGAGGAACTGTAGGAGATATTGAGTCCTTGCCATATGTAGAAGCAGTACGACAATTAAAATGGGAATTAGGAGATGACAATGCTTTGGTAATTCATCTTACCTTAATTCCGTTTCTAAAGGCTGCAGGAGAACTAAAAACAAAGCCTACACAGCATTCTGTTAAGACATTGATGGAAAGTGGAGTAAATGCAGATATTTTGGTGTGTAGAACAGAGCATCATATCTCTATGGACATTAGAAGAAAACTGGCTTTGTTTTGTAATGTACAACAAGAAGCGGTAATTGAGTCTATAGATGCTTCTACAATTTATGATGTTCCTAATTTGATGTTAGCGGAAGGATTGGATACCATAACCTTAAGCAAGTTAAAATTATCTGATGCGACTCCTCCAAATTTAGAACATTGGAATGGCTTTATAAAACGTCTTAAAAATCCAAAAAGCGAAGTGCAAATTGGCTTGATAGGAAAATATGTAGAGCTTCAAGATTCTTATAAATCTATATTAGAATCTTTGATACATGCAGGTGCTGAAAATGAAGTAAAAGTAAAAGTGATTTCCATTCATTCAGAACATATTGATAAATCCAATATAGCTGAAAAGCTTAAAGGGCTTCACGGAATTATAGTTGCACCAGGTTTTGGAGAACGTGGAATAGAAGGAAAGATAGAAGCTGTGCGATATGCCCGTGAAAACGATTTACCTTATTTTGGTATTTGTTTGGGAATGCAAATGGCAGTGATTGAATATGCTCGTAATGTGCTAAAACTTGAAGGAGCAAATTCCTCTGAAATGAATGCCGATACTCCTTATCCAGTGATTGACTTAATGGACGAACAAAAAAGCATTACCAATAAAGGAGGAACCATGCGTTTGGGAGCTTGGAAATGTAATTTAAAAAAGAATAGTATTGTAGAGAGTGTTTATGATTCTGAAACTATTGAAGAACGTCATAGACATAGATACGAATACAACGATGAATATCGGGATCAATTTGAAGCAGCAGGATTAATTACTACTGGTACGAATCCAGATACAGGATTAGTAGAAATAATTGAAATTCCTAGCCATCCTTGGTTTGTAGGTGTACAATACCATCCAGAATACAAAAGTACTGTTGCCAATCCACACCCATTATTTGTGGCCTTTGTAAAAGCTGCTTTGGACCATTCAGAAATTGAGTAATCCGACAATTTGACGCTCTAATAAAAATGGGCTTGGTTGTTGGTTTTTGTGTATTATAACTATTAATTAAATATGAAATATTTTTTATTATTATTTAGTTTTACTTTTTTATTAAGTTGTTCATCAGATGATGATTCAGGTAATACTGGAGGAGATGATGACCAAGGAAACATTCAAGAAACTTTGTTGCTAAAAAAGGTTTTTAGAAATAACGAATTGCTATGGTCCTATGAGTATTTTGATGATAATAAATTAAAATCAGAATATGGTTTATTAGTAGATGATGATGTCTTTGAGATGCATTATGAATATATAGCAGATACAATAGTAGAATCCTTTTATCGTATAAATGAAACAGCCCCTATTGCAATTTATAAAAGCTATGAAATAAATAATACAACATCCCGAAAAGATTATTATGATCAAAATAATGATTTTAATCTTTATAGATATGATATTTTTACTTTTGACAACAATCTTTGTGGAGCTGAGTTGTTAACGGGCTATGATGATGATGGGACATATTTATATAGTATTTCATATAGCTATACAGATGAAAATTGTAGTGTAGATACAATACTTAATTCCTTTGCTTATCAAAATGATTCTGGATTAAACGATGATAAAAAAGCAGCTTTTGAGTCAATTACATCTTCGTTGAAAAGACAAGAAACATTGCATAATAGATTAGAATATAGAGTTTGGGGTAATAATGATACATTGTCAACTAGTAATTCTTATAACTCAGTATTTGAATATAATAGTGATGATTATCCAACAAAAGAAACAAGAACGAATTTAAATGGAGATATAACTGTATTAACATTCGAATATTATTAATAATAAAATTAACTCGTTTATCGAGCAATAAATCACCCACTTTTGTGGGAATTATATATGGAAGAAAAGAAATTTGATATCAATTCAATTATAGGATTTTTACTAATAGGAGGAATCCTGTTATTTATGATGTGGCAAAATGCCCCAACCCAAGAAGAAATTGATGCAGAAAATGCAGAAAAGGCAAAACTTGAAAAAATTACTGAAGAGAATAATTCAGTAGAGGAAAAAAGCAATCAAGACATCTCACTTACTGAAGCTAGTACAGAACTTTCTGTTGCAACACAAGGAGATTCATTAGGCTTGGAAAAATTACAAAATAGATTGGGTTCTTTTGCCTACTCTGGTACATTGCCTTCGGCTACAGATGCAACAACTGTAATTGAAAATGAAGTTTTAAAACTTACCATTAGTAATAAAGGTGGATATATAGTTGAAGCAAAATTAAAGCAACATACCATATATTCAGGGGAGCAAGTTTATTTAATAAAAGACGGAAATTCTTCTTTAAATCTTCAGTTTACTTCAGAAAATAGAACTTTAAATTCTCAGGAGCTTTTCTTTGAACCTGCTTTATCTAATAACGGTAATAACCAAGTACTTTCGATGAAGTTGAAGACTTCTTCAAATAATTATATAGAGTATCGATACGAATTACTTCCTAACGATTATATGCTTGGGTTTAGTATTAAAACACAGGGTCTTGATAATGTTATGAATACCACCCAACCTATCTATTTAGATTGGAATTTTGTGGGATATCGTCACGCTAAAAGTATTAGCTACGAAAACAGATATTCACGTCTAACCTATGAGTATGAAAATGGTGAAAAACATGATAAGTTAGCTCCTGCAAGTGACGATGATGAGTTGGAAAAAAATGTGACCTGGATGAATTTCCGTCAGCATTTCTTTAGTTCTATGTTACTAACCGATACCGCTTTTAAAGAAGTAGCATTAAGTTCAAGAGATTTAGTAAAAGATGAAGAAATTGATACGCTGTACACAAAAAGATATGGCGCTAAAATGTTATTGGAGCCAAAATCTGGTGGGCTATCCTATGATATGAATATGTATTATGGTCCTACAGATTATAAAGTTTTTAAATCTTACGATCGAAACCTTGATGAAGCAATGCCTTTAGGTTGGGGACTATTTGGATGGATCAATAAATTTATTGTAATTCCATTATTTGGATTCCTAAGTGGCTTTTTGCCTGCAGGAATTGCAATTATTATGCTTACTATATTAATCAAGTTAGCGATGTCTCCTGTTCAATATAAGCAGTATTTGTCTCAAGCGAAATTGAAGGTATTAAAACCGGAACTGGATGAGATTAAGAAGAAGTTTGAAGGGAACAAAATGAAGATCCAACAAGAGACAATGAAACTGCAAAATATCGCAGGAGCTAGTCCATTAAAAGGATGTTTGCCAGCTATATTGCAAATTCCGGTCTTTTATGCCTTGTTTACATTTTTTCCAACTGCTTTCGATTTAAGACAAAAGAGCTTCTTATGGGCAGACGATTTATCAAGTTTTGATACTATAGCCGAATTGCCTTTTTATATTCCATTTTATGGGGATCATGTTAGTTTATTTCCAATATTAGCATCTATCGCAATCTTTATTTATATGATGATGACTACTGGTCAAACAATGCAACAGCAACAACAACCGGGGATGCCTAATATGAAGTTCATCATGTATTTATCTCCTTTAATGATGTTGGTATTCTTTAATAATTATGCAAGTGGATTATCTTTATATTACTTTGTTTCTAACTTGATTACCATTGGTATTATGTTAGTGATAAAAAACTTTATTATAGATGAAGATAAGATTCATGCGAAGATCCAAGTAAATAAGAAAAAGCCTAAGAAGCAAAATAAGTTCCAGCGTAAAATGTCTGAAATGATGGAACAAGCTGAAGAGCAAAAAAAGAAAAGCAAAAAATAATTTAAAAACTCCCGAAAGGGAGTTTTTTGTATAAATAATACCTGATGAAATACGTATTGATTCTATTTGCTTGTTGCACTGTTTTATCTTGTCAAACCTCTAATAAAAATTCAGTACCCAATAAAGTTGGATATAATGGGGCTTTAAAGAATTTCATGCATGATGCAGATGTTTCTGCAAAAGTAGATCTTGATGATTTTAAAAACATTCCTAACTTTTATGCATTAGGAGCATTAGAAAATTTAAAAGGAGAGATTCAAATTTTTAATAGCGAACCATTCATTACTTCTGTAGAAGGAAATTCTTTAAAGTTTGATAAAACTTTTACTAAAAAGGCTTCCTTGTTAGTATATGCTTCTGTAAAAGAATGGGATTCAATTTTAATTCCTAAGAATATTAAAAGCTACGAACATCTAGAAAGCTATATAGAGAAAGTTGCTGATGAAAAAGGGATTAATACAAATGAACCTTTTCCATTTCTATTGGAAGGCCTTATTAATAGTTTTGATTGGCATGTGATTAACTGGAGAGATGGCGATACTATACATTCTCATAAAAAACATAAATCTGTAGGTATGCGTGGTTCTATGAATAATAGAAATGTGGAAATGTTAGGGTTTTATTCTAATGCGCATCAGACTATTTTCACACATTCTAATACCAATGCATATTCATGTTAAAACTGCTGGAAATGGTGTGGCAGGGCACGTAGATGGTTTGGTTTTAGAAAACGGAATGACATTAAAGCTTCCTAAAATAAAATAATTATACTTTCTAATTTTTGTTTTGAAGGCTGAAAAACTTCAGTAAATAAACTGCTCTAATTGCTAATGCAAGTAGTATTGGACTTAATCCATAGGCAAATATCTGTACTCTTGTAATCCAATGTATACAGAGTAAAGCAAGTAATAGAATTTGAAAAAAGACATATTTTCTCATCCAACTTTTCGGATTCTTCTTAGAAATTTCAAAAACAAAAAGTAAGGACAAAGGAAAAGCCCATAATAAATTATAGTTTATCGCTGTAGTAGAATGATCTGTTGCTACCCAAAGTAATAAAAGAAGAACTCCAATAAGTCCTGTTATAAAAAACAATATTCCGTCTAAATAACGACTTCTAGTTCCTTTTTTAAAGTCTTTATACGTAATTATTATGATTAATAATCCTAAGATACCAAAAGTAAATAATGGGCTTAAAAAGAAGTTGGAACTAACTTCATTTTTAGTGCTCTCATAAATAGTATTTGTTTTTTTTACTAAATCATGAGATATTTTACCTTTTGTTAAACTAGCATTTGCAGCACCTTCAAAAACATATTGTGGTAAAAATTGATATTGCCAAGTGGTGGCATTTCTATCTACAACGGCACCAATTGCGACATCCATTCCAAAACTTCCCCAGCTATTCCAATAAACATTTTTCTGAATTAATTCTCTAAAGGTATACTCTTCGGTGATATGATCGTCTCTAAAAACTAAATTATCTCCGAGTACATTCACCATTACATCACTGATTCTCGTTGCGCAATTGTCGAATAAGAAATCGTATTTATAATCTTTATTTTCTGGTTTTGCATTGTTCAGAAGAAAGTCGAACATCACTTGTTTTTCCAAAGAACTAACATTTAAAACTTGTTCTTTTATCCAACGGTTCTGTCTGACATAATAATTATAAAAAGGGGTGTAATTATTAAAAGCTAGTTGGTACATTAATTTTCCTTGCGCAAACTTTAGGTAAAAATTTGGAGTGTCAAAATCATAGGTTCCGTAGTTATATACAACATCTATATTTTGCATAGGGTCCTTAACTCTATAAGCACTATGGCCAAAGCTATCGTATAATTGTTGTCCTGGACCTATGGTAAGAATACTTATTTCAGCACTTTCAGAAAGAGTGATGTTTTGTGCATATAAAGTAATGCTTGTAAGAACTAATACTAATATTAGGAATAGTTTTTTCATAAGAAAAAAAATCTTTAAGGGTCTATTTATCTAAATAAACTCCAGTCTATGGTAACAGAAAAAACATTAGAATACAAAGCTGCACTTTGGTCACCAATATCGGTTAGTGCATAATCTACTTGAATTCCTTTGTACTTAAATCCAACACCAATATTTGGTTGAAAACCTACGGAATCGCTACCGTCTAATTGGGTGACGTTTTGAAAATTACCAACACCAGCTCTAACAAAAACCATATCTAT
>CAJXYJ010000042.1 GCA_913063255.1 uncultured Flavobacteriales bacterium | reverse complement strand
CATGTAGATGGTAGTATTGATCCAATTAGAGATAAAGAAACCATTGATATTGAACTTCAATTAAAGGATTTAGAAACAGCAGATAAAAAATTAGAAAAAGTAAAGCGATCTGCAAGAACTGGAGACAAAGAAGCACAAAAGGAAGAGGCGGCTTTGTTAAAAGTAAAAGAAGGATTGGAAGCAAGTATTTCTGTAAGAGCAATTGATCTTACCGAGAAAGAGCGCGAAGAATATATTAATCAAATGCAATTTATAACAGACAAGCCTGTACTTTATGTATGTAATGTAGATGAATCTGCAGCAGCAACTGGAAATGAATATGTAGAAAAAGTTAAAGCAGCGGTAGCAAATGAAAATGCTGAAGTAATTGTTTTGGCTGTTGGTACAGAAGCAGATATCAATGAATTAGAAGAGTACGAAGAACGCCAATTATTTTTAGAAGACCTTGGCTTAGAAGAGCCAGGATCTGCAAAATTAATTCGAGGTGCTTATAAATTATTAAATCTCCAAACCTATTTTACTGCAGGTGTTAAGGAAGTGCGTGCTTGGACTATCCATGAAGGATTTACTGCGCCACAAGCAGCAGGGGTAATCCATACTGATTTTGAAAAAGGGTTTATCCGAGCTGAAGTTATAAAATACGATGATTTTGTGAGTTTTGGTAGTGAAGCTAAAGTAAAAGAAGCTGGAAAATTAGGCGTGGAAGGAAAAGAATATGTGGTACAAGATGGCGATGTAATGCACTTTAGATTTAATGTTTAATTAATTCCTGAGTAGGTAAGAATTTTTATTTCAATTATTTAGAATAACAGGTTCACTTAGATTAGTTGTTAAAAATTGAATTTAATTTTACCAATTCCTTTTTCATGAAATTTATTTCATTTTATTTCCCAAAATATTGGATTCCAATTCATTTACTCTTAGCTTATTAAAACATTAGTTATATTTACGTGACTTAGTATTTTAAACTAAGGACATGTTTTTATGTAATTTATTATTAATTACATGGAAATAATAACTAATTAACATTCAAATTGAAAACAATAATATCATTAGATATTTTTTGTAATTACGTCCCTAAGTTATTAGGCGTAATTAAATGTTTAAAATCTATAGACTACAGATTTACGAAGTACTTTTTATTTCTTTTAATAGCCACAAATCATTTTGTTTTATTTTCTCAAACCAATGAAAACAACTTTAATAAAGTAATCATTGAAGTTGATGGTGAGACAGTTACTAGTGTTTATAAAATAACCCAGGATCATCAAGGCTATATGTGGATGAAAACAAATTTGGGACTAATACGCTATGATGGCATAGAAGGCAAAAAATACTATAGTGATTCATCATCCAATGATTTTACACGTATTGATGCATTGTATGTTGATTCTCAAGGTGATATTTGGATTGGAAGTCGATCTGGCCTTAGTAAATATAATCCCGATTGTGATTGCTTTTACCATTACCCTTCGGTTATTGACGATATTGCACCACTTTGGGTTCGATCGATTACAGAAGATAAAAACAATAACATCTGGTTTGGCATAGGAAATTACGGTATTTATCAATATGAAAGGGAAAGCGACAGCATAACCAGATTTCTCCAAAAACCTTCTGATTCACTTATTATTATTAATAATTTATGGATCGGAGAGCTATTAGTGGATCAATTCAATAATTTATGGATTGGAACAGATACAGGGCTGGTACGTTATAACATCGATACGGGAAACATTAAAAAATTTGTACATGACCCCGCAGACCCCAGTAGCCTTTCTAGTAATTTGATACTTGCGCTATATGAAGATCAGCAAGGTCAGCTATTAATTGGTACCCAAAAATCTGGTTTTCATATTTACGATCCAAAAAGTGGAGCTTTAAATCGAATAAACTATGATGACAAAAATCCTAATCAAATCCATGCACCTTATTCAGAAGAGTTTGTACAAGGTTATGAACCCTTTGTTAATCTAATACATCAAGATCAAAATGGAGACTATTGGATTGGCACGGCTGGTAAGGGATTAAATCATTTTAGTACCAGGGCTAAAACATTTAATAATTACACTCTTAACATGGTTAATCCTCAAATGTTATACTCTATTTATGAAGATAGACAAGGTAATCTATGGGTTGGAGGTGGTATGGGCAGTGGCCTTTTTAAAACCAATCTCTTTGCTCCAAAATATCAATTAAACACGACACTAACTCAGGCAGGATTTACCTACGAATCATCTAAACATCCTGGAATTCTATGGGTTGGAATTTATAATAAAGGCTTCCGTAAATTAAATACTAAAACGAATAAAATCACAGACTATATTTATAGCAAAGAGGATACTAATAGCATTAAACATGATATGGTGCGGTCGATCTATCAAGAAAATAAAAACAACCTCTGGATAGGATTAGGTGCTGGTGGCACATATGGAGGTCATGGTGGAGATGGTGGTGTGGACCGTATGAATATAGAAACAGAGGTATTTACACATTTTAAAATAACACGAGATGATGATGAAGAGGATGGTTTTAGTTACACGGTGCATAGTATATGTGAAGATAATGAGGGGTATTTGTGGGTAGGAGCTGGGCCTGGAGGCATATTTCGATCGGATAAGGATAAGAAAGAATTTAAACATTTTAAAATTTCAAAAAATGACAATTCATTAGAGTATGTGGTTTTCAATATAGTTCGTATGGATTCGAACGGAGATCTTTGGGCAGCAGATTTTGCTGGTGACGGAACGCTATATTTATATGATCGTCAGGAAAATAAGTTTAAACCATATCTTAATGGGATTATAATGTATAATCTATTAGTGGATGATAAAGGGTGGTTATGGATAAGTACCTGGAATAAAGGTTTCTTACATCTAAATCCAAAAGACAAAAGTTTTGTTCAATATACCAAAAGGGAAGGGCTGCCAAGCAATAATGGTATAGATATTGTAAAAGGTGAAAATGGTATCTATTGGATTGGTACGCGTATGGGACCTGCAAAAATGGATACAAAGACTGGTAAAATATCTTCCATTGGCTTACCAAAAAGCAGATATAATAGAGGAATTTTTAAAGCAAATAATGGCCAAATTTATTTGGGTACAACTAATGGCTTATTATCCTTTTACCCTGATCAAGAGATGGAAAATCCTTATCCACCTCAGATAAACATAAGTGAATTGTTGATTGCAGATGAGAATTATTTAACTAATAAAAATGAATCCGAAGAACTAAACCTGTCTTACAAACAGAATGATATTTCATTTAAATATGTTGCTATACATTTCAGCGATCCTGAGAAAAATAGTTATCAATACAAATTGGATCCCTTAGATGATAACTGGATAAATGCTAGTTATGAACGAGGGGTTCGATTCGCCAATTTATCTCCTGGCACCTATAATTTCCAGGTAAAAGCTGCTAATAGTGATGGTGTTTGGAGCGATGAAATAGCAGCTGTACAATTCACTATAAAATCCCCTTGGTGGACTACCTGGTGGGCTTACGCGCTTTTCACAACAATTCTCCTCTCCATTTTACATCTGCTGTACAGATTCAATTTAAAAAGGAGACTTGCTGTAGCAGAAACTTCTAAGGCTAAAGAGATCGAAGAACTTAAGTCAAAAATGTTTGCCAATATTTCTCATGAATTCAGAACACCTCTTACCATTATTAGTGGATTATCCAATGAGCTTTTAGAAGATAATGAAAATGAAGCCCAAAGAAATCTATTGAAAGGAATAACGTATAGTAATAAACAATTATTGAATTTGGTAAATCAAATGTTGGATCTATCGTCTTTAGATGCAAAAAAAATGATTCCATCTTATAAAAATGGGGACATTATTATATTCATTGAAAAATGTGTTTCCCTATTTAAATCCTATTCCGATTCAAAACTGCTAACTCTTAAATTTAAATCTGAAGTTTCGAATCTCACCATGGATTTTGATGATGATAAGCTTCAAAAAATAGTAAACAATCTGCTTTCAAATGCTATTAAATTCACACCAGAAAAAGGAGAAATAAATGTTCATTTAAAACAAATTAAGAATCAATTAAGGATTATAGTTTCAGATACAGGAATAGGGATTGAAAAAAAAGAGCTCTCCCAAATATTTGAACGGTATTACAAAACCTATGATCTTAAACAAAATATTGGAACAGGGATTGGTTTAGCATTAACGAAAGAGCTAGTTAAACTTTTACAAGGGAGTATTTCAATAGATAGTAAAGTTGGAATAGGCACAACATTTATAGTAGATCTACCAATTCAGAATACCTCCATCAAGGCAGACACATTTCATAAAACCCCATTTATTGATTATGATGACAATTATGTTTCTCAAATTAAAAAAGGTGACAAAGAAAAAACACCACACACCATCCTACTTGTGGAAGATAATAAAGAAATTAGAAATTTCATTAAACTAATACTAAGTGATTTGTACACTATTTATACTGCAAATAATGGAGTTAATGGTCTTAAAGTTGCAAATAACAAACCTATAGATTTTATAATTAGTGATGTAATGATGCCTGAAATGGATGGCTTTGAATTTTGCAAACACATAAAAAAAGATATAAACACTTCACACATTCCGTTTGTTATAATAAGCGCAAGAACTGAAACCAAAGATAAAGTTGAAGCCTATAAATTAGGCGTGGATGCATATTTAATCAAACCGTTTAACAAGCAGGAACTCCTATTGATTATAAAAAATCTCTTGGGGAAAAAACAAAAGCAGATCCGTTTTTTAAGCAATCTCTTACACCTTAGAAACAATCATAAGGAAGTGCCAGATATTAATGAACTGGATTTAAACCTAATTAAAAACATTCAAGAGTTTGCCTTAGATAATCATAAGCAAATGTCTATTGAAGAACTGGCGCAATACCTTTATACAAGTAGGTCCCAGCTACACAAAAAAGTGAAGTCCTTAACAGGAATGTCCATTACCAATTATATGAATCATATTAGAATAGAAAAAGCAAAAGATTTACTTAAAACAACCCAGCTTACTATTAGTGAAATTGCTTATGATGTTGGTTTTGTGTCTTCCAATTATTTTGCCAGATCTTTTAAAAAAATAACCCATACTTCTCCCGCTTCCTACAGACAAGGACATTCGTAACCCATTGTTTTTTAAGTAATAAACAATAGTGCTAGTATCAAAAACAATACTACTTAAGGGTATCCTATTTTATTTCTAAGTTTGGTTCAAGCTTTATTTTTATAAGTAAATAATATTTTAAAATAGGTTGTTTCAAAAACCTATAAAGTCTTCCCCAAATTAATTGAATAACAAAAATCAATTTGTATTATAAATCTACAAATAGTTTTAATACACGATTGAAATTATTAACTAATCTTAAAAATTAAAATTATGAAAACTTTTAAAACAACAATCAAAAAATTTATGACCATTACCTTGATAGGATTGGCCATTTTACTCTTTAACAGTTGTGAAGATCCTTTTGAGGATGACATTATAGTTCCTGATTCGTCTTCTAGCGAACAACTAATTTCGTGGAATGAGCTAATAAATCAATTAGACCTGAAATCGGAAATTGCATTTGTACAAAATGGTGAATCCATACAGAATGCTATTGATGCCGCATTGCCGGGAGAAATTATTTATATTGAACCAGGTACTTATCAGGAAAAACTTAGAAATAACAAGCCTGATGTTAAAATAATTGGCTTCAGCATAACACCTAATGATCTGGTAATTAACAACAGTATAGAAAATAATATTGAAATATTAAAACTGTATGATCAAAAAAGTATTGATGATTTTCTGAAAAATCAGGTAACAACGAACAACAATAGTGACTTTACTAGAACAGAGCTCGGAGCAGGAATTGTTCACTACCAATTTAATGTACAAATGGGTGAAGGTGAATTCGATATAGTACGTATCCATCGAGTTATTCGTGAAAGTAGACCTAATCATCCAATTCCTACAAAAGGAGATGTATTTATGGTTCATGGAGCCTTTACAGGTTTTGAAGGAACCTTTTTTTCAGCAGGGATGGAATCAAGTGATATTAATGCAAAAACCTCATCACCGTTTTACTTGGCTTCAAAAAATATTGATGTATGGGGTATTGATATGGGTTGGACTATGGTTCCAGATGACTCTACCGATTTTTCATTTATGGAGGGATGGGGATATGAAAAAGATGCGGACCATACGCTACAAGCTATGAGTATTGCACGCACAATAAGAGGAATTACAGGACAGGGATTATCAGCATTAAATTTACTAGGATTTAGCTCTGGAAATACTGTTGCTTATGCTGCTGCTAATATAGAAACCCAAGAAAATGATATGAGCAAACGACATATAAAAGGAATCATTTCAGTGGATAATGCTTTTAAGGTTCAAAACGGTGAAGATAGCGGATGTGTCTCTGCGCAAGCTGTTATAGATGAAATTAGCAATGGAGTTTTTCAAAACACCAATGGACAGTTCTTTCAAACAGTAGGTTATTTAGCTCATGAATTACCTAATGAATTGTCTCCAATATTCGGTGATGGTTCTACTACAAATATTCAAGCATTTAGAATAATACTTGCAATGGATGCCTTTGGTTTTGGTTTTCAATTCTTTGGAGGTGATTTTGATACACTTTATAATTCTGATGAGGAAAGAGCCACAAGAGCTGTTGCAAATTATTCTCATTATATGCCAAATCAATTATGGTCAGAAATTGATGCTGTAAATTGCACATCTATGAATGTTACTTTTGATGATAATATTGGGTTAATATCTGTTCCTATTCTTTATGTCGGTGCCGAACTGGGAGTTGGTACAGCTGGAGAATATACAAGCGGTTTAACTTCAAGTACTGATATTACCAACCATATAGTACCTGGTTTTGCGCATGTGGATATTTGGGTTGGTGAGAATGCAGATAACCTAGTATGGTCTAAATTGCGCAATTGGTTAAAGAATCATCAGTAAATTAAGTACTAATTCATATTTTGAAAATGCCTGATCTTGATCAGGCATTTTCTTTTTTGTGAAGATTGTAAACTTGGAATTAAACAAAACTCTTTATTAAATTTTTCTTTTCTATTTTTATTTATCTTCTTTGATTAATTTTTGAATCTAAACTATTTAATCTCTTTTAAAGACTATTATTTTTCAACAATTTGACTCCTATTATTGTTAATTACTTTATGTGGTTGTGGTTTTAAATTTTAGACCTAAATTTTATATTAGCATGATACCCAAATCTATGGCAAAAGAGCAATATACCGAAGATAATATACGATCACTAGACTGGAAAGAACACATTCGCATGCGTCCTGGAATGTACATAGGGAAGCTAGGTGATGGCTCATCTCCAGACGATGGGATCTATATTCTGCTAAAGGAAGTAATCGATAACTGTATCGATGAATTTGTGATGGGTACTGGAAAAACTATCGAGATTCGTATAAAAGACAAAGAAGTTAAAGTGCGAGATTATGGTCGTGGGATCCCTCTTGGGAAGGTGGTAGATGTAGTTTCAAAAATGAATACTGGTGGTAAATACGATTCACGAGCCTTTAAAAAAGCCGTTGGGTTAAATGGTGTTGGTACCAAAGCAGTAAATGCCCTTTCTAGTTATTTTAAAGTAGAATCGATTCGAGATAATAAAATGAAATTTGCTGAATTTAGTAAAGGCGAATTAACCAGCGATTCCGTAATTGAAGATTCTACAAAACGAAAAGGAACAAAAGTTAGTTTTGTTCCCGATGAAAATATTTTCAAGAAATTTAAGTATAGAAGTGAGTATATCGTAAAAATGCTCAAAAACTATGTGTATTTAAATCCAGGCCTAACTATAGATTTTAACGGAGAAAAATATTTTTCAGAAAATGGATTAAAAGATTTACTGGAAGAAAATATTCCTGAAGGAGATATGCTTTATCCTATTATCCATTTAAAGGGAGAGGACATAGAAATTGCAATAACACATAGTAAAACACAATATAGTGAAGAATACCATTCTTTTGTTAATGGACAAAACACTACTCAGGGTGGAACACATCAAGCAGCTTTTAGAGAAAGTTTGGTAAAAACCATTCGGGAGTTCTATGGTAAAAACTATGAAGCAAGTGATATACGTAAATCTATTGTTTCAGCGATTGCTATAAAAGTAATGGAACCAGTTTTTGAAAGCCAAACAAAAACCAAATTGGGCTCTGCCGAAATGGGGGGTAAATTACCAACGGTACGATCCTATATTAATGATTTTCTAAAGACGTATTTAGATAATTTTCTACATAAAAACACCGATACTGCAGAGTTTTTACAGCGTAAAATCATGCAAGCAGAACGGGAGCGTAAGGATTTAAAAGGTATACGTAAGCTAGCTAAAGATCGTGCTAAAAAAGCAAATCTTCATAATAAAAAATTAAGAGATTGTCGAGTTCATTTAGGCGATATGAAGAAGGAACGTCGCTTAGAGTCATCCTTATTTATTACGGAAGGGGATTCTGCGAGTGGTAGTATTACTAAGAGTAGAGATGTAAATACCCAAGCGGTTTTTTCACTTAGAGGAAAGCCACTTAATTGCTACGGAATGAGTAAGAAAGTAGTGTATGAAAATGAAGAATTTAACCTTTTACAAGCAGCTTTAAACATAGAAGAGGGAATGGAAGACCTTCGGTATAACAATATTGTTATTGCTACAGATGCCGATGTAGATGGAATGCATATTAGATTATTATTGCTTACTTTTTTCCTTCAGTTTTTTCCTGAAGTGATTAAAGAAGGGCATTTATATATTTTGGAAACCCCTTTGTTTAGAGTACGAAATAAAAAGGAAACCATTTATTGTTATTCCGAAGAAGAACGAGTAATTGCTATAGAGAAGTTAAAACCAAAACCTGAAATAACACGATTTAAAGGATTGGGTGAAATATCACCAGATGAGTTTGTTCATTTTATTGGTAATGACATACGATTAGACCCTGTAATGTTGGATAAGACGATGAGTATTGAAGAGTTATTATCATTTTATATGGGTAAAAACACTCCTACTAGACAGGAGTTTATTATCAATAACCTGAAGGTAGAGTTAGATAAAGTGGAGTCGTAGGTTTATGAAATTAATAGTATTGTTTTTTTTGTTCTTTGTTACATCAAGTTATGCAATTCAGAGTTACGATAACTTAAGTCTTTTAGATAAAAATAAAAAAACGGGTATCATTATAATAAATGAGGGTATTTCGACATATACAATAAGCCTTGGTGCTAATTCAGGTATGTTTGGCATGTTAGGTGTTTTATTATCTGAAAAAGGGAATACATACGAATCAGGAGAAAGAAAGAGGTTTGTTGAAGCTCTTACAGTAGTTGAAAAGAGATTGAATGTTAAAAATTTATTCTTACAGGTTTACAAAACAGTATTCAGTGAAAAAGGAATTGATGTAATTAAATTAAAAGGAAAATTAACACTTGATTATTTAGATTCATTTAAAAAACCTAGACGGTCTAAGAAAAAAAAATACTCTAAATATGACTTTAGATTTATTAAGGATAAATTTAATGTTGAGCAATTAATAGTTGTTGATGTTAAATATGGATTATTACTTGATACTAAATATGGAATATGCGAAATAGAGACTAGAATTATTAATTTGGAGGATAATTCTCTTTTGTATAGAAATAGTTCGTTAGGAAATATAGATGTAGAGGGAAAATGGAAGACACCTCCAGAATTTGATAATTTATATAATGCAATAAGAAAAGCAATAGAAAATGCAATTCTATTAGAAAAAATAAAGTTCAGATAATTAAAACCGAGAAGAATTAATGAGTGAAGAACTTGAACATAATGATGAAGAATTAACTTCAGGAGAGGAAAACCAAACCGAAGAAAGCATTACCAAGGTTACGGGAATGTATAAGGATTGGTTTTTAGACTATGCCTCGTACGTAATATTAGAACGTGCTGTACCAGCTATTGAAGATGGTTTTAAGCCTGTTCAACGCCGTATTATGCAGTCTCTTAAAGATTTGGATGATGGACGGTACAATAAAGTTGCAAACATTGTAGGGCACACTATGCAATACCATCCCCATGGAGATATGAGTATTGCTGATGCCATGGTACAAATAGGTCAGAAAGATATATTAATCGATACCCAAGGAAACTGGGGTAATATATTAACAGGAGATAGAGCAGCAGCTTCAAGATATATAGAAGCACGTTTGTCTAAGTTTGCCTTGGATGTAGTCTTTAATCCTAAAATAACCGAATGGCAAGCTTCTTATGATGGGAGAAGAAAAGAACCGATAAATCTTCCAGTAATGTTTCCATTGCTTTTAGCTCAAGGAGCAGAAGGGATAGCGGTAGGGCTTTCAACAAAAGTATTGCCACATAATTTTGTTGAATTAATAGAAGCTTCTATAAAACATTTACAAGGAAAAAGGTTTACTATTTATCCAGATTTTCCAACTGGAGGAATTGCAGATATTACAAACTACAATGATGGGTTACGTGGCGGAAAGGTGAGAACAAGGGCAAGAATCAATCATTCTGAAAAGAATACTTTAGTCATTACAGAAATTCCTTTTGGTACCACGACTTCAACTTTAATAGATTCCATTTTAAAGGCCAATGAAAAAGGGAAAATTAAAATTAAGAAGATTGAAGACAATACTGCAGCAGATGTAGAAATATTGATTCATATACCTAGCGGGATATCTCCAGACAAAACTATTGATGCGTTATTTGCTTTTACCAAATGTGAAAGCTCTATATCACCATTAGGTTGTGTTATTGAGGAAAATAAGCCATTGTTTGTTGGCGTAACCGAAATGCTAAAAACATCGACAGATCGTACTGTTGTTTTGTTGAGAAGTGAGTTGGAAATCCAGCTCTATGAATTAGAATCTCAATGGC
This sequence comes from uncultured Flavobacteriales bacterium, assembly GCA_913063255.1. Lineage (GTDB taxonomy): Bacteria > Bacteroidota > Bacteroidia > Flavobacteriales > Flavobacteriaceae > Marifrigoribacter. The sequence goes on along the minus strand of CAJXYJ010000042.1, from coordinate 7,887 downwards.
ATTTTGCTTCCTTAGAGCGTATTTTTATTGAAAATCGAATTTATCGAGATATAGAAGAAGAAGAAACTTGGGATGGAGTTATTTCAGCTATAGATAAAGGGCTTAAACCTCATATAAAACATTTAAAAAGGGATGTTGTTGTAGATGATATTGTTCGTCTTACAGAAATTAGAATCAAGCGTATTTCTAAATTCGATATCGATAAAGCACAACAAAAAATTGACGCTCTTGAAGATAGAATTGCTGAGGTTAAACATCATTTAGCCAATCTAATAGATTACGCTATTGATTATTTTAAACGCCTTAAAAAAGAATATGGTAAAGGCAGAGAAAGAAAAACTGAAATTCGAATTTTTGATGATATTGAAGCCACTAAAGTTGTTATTCGTAATACTAAACTTTATGTAAATAGAGAAGAAGGTTTTATTGGTACTAGTTTGCGAAGGGATGAATATGTTACTGATTGTAGTGATATAGATGATATAATTGTTTTTACTAACGATGGTAAAATGATGGTAACCAAAGTAGGTGCAAAAATATTTATAGGTAAGGATATTAATTATGTAGCTGTATTTAAAAAGAAAGACACACGTACCATTTATAATTTAATTTATAAAGATGGATCTAAAGGAGCAACTTATGTAAAGCGATTTGCAGTAACATCAATTACTCGCGATAAAGAATATGACCTAACAAAAGGAACTAAAGGTAGTAAAGTATTATATTTTACAGCTAATCCAAATGGTGAAGCAGAGTTGGTAACAGTTTTATTACGGCAATCAGGTAGTATTAAAAAATTAAAATTCGATTTAGATTTTGCTGATATGCTGGTAAAAGGACGTGGGTCAAGAGGGAATATCGTCACCAAATACTCTGTAAAGAGAATAGAATTAAAAGAAAAAGGACTTTCTACCTTAAAGCCACGAAAATTATGGTTTGATGATACGGTACAACGAATTAATGTGGATGATCGAGGAGAATTATTGGGAGAATTTACAAGTGAAGACAGGTTGTTAATTGTAACCCAGAAAGGACTTATAAGAACAGTAGTTCCAAAGGTTACTTTGCGTTTTGATGACGATTTGATTATCCTTGAAAAATGGGAGCCTAAAAAACCAATATCTGTAATTTACTGGGAAGGTGAAAAAGAACTGTTCTATGTAAAACGTTTTCTAATTGATCATCCCGATAAAGAAGATGCTATTATTTCAGACCATCCAAAATCATATTTAGAAACAGTATTCACAGATTTTCTGCCAATGGCTGAAATAGTTTTTGCTAAAAAACGTGGAAAAGAAAGAAATGAAAATCTAAAGCTTAACCTAGAAGAGTTTATTACCATTAAAGGAGTTACTGCTTTGGGTAATCAACTAACTAAAGAAAAAGTTTTAGAAATTAATGTCTTAGAACCTTTGCACTATGAAGCCCCAGAACCTACTCCCATTGTAGAATTAGAAGTGGTGGATGTAGAAAAAATAAATTCAGAAATTGCAACAGATGATGAGTCTTCTGGAGATAAACCTTCAGAAGAGAATAAAAATATTGATCCAGATACGGATGATGAGGGGCAAACCTTATTATTTTAGATTTTAATCATTATTTATGACGAAGCAATACCATATTTTAAATGGCGATTCATTAAAGGATCAATTCCCTAAAAAGATTAATGGAGAAATAATTGTTGCTAGAGAATGCTTGGTAGATGGAAATGTAAAAGGAGATAATATAGAGGAATTTTTCCATTCTAGAGCTGAATTTATTGCTAGTTATGAAGGTTATACAGAACAAGATTACTACGATAAAACGGTTCCAGAGTTTCAGAAAATGCAAGGTGTCATAGATAATGCTGAGGTTAATTTTTGGTTTGAGGATGATTTATTTTGTCAAGTAAATTTTTGGTTTGTATTGAATTTACTTTGGAATTCTTCACAAAACAAAACCATATATTTAATTAGACCGAAAGCACATAATCAATATGGTTTTGGAGGATTAAATGAAATGGAATTACAAACAGTTTATGAAGAAAGAACCTTATTAACTTCTTTGGACAAATTATCTTGTCTTTGGAAATATTATCAAAATGAGGATTTTGATAACTTAATAAAAACTGCATCTGAATTAGAAAGTGACTATCCTTTTATATTAACTGCTGTAAAAGCACATCTTGATCGAATTCCTTCCGAAGGAAATTTAGGAAAACCTAGCGAATCTTTAATTCAGATAATGAAGGACTTAAATACGGATCAATTTAATTTAGTGTTTCGAGAGTTTTGCAATAGGGAATCTAATTATGGATTTGGGGACTTGCAAGTAAAAAGATTATTTGATGATATTATAAAAAATCAATGATGATAAAAATCATTAGAACCAATTCTAAGAATCAAGATTTTATTGATTTAGTAGGTCTCTTGGATGCTGACTTGGCGATAAAAGATGGCGATGAGCATTTTTTTTACGATCAATTTAATAAAATTGACCATATAAAATATGTGATTGTATTATATGAAAATGATAGACTGGTTGGTTGTGGAGCAATTAAGGAGTTTGACTCTCAAACTACTGAAATTAAACGTATGTATGTTTCTGAAGACAATAGAGGAAAAGGGTTTGCTACTATGATTTTGACTGAACTAGAAAAGTGGTCTCATCAGTTATCCTTTAAAAGATGTGTTCTTGAGACTGGTAAAAAACAAGTGGATGCCATTGGCTTATATAAAAAGAACAATTATAATATAATTCCTAATTATGGACAATATGCCGAAAAAGAGAATAGTATTTGTTTTGAAAAGCAAATATGATCGATTTTGTAATTATATAAATAAGGCTTTATTGTCGTCAACGAATTTCTCTAAGGTTTTAAAAAAGTTAATAATATCTTCTTCATTATTTTGAACATTTATAGTTATTAAACGTATAAATTCTTGTTCATTAAAAGAACCATAACCCACTAATAGCTTAGTGTTTTTATAAAGTAAAGTGCATATTTTTCTAGCAGAAATGCCCTTATAATTAAAACAAATAGAAATGGAGTTATCAAAACTATAAAGGGTATAATCACTGTTGCTTCTAACATAATCTCTGGCAACATCAGCTAATTCAAATTGTTTGTCAACTATATCTTCAAGCCCTTTTGTACCAACACTTTTCCAAAGGGTCCAAAATTTTAAGGCATCATTTCTTCTACCACATTGTAAAGATGTTTTTCCTAAATTAAAATCATCGTGATCCGTTTGGTATAAATAACTTGCATCGTTAGAAAAAGAATTGTATAAATATTTTTTATCTTTTACTAAAATCAAGGAACAGGTTAGGGGAGTACCGATCATCTTATGCGCATTAAAACTAAAGGAATCCACATTTTCTAATCCTTCAATTAAAAACTTATACTTGGAGCTAAAGATTACTGAGCCACAATAAGCACCATCAACGTGAAACCATACATTATGCTTTTTACATATTTCGCTTATGGTTAAAACATTGTCAAAAACACCTAAAACTGTTGTTCCTGCAGTTGCATAGACCATTGTTGGGCAAAGTCCATTCTTTAAATCCTCTTCTATGGTATTATTTAATTCTTCTGTATTCATTTTACCCTCATCGTCTACAGAAATATAACGAACATTTTCTCTTCCAATCCCAGAAAAAGCTGCATTTTTAGGAATACTATAATGAGAATCTTTAGAAGTATAAACAATCATATCATGCTGAATCCCTTCAAATTGAGCGCGTTTATTTTTTACGTCTCTTGCCATTAACATCGCCATAAAATTAGTCATAGAGCCTCCTGGAGCTATTGTTCCGTTGGAAGTCTCATCCCATCCTATAATCTCACAAATTTTATCTATTAATATTTTTTCAACACCAATTTGCGGCCCAGCTGCTTTGTAGGTATACATACTATTGTTTAAAACAACAGAAAGTAAATCTCCTAAAACCGCTTTGTCATTCCTACCTCCAAATAATTGATTAAAGTATGCATTACTTGCAGTCTTTGTACTTTTTAATACTAAGGATTTAAGTGTTTTTTTAAATTCATTTTCAGAAATAGGGCTTTCCTCTAAAGATAAATCTATTGTTTTGTATAAGTCATCTACTGGAATATGCTCGGAAATAGGATTTGATTTTTCATCTTGGATTAGTTCAGTTACAATTTCATTAAAAATAGAAAGGGTATTATTCATAAGGGTTTATTAATGGATTTGAGTTAATTTTCAGTAATTTCGTATTTTAATGATTGAAATAAAAAAAAACTTCCGACTAAGATTATTTCATTACAAAAGTACCTCTTGTCTTAGCAACTTAAAAACTTTAGTGTATTTATATGGGAACAATTAATTCTTTGCCAGAATTTATAGAGAAATTGGATGAAAGTGAAGCAAATTCCTTTCCGAGAATCATCAAGTCTCTTGCAATCCCTAATTCTGATTTTGAAAAATATGCAACTTGGAAAGAGGATAGATACACTAGAAATTGTATTGTAAGAACAGAGACATTTGAATTGATTTTACTTTGTTGGAATATAAAGCAAGAAACCCCAATTCACGAGCATGGAGGCCAGAAATGTTGGGTGTATCAAATTGATGGTGAAGTAGAAGAAAAAAGATACCAAAGTGATGAATCTGATAATCTTAATGTAACTTCAAGTATGAAATTAACTGCAGGTAGTGTTACATATATGGATGACAGTATGGGCTATCATACACTTACTAATTTAGAAAATAAACGCGCTATGACACTTCATATTTATGTGAAGCCAATAGATTCTTGTGAAGTGTTTTGTAATAAAGCAGAAGCATTTATAACTAAAGATCTCGAATACGATTCTTTTAAAAAGTAATCTTTTTTATTTATTGTTTTTTTTAATTGTTTTTAAATACAATCGTTCAACCTTTTCTTTTGCCCAGGGAGTTTTTCTTAAAAACTTTAAACTTGAATTTATGGTTGGGTTTGTATTAAAACTATTAATTTTTATTAAGCCACCAAGTTCATACCATCCATAATATTCTACAAGATATTCCAATATCGTTTTTAAAGTAATACCATGTAAGGGGTTGTTAGGTTGTTCTTGTTCCATTATCTTTTTAAATTTCTAAGTCCTTCATAAATCACTACACTCACCGAATTCGCAAGATTTAAGCTTCTAACCTTGTCACTATACAAAGGGATTTTATAGGTTGCATCCTTATTGGATTCTAATATTTTATTAGATAATCCTTTAGACTCTTTTCCAAAAACTAAATACATATCATCTTTATATTTAATATCCCAATAGTTTTTATTTCCATGGCTGGAAAGAAATGCCATTTTTTTGTCTTTATTTTTCTTGAAAAAATCATCAATACTTTCATATATAACTAAGGAGATATGATTCCAGTAATCAAGACCTGCGCGTTTTAATCGTGCGTCTGTAATCTCAAATCCAAATGGTTTCACCAAGTGTAATGTAGAGCCAGTAGCTAAGCTTAAACGGCCTATGTTTCCAGTATTGGTATGAATCTCTGGTTCGATAAGAACAATGTTTAAAGGCATTTACTTTATTTTTTTTACTGTTCCTTTTTGTTTTTTAGTATCCCCTACAATATTGTATTCAAAAATATATTCTTCACCATTTGTAGTTAGTATCTTCATATGAATGGCTTTTTCTTCTGCCATCCTTTTTGGATTGATTTTTTTAACAATATACTCACAGTCATTAATCCAACGAATGGAAGAAGTATCTGCTTTTCCTTTAAAATAATCGATTTCAATAGAATCGTTGCGAACAAAGGTAGTTGTGAGCATTTCAGTTCCCACTAAGGCTTCATATTCAAATGTGCCGACCTTAAAATACGAACAGTTACGTTCTGCTTGGTAACAACTAATTAATGAAAAAGAAATAAGAAAAATAATCAAAAAACGCATTTGTAAAATTTTATACGAATTTCTGAATTATAAATGAATTATTTTAGTTTTTATATGATTTAAAGCTACCGTCTTTATAGAAAATAATAATACGATCAATATTATCCTCATTCAAACTTTTAGAAATATTTATAGGAAGAGGGGCGTCATTTTCGGTATTTACTTTATTTTTTAAAGAAGTACCAATCTTAGGTTTTTTTTCATTTATAATAGAAGTAGAGGAATTTTCATTTTTCTCTGATGGAAAACTTCCTTTTCCATTTAAAATCCAATACAATTCTACCTCTGGAAATTTTTCCAAAACCTTCATTACAAAATCTAAACTAGGCTTATTTCTACCAGATAGGAGGTGGGAAATTGTAGATCTATTTACACTAATTTGGTTAGAGAAATCAGTAGCAGAAATCCCATAATAATTCAAGATAACCTGGAGTCTTTTACCAAAATCTGTACTGTTTACCATTGTAATGTTTTATTCGCTGAATTTGATATTACAAATGTAATGTAATATTGTAACACTACAAATAGTAATATGTAAAATGGTTAAAAACAATAAACTATAACTTTAGAGAGATGGGGTTAATAAAATGAAATAGAGATAGTTAGCTTGTGAAAAATAAAACAGACTTATGTTTCTGTTGAAATATACATATTAGGAACTAAAATTGGTTACAATGGTACAACTTTCATACGCTTTGACTTGTTTACAATTGTAAACCAAGCATTGTTTACCTTTGTAGTTGATCCATAAAACCTATGAAAATTGAAGCTTGGTATTCCGATAATTTTGAGTCACGTTTAGCGGGAAGATATATAACCTTGGAACAGATTGAACCCTTGTTGGAAGAATATAAAAATACCTTTGAAATTTCTTCACTTGGGCAATCAGAATTGGGTAAAAATATATCCATGTTAAAAATCGGAAAAGGAAAAAAAAAGGTTCTTGCATGGTCTCAAATGCATGGAAATGAAAGCACGACAACTAAAGCAATCTTCGATTTCCTTAAATTTATGGTACAAAAAGACTTGTTTCAAGATGAAATAAGAGCTTTTCTTGATAACTACACCTTATATATCATTCCTATATTGAATCCTGACGGAGCAGAGCTGTATACAAGAGAAAACTCAAATTTGGTTGATTTAAATAGGGATGCACAAGATTTATCTCAAAAGGAAAGTAAAATATTAATGAAATCCTTTACAGTCATAGATCCAGACCTTTGTTTAAATCTTCATGGACAAAGAACTATTTTTGGATTAGAAAATGGACTTCCGGCAACAGTTTCCTTCCTTTCTCCTGCTGCTAATAAGGAAAGAGAAGTGGTTTCTTCTCGAATAGAAGCTATGAAACTCATTGATAAAATGAATAATTGCTTACAGAAATACATTCCAGGGCAGGTGGGAAGGTATGATGATGCCTTTAATCATAATTGTTTTGGGGATTATTTTCAGATGAATGGTGTGCCAGTAATACTTTTTGAAGCTGGACATAATAAGGATGATTATTTAAGGGAAAAAACTAGAGAATATGTATTCTATTCATTTCTTTCCTTATTTGAAATGGTGAAAACAGATGAAGGGGATGAAAATGAATATTTTGTAATTCCTGAAAATAAAAAGAATTATAAAGATGTTATTCTTAGGAATATTAGATTAAGTGAAGAGGAAGCCCCCTTTTCAATAGCAATACAATATGTTGAAATATTGGCTAATGGTAAAATACATTTTAATCCAAAGGTGGAGAGCATAGGTGTTCTAGAAAACATGTATGGACATCTTGAGATTCAAGGGAATAGAGAAGTTATATTAGTGAATTCACAAAATAGTGTTAAAAATGGAGATAAAATTTCAACTATTATTAATAAAAATGGGAATCCATTAATTAATTTTAGCAAAAATGGTATAATTAATAAATATAACTAGTAAATTTGCAGTCAATTAATTAAAATAAATAATGACTAAATTTAAATTAGACGATACGGATCA
>CAJXYJ010000041.1 GCA_913063255.1 uncultured Flavobacteriales bacterium | reverse complement strand
CAGTTATCTTTTCCAACCCCATCAAAATCGATATTGGCAAAAACAACAAATCGATTGGGATAATGGTCTTTAATATTTTTTACAGATTTCATTAAATTAGATCCTGAGCGTCCACTTAAGTTCACCATAATCCCCATATTTAGAGTGTCCATTGCTTGTATTACAGGACTTAAATTTTGATTGGCCATTCTGTATTGATGCCCATGAATATCTATAAATGGATATTTAGCTTTATTAATGGATTCTCCAGGCACTACTAGAGTAGAAGTTGGATTGTAATTTTCAAAAGAGATGTCTTGAGCTTGTATAGTATAGGGAAAAACCAAAAGTGATACAACTAGGTAAATTACAATTTTGTGCATTTTATAGAGTTTTAATGCTATAAATATAGAAAGGATGATTCTTTCAAGTGATTAATTTTTGAAGAGTTTAACAATTCATTATTCCTTTTTTATTCTGAAATTAAAATTCCACTCTTCATTTCTGTTTCATTGGTTTTTTCAAACCAATCCTCCAAAAAGTTGTTTTCCCAGAACCTGTATTTCCAAAGGTTAAATATATCATTTAGCTCTCAAATATAGCAATAGCTCTTACTGGAGAACCTGTTCCTCCTCTAATTTTTAGAGGCAGTCCAACAAAACGAAATCTACCACGGCCAATTAATTTATAAAGGTTAATCATATTCTCATAATGCGTAAAACCGAGTTTTCCACAAATATGATGCACTTCTTTATTCGAAATTCCTGGAACTCCTGGGGACATTGTCTCAACCCCAAAAGCAGCTATTTTTTTATTTCCTAGCCATTCTGCTGCATTTGTTGTAATTCCTGGACCATTGCCCCAATCCTTACTATTAAAAGCTTTTCTATAATGATTGGTATAAAGTAAAACAGTATCTCCTTTTTTTATTTCTACTCCAGCTTTTACACAAGCATTTTCTAATTCATGAGTTTCAATTAATTCTTTTAGTCCTTTGTGCGAGAAATCTAAACAAATTCCTTCGGTATAGAACATAGACAAAGGCATGGTGTCGATAGATTGTCCTTCGTACTGTTGTGCCATATGATTGATAGCATCTACGTGAGTGCCTGTATGTTCTCCAAGTTCTAATTTATGTACAGCTGGAGTTTTCTTTACTGGGTTTTCAATTCCATCCCATTCTTCGTGAGAATTATGAATAGTCATTTTAACCTGTGGAAGGTCTTTATAAACAGGCATCCCTTCATATATCTCTTGACTTAAATCAATTATTTCGGTCATCTTATCTAGCTTTTCAAATACACTGTAATTATAATCTTATGGAGCATTTCACTATTCCTTATTTTTTCTTTCCCTTGGAGCAATAATCATTCTAAAATACTGGTCTTTATATATATAATATCCTATCCAATTATAGAAAGTTCGGAATTTATTTTTAAAATTAACCAGTCCCATAATGTGCACAAAAATCCAAATGAACCAAGCAATAAAGCCTTTAATAAAGAAAGCATGCTTTGGGGCATCCATAACAGCCTTATTTCTACCAATAATTGCTAAGGAGCCTTTGTCTGTGTAATTGAAAGGTTTCCAAGATTCGTTATTTAAACTCAGGTTCTCTGCTAGGTTTTTGGCTTGTTGTAGTGCGGGTTGTGCTAATTGAGGATGTCCATTTGGGTATTCTTGATCGCCACAAATAATAGCGCTATCTCCTAAAGCGTAAATATTATAATAGCCCTCTACTAAATTATAATCATCCGCTTTTAAACGTTTTCCTCTGCCATAACTTTTTGGATAAAAACCTTCAAAGGTCTTTGCTGATATTCCTGCAGCCCATATTAAATTTTCGGTTTCAATTTCTGTTTGGTCAGACAAGTAAACAATACCCTTGTCAAAATCTTTTACAAGTGTGTTCAATTTAATATGTACCCCCAATTCTTGTAATTTATTGAAAGTGTAATTTTGTGATTTTTTAGACATGGATGCCAATACTGCATCTTGCCCATCTATTAAATAGATTTCCCCTAAATCTTCATCTTTCAATTCGGGATAGTCTTTTTTAAGAATATGCGTTCTCATTTCAGAAAAAATACCCGAAAGTTCTACTCCTGTAGGTCCTGCTCCTGCAATAACAAAGGTTAACAGTTTTTTTCGTTCTTCATTATCTTTAAGGCGAGTGGCACGATCTAATCTTGTAAATAGAGTATTTCTAAGCGCAAGGGCATCGCTTATGGTTTTCATGGGTAAACTATTTTCTTCAATATTCTTATTACCAAAAAAATTAGTTTCTGTACCCGTAGCCATCACTAATATGTCATAATGAAGTTCCCCATTATTTAAAATGATTTTATTTTCAGAAGAAACAACCTTCTCTAAAGAGCCGAGTCTAAACCGAACATTTTCTTTATCTCTTAAGATTTTCCGAAAGGGATAACTTATAGCAGAAGGCTCCATAAAACCTGTGGAAACTTGATAAATTAAGGGAGGAAAGAAATTGTAGTTATTAATGTCTACTAAAATAAGTTGGTATTTATTAGAAGAAGCTAGTTTTTTTATAAATGCTAAACCTGCAAATCCGCCACCAACAACGACTATTGTTTTTTTGTTTTCCATTCTCTACAAATTTAATAATAACTTTATTAAATCCTCGAATATTCTATCTGAGATATAGCCTTAATCTAAATCTTTATCTGATTTCAAGACAAAACATGCAGTATGCTTCGTCATGCCAATATGGGCATAATAATCCAATGCTTTTGGAGCGGCCAAAAGTATTAGGGAGGCTTTTGGGGTTTCTTTTTTTGTTAATCTTATCAATTCTTTTCCTATTCCTTGTTTTTGGAATTCAGTATCAACAGCAATATCTGAAAGATAGGTACAGTAAACAAAATCGGTAATGGATCTTGCAACACCTATTAATTTTGAATTTACCCTTGCAGTGAAGATTAAATTGGCATTTTCGATCATAGCTTTAATTCTATTGAAATCATCTACAGGTCTTCTTTCTCCAAGTGTTGATTTTATGAGTAATTCTTTAAATTCCTCTGGCGAAAGGTTATTTTCTATTTGATATTTTATCATTATTATTTGGTAGTTGAATGGACTACCAAGATAACATATTATACACCTTGTTTAATTATTCGGTGTAGGATTTATTATAGATTACGGGCATTTGTCCTTTCCATTTATTCCACAATTCATTATCGCTTATTAGAGTAGCCATAAAATTACCAACATTTATACGGCTAGTTTTACCAGCGTCAAAAATGGCAGATCTAATTGGTGATGGATAAACTTTATATTCTGTAACTTCTTCTTCATTAATTAAACTGTCTGGTCGTACTGCAACCCACTGAATATAGGCATGGCTTTGACAAATTTTAGTTCGTAAATAATCTGCAGCCTTTTCATTATCTACATGTGGCGGTAAAAGTAGACGTATAAGACCTATGACACATTTTTGTCCAAAAGAAATCGATTCCGTTAAATCGCGATTGCTATTGCCTGTAGTATTCATTAATACATATTTAATGGCACTATTTGGTTTGTTAGCTTCTATGGCATTACAAAGTCTGCGAGCAACATCGGTCACCAATTTTCTTGGTTGGCCGTAAATTCCTTTCCAAGTCATATTATGCCCAAGGCAGGATGCAATTGCATCACAATCTAAAACAAGTTCTCTTAATTCATTATCGCTTAATTCTAAGATACTAGCAGTGATAATTTGAAGTTGGCTATTCAATTTCCAAGAATCTGGTAAACTTTCTGGAGACCTAACAATTGCCTTTACATTTTGCCCTTGCTTTAAAAGTTGTTCTACTAATAGTCTTCCTGTTGCACCACTTGCACCTACTACTAAAATTGTCATATACTTTTTATAAAATGATTTTGATGGTATTATGACGCTTTATACACTAATATGTTACAGTATTAATAACTCTTATTTAATCTATTTGTTAATTAACTCTGTTAGTTTTTCCTGTGAATCTTTATTACCCAATTCTACTGCTTTTTGAAAACTTTTTTTAGCATCTTTTTTTAGATTATTTGCTAAATATCCATCCCCTAATGAATCCCAAAGATTCCCATCTTCTGGGTATTGTTGCATATTTATTTTAAATAACTCTAAAGCCCAATCCAAATTTTCATTGGATCTTAAAAGTAAATATCCAATTGTATTTAAAGTTCCTGAATTTGTAAAATCATCAGCATAATTTTCTTGAAGCATATTAAGAAGTTCATTCGACTTATCTATTGAATGTTGTTTCAAATAGGTCATCACATAGGAGTATACATTGTTTTTTATTGGCTCTGGGACATAGCTTTCGTCCAAAATTATTTTTGCAACAACATAAGCAATGTCTTCTACTTTTGCGCTATTTGCATTTGTAGCGTATACTATATATAAATCTTCTTCAGGATACCAGATTAAAGAATGTGAAAATGTTCCATTAGAGCCGTTATGAGATATTATTAATGTATTGGCTTTTGAATTTTCAACTATCCAGCCATAGCCATAACTATAGGTGCCTTTTGGAGATAAAACATAAGGTGTTGTTAACTTTTTAAATGATTCTGGGGTCAATATTTTATTCGTTTTTAATGCTTTATACCAAAGCAACATATCATTTTGAGTAGAGTTGATTCCACCATTTCCTTTTAAATGCCAATTAATATCTCCAGTTTCTTGATAACGTGTAATTGTTGACTCTGTTTCTATTATATTTCTGTTGTATCCATGAGACATCTGTTTTGTATTCCATTTAGGTAAAAGATATCCTGTTTGTAACATTCCAGCTGGTGTAAATAAATGCTCTTTTAAGAAAGCTTCGTAAGGTTGACCAGAAGCTAATTCTATAATTCTTCCCAAAATGCTATATCCAGTATTAGAATAAGAATATTTTTCTCCAGGCTCAGATAATAATTCACTAGCAAAAAGTTGATCAAAGAAATCTTCTTGAGAGATTTCTGAAAAGTCACGTCCTATATACTCTGAAAAACCAGCAGAATGTGTTAATAATTGATGTATTGTAATGCTTTGCTTGTCTTCTGGAAGATTCTCAAAATATTTGCTTAATGAATCTGTAAGGTTTACTTTGTTTTGTTCCACAAGCTTTAAAATTGCAGTACTGGTGAATTGTTTGGTATTGGAACCAATATCAAATATGGTATTTGGGTTGTTAAGAGTTTTGCTATCCTTGATCGCAAAGCCATAGCCCTTATTTATAATTAACTCTCCTTTTTTACTAACTAGAATTGCACCAGAAAAACCGTTGGCGATCCCATTATTTAAATAAGTATCAATTTTAGTAAAAGTATCTGTGGGATTTATTTTTTCTTGAGCATTTATAGCTAATGTTCCTAATATTACTAATGCAATTGTCGATAAGACTAAACGTGTTTTTTTCATTATGATTTTAATTTTGTACTAAGACGAATTAAAATCAATATGGGTTACATATTTTTATAATTATTGCAATAGTTCGTAATTGGCAAGTATAATTTTATCAGAAACTGAATTCCAACACAACTATTCGTTTATGGAAATAGTCATTAAAATTGGGATTTGAACTTAAAATTCCTGGAACGAATAATTCATTGTGCATCATTCCTGCAGCTTGTCTCTTTTCTGTGTATAATTTTACTAAAGAATTAGAATCCTTTACCGCATAAAGCGCTTGAATATATTTTCCAACATGATTTAACTCCAAACCTCTTAGGGCTTCTTTATTGTATACTTCATTCCATAATCCGCTTTTATGAAATTCTGAGTTTGTATTTTCTGATTGGAATTTAAATTTATTCCAATCGGTTGTTGAATCAGAAATCATATCATTCAAATATTGTCGATACCCCTTTTCAATTGTTAAATCTGGATAGATTTTTTTTAAATTATTTTCAAAATCAGATACCAGTAAATTCAATGCTTTCGTTTCTTTATCACCTAATTTTTCTTCAAAAACAGAAATTCTTATATCTGTTACTTTTTGATTGGAACAACTAAAAATAAGAAAAAGAATTAGTAAGATTTTGCAGTATTTCATTTGGAGTTTTAGTTTGATGAACTTGTTATTTCAAACGGATTATTTTAATTAATCTTTAAAATATTTATTAGTAAAATCTACATTTTTAGTTTCTTCTAGATCCTTCTCTACACTATTTTCCAACATCCAGAAAAAATCTAATCCAGACCTAAGTTCTATTTCATCAACAGTTACTTCATGTTCCTTAACCTTATCACTTCTTGGGGTATCTTGATCAAATATAAAAGCAGACACATGGATACCTTCAGAATTTTCAACACTAATAATCTTCCAATAGCCACTTGGCACTTTATGCGGGATATCACTTTTTGGAAGTTTTGGCATGTCTCTTTCATAAAGAGGACCCGTCATAACGTAGGTAGTATTACCGTCTTTTACAACATCCCTAATTTTGTTCTCTAAACGAACCCATGGTCCTTGGTTAAGTGCAGATTTCTGTGGTGTTATATTACTTAAATAGTTGGTGTGTGAAGCGTATTTGGAACCTTTAAATGAAGCTAGAGGTGCTTGATGTCCTCTATCGGTTTTAAGTTTTTTATTTGCATTTTTATAATCATCTGGCTTGGGTTTTAATGTCTCATTACTATCTAACCAAGGATCTGCTTTCCATTTTCTTTCTACGTTTAAATCTCCATCTACTTCATGGAATGTTAATCTGTAAGCTACCCAATCCGCAAACTTGGTGAAATCATTGTTGGAAAGCGCATAGATGTCTCGTATTATTAAATCATTTGTTTTAGGCGTTCCATATGGATATCCATATAAAAAGTGTTTACAGTGAATTTCTGGGCGATGTTCTTGTGAAAATACTGTGAAAGATATTAGAACCGATATTATAGTAAATATGTTTTTCATTTTATTATTAATTTTAATTCTACTTTGCTGACATGTAGTCGAAATAGTAAATAAGCAATGATGTCCTTTTTTATTTATCTCCAATTTTCAATTTTAAAGCTTGAGCCTTTATCCCAATAGCTATAATAATACCACCAGTAAAGAACATAATAAGACTATAAACAGCAGGGGCAATAGCATAGTTATCATTCATTAATATCCCTGAAGCAATGGCAATTGCCATCGTCCCATTTTGTATTCCGGACTCTATCGAAATCGTTATGGATTGTGCCAAATTTAACCTTGCAAGTTTCGCTGTTGCTAAACCAACTAACATGGTGGTGACATTTAATGCTAAGCTTGTCCATCCTGCTTGTAGTAAATAGGGGATAAGCTCTTCTTTTTTCTTTATAACCAACCCTAGAATAACTAAAAATAAAACCGCGCCAGAAGCAATCTTAACGGGTTTATTCATTTTATCTGCAAAATTAGGTTTAGCTCTCTTTAATAACATCCCCAAAGAAACTGGAATGATTACGATTACAAATATTTGAATCACCGTTTGTATTTTGTTGATTTGAACCATTTCATCAACATCTAAAAATTGATTTAAGGCAAAGTCAACCACAAATGGAATGGTGAAAATAGTGATCAGACTATTCAAGGTTGTTAATGAAATAGATAAGCCAGCATCTCCTTTTGCCAAATAAGTAATAAGATTTGAGGTAGGGCCACCCGGACAAGCAGCCAAAATCATTAACCCTATTGCTATATCTGCTCCAACATTAAATAGGCTGATCAATACATAGGCAATAATGGGGAGTAAAATTATCTGATTTAATAGCCCAACAACTATTGCTTTTGGATTTTGAAATAATCGAATAAAATCATTTTTAACCAGAGACAAGCCCATGCCAAACATGATGATAGTTAGTGATATTGCTAAAATAATTGTTCCTATATCCATATGGTTTTGGTTCTATATTTAATACTATTTATTATAACTCATCGGTTTTTTCTTCCTGTCCATTCATCATTAAAAAGGCTTTTAGAAAACCGTCGATATTCCCATCCAATACCGCATCTACATTTCCAGTTTCATGAGCAGTACGAACGTCTTTTATTAATTTGTAAGGATGCAAAACATAATTGCGAATTTGCGAACCCCATTCTATTGCCATTTTACTAGACTCAATCTCGTTACGCTGTGCCTGTTGTTCCCGCAGTTCAATTTCATACAATTGCGATTTCAACATTTGCATGGCTTTTTCTCTATTTTCTAACTGCGAACGGGTTTCAGAATTATGAATTACAATTCCGCTAGGTTCATGAGTTAAAATCGCCTTGGTTTCTACCTTATTTACATTCTGTCCTCCAGCACCACCACTACGAGCAAATGCCCAAGAAATATCCGATGGGTTAATGTCTATCTCTATGGTATCGTCTGCTAAGGGATATACATAAACCGAAGCAAAACTAGTATGGCGTTTGGCATTGCTATCAAAAGGGGAGATACGTACCAGTCGGTGTACGCCATTTTCTCCTTTTAGCCATCCAAAGGCATAATCACCATCTATTTCTAGAGTTACCGTTTTTACACCGGTTACATCCCCTGCCTGAAAATTAAGCTCCTTTACCTTAAGGTTGTGCTTTTCTGCCCACATTAAATACATACGCATCAGCATATTTGCCCAATCGCAACTTTCGGTACCACCGGCACCGGCAGTAATTTGTAAAACAGCACTTAATGAATCTCCTTCTTCACTAAGCATATTCCGAAATTCTAAAGTATCTATTGCTTCTAAAGCTTCTTGGTATTTGCTATCTACATGCTCGACAGTTCCTTCTCCTTCTTTAAAAAACTCGAAGATAACTTCGGCATCATCGGTTAAGGATACTGCATTATTAAAGTCACTTACCCATTTTTTTTTGTTCCGAAGCGATTTCATAAAAATCTCAGCTTCTTTAGGCTGGTTCCAAAAATTAGGGTCGTAGGTTTTCTCTTCGTCGTTTGCGATTTCTATCTTTTTACCAGCAAGGTCAAAGATACCCCCTTAACGCCTCCAGGCGCTCTCTAAGATCGTTTAGTTGATCTGTTGTTGTCATAAATAATTCCCCGTGAAAACGGGGATCTGTTTTTAATAGTACTTAAAATGTACTAAAGTTAGAAGTGCCTAAAATTATTGAAAGCACTTAAATTCAATTCTAAATTTCACCAAAAATAGAATTTAACTATCCTTCCTAAAAGGAAATTGTATTTTTTTTTATAGATTTAAGGGATTAAAAAAGTACTTGAAGTTAAAAGTATTTAATTGCACTAAAATTATATTTCTTATAGATATTTTTTCTTGTTTATAAAGGCAAGGCACTTAGAACTTTAACATACTTTAGGCAATTTAAAGTATTTATATATGAAACGAGCATGTTAATTTTTTTCACTCATAAGGGAATCACTAATAGCGAACAGCATGTGACCATAAAAAACAATAAATAAAGACACATGAAATATATCCTCCTATGTTTTTTATTCTTCTTCGGAATACATTCACTAAGCGCTCAATTTTTAGAAGGAAAAAAAGACCTGCAATCTTTCGAAGGGTTTTTTAATTTCCATTATTCCGAAAGTGATGGCGAAATCTATTTGGAAGTCGATAAATTAAATACCGATTTTTTATACAGCCATTTTTTAGCTACCGGATTGGGATCTAACGATATTGGGTTAGACAGAGGAAAAATAGGGGATGGCGTAGTGGTAAAGTTTATAAAAAGCGGGAATAAAATTTTATTGCTGCAACCCAATCAGAAGTATCGTGCAAATACCGAAAACGATTTAGAAAAAAAATCGATAGAGCAGGCCTTTGCAAAATCGGTATTGTTTGGTTTTCCCATTAAAGAAACACAGGGAAGCACTTATGTTATAAATATTACACCTTTCTTGCTTTTAGATGCCCATGGAGTTGCAAAACGTTTAAAAAAGAAAAAGGAGGGGATATATAAATTGGACTCCTCTAGAAATACTCTTTGGTTAGAAAACACCAAAGCCTTTCCTAAAAATATAGAATTTGAAACTTTATTAACCCTAGTTGGGGAACCTACCGGAAAAAATATAGAGAAAATCGCACCTAATGTTAATTCTATTTCGGTAATACAACACCATAGTTTTATGGCATTACCAGATAACAATTACCAGCCTCGTGTGTTTGATACTCGCTGTGGGTCTTACCCGATGAGTTATATGGATTATGCTACTCCCATTTGGGAACCCATAAAAAAACGATTTATCTATAGACATAGGTTGGAAAAGAAAAACCCAGAATCTGAAAAAAGTGAAGCAGTCGAACCTATTATATATTATCTAGATCCTGGAACTCCAGAACCTATTCGTTCGGCATTGGTAGATGGAGCAAGTTGGTGGAACCAGGCTTTTGAAGCAATTGGTTATTCCAATGGTTTTCAGGTAAAAATGCTACCACCAGATGCAGACCCATTAGATTTGCGATACAATGTAATACAATGGGTACATCGTTCTACCAGAGGTTGGAGTTATGGTGGTTCTATAAGCGACCCAAGAACGGGAGAAATAATAAAAGGTCACGTAAGTTTAGGAAGCTTACGGATTCGACAAGATTTTCTAATCGCACAAGCATTAATAAATAAACCCTTTGCCGAAAGGGACGATAATTACCAGCAAATGTTAGAAATGGCATTGGCACGAATTCGCCAATTAGCAGCTCATGAAGTAGGACACACTCTTGGTTTTGCACATAATTTTGCTGCAAGTCCAACCGGTAGGTCTAGTGTGATGGATTATCCACATCCAATGTTAAAATTAGTGAATGGAGAAGTGATTTTTACCGATGCTTACGATGATAAAATAGGAGTTTGGGATAAGGTGACAGTGGCCTATTCTTATAGCGATATTCCTGAGGGAGAAGAAGAAACCCCCTATTTAAGGGACCTATTAGACCAAGCATTTGAGAAAGGTTTGCAATATATTTCAGATGCAGATGCACGTCCGCAGGGAGGAGCACATGCCAAAGCGCACCTTTGGGATAATGGTGAAAATGCTTCCCAAGAATTGCAGAATGTTTTGCAATTAAGAGCTCAAGCAATTGCAAATTTTTCAGAAGATAATATTAAAAATGGGGAACCTTATTCGGTTTTAGAAGACGTATTTGTACCCCTGTATTTTTACCATCGCTACCAAACCGAAGCTACTATAAAAAGTATAGGTGGTTTGGATTATAATTATGCCATAAAAGGAAGCAAGGGTGTTATTGTAGAAACGGTTTCCTATAAAGAACAGAAAGAAGCATTGACTTCAGTTTTAAAAACATTGGAAGTTGTAACCTTAAAAATTCCCGAAGATAAACTGAAACTTTTCCCACCCAGAGCAATGGGGTATCCAAGAACCAGAGAATCGTTTAAAAGCAAAACAGGTGTGGCTTTCGATGCTCTAGGTGCTGCTGCAACTGCCAGCGAAATGACCTTAAAATTGTTATTGCATCCAGAACGTGCCAATAGATTAATTCAGCAAAAAGCAATAGATGCAGATGCATTAGGATTGCAAGAGGTCTTAAGCGAATTGAAAAAAACAACCTTTGATGCAAATTATAAAACGAGTTATGATATAGAAATTCAGCAAACCATACAATACGTTACCTTGCAGTATCTATTAAATTTAGTTGCAAGCTCTAAAAGCATCCCTCAAGTAAAAGGAATTGTTAATTTCAGCATTGAGGAGCTTGCGAAAAGTAGGTATGCTTCAAAGGATGAATTTTCAAAACAAATATTAAGAACGATTTCAGAATATAGAAAAAACCTAGAAAAATTTAAAATAGATAAATCAACTAAAATTCCTGATGGAAGCCCTATTGGGAGCTATCAATGTTTAATAAATTAATTATGAAAAAATTATTATTGTTTTTATTCTTCGGTATTATAAGTGCCATGAGCATTGCTCAAAACGATAAAAGCTATGTGGAGGACTTAGTTTCTGAATTTACAGAGAGCCTAAAAAACAGGGATATAACTAACTACTTTTATATGAATAAGTATTGTATAGGGAAGACTAAGATGTTTCAACTAAAAGATGGGAAGATGTGTATTTCTAAGGGAACCTATTACGAAGTTTTTATTTTTTGGATGGAAGGAGATCAGGCTATGATTAAAAAAATAGACAATTGTGGAATGTTTTTTTCCTTAGCCTTAGCAAATAATTCTGTATTGGATTATGTAAACAACAATAGTAAAAAATTAGAAAAAGGATTGGTAAAAGCTTATGCGGTTAAAAATCCAGAGAATGTACCAGTGAAAAGATCTAAGGTGTACCCTTGCAATAGGTTGTTTCAATTTAATTGGGATAATAATAGCTATGGTCAAAAATATAATTTATACGATTTAACTAACGAATCTAAATATGAAAATCTTAATTTTGAATCTAATAATAAACTTGAAGTTGTAGTCCTAGAAAAAAGCCTTGAGGCAATAATTTCAGAGAACGAATTCAAGTTTAAAAGACAATTTTAGTTAGCATTAAATAAAGAGTTTAATATAATGAGTTACCCGACTTCTCGGGCAATAAATATGATTATAGATTTAAGAAGTGATACTTTCACTAAGCCAACTCTAGGAATGTTAGAAGCGATTATGAATGCGCAAACCGGAGATGATGTATATAAAGAAGATCCTTCTGTAAACGAATTGGAACGAAGGTTTACAGAAATGTTTGGGATGGATACTGCTTTATTTTTTCCTACAGGATCTATGTCTAATCAGGCTGCTATTAAATTGCATACACAACCCGGAGATCAATTAATTTGTGATAAATGGGCACACGTCTATAATTTTGAAGCGGGAGGAGCTGCCTTTAATAGTGGGGTAACTTGCAATTTGATAGATGGAGATCGTGGAATGATTACCGCAGCTGCAATAGAAGAGGCTATAAGCCCTATTGAGGATTACCATACTCCAGTAACTAGCCTGGTTTGTTTAGAAAACACGACCAATAAAGGGGGAGGAGCATGTTACGATTTTGAAGAGTTTAAAAAAATAAGAAAGGTTTGTGATGCTCACGGGCTAGGACTTCATTTAGATGGTGCTAGGCTCATGCATGCTTTAGTAGTAAAAAAAGAAGATCCTAAAGAATATGGAAAGATTTTCGATTCTATTTCTATCTGTTTAAGCAAAGGATTAGGTACTCCAATAGGGACCATTTTATTGGGGAATAAAGATTTAATGCAACGTGCCATCCGAATTCGTAAAATTTTAGGGGGAGCAATGCGACAAGTAGGTTTTATGGCAGCTGCAGGAATATATGCATTGGACAACCATATAGATAGATTGGCAGAAGACCATAAAAGAGCAGGGGAGATTGCTGAGGTGTTAACAAAGCTTCCTTACATTAAAAATGTAGAGCCTACAGAAACCAATATTGTAATTTTTTACCTAAAGGAAGGATTAGATATATCAAAATTCTTGAGCGATATGAATGAGATGGATGTAAAGATAAGCACTATGGGACAAGGTAAATTAAGGCTTGTTACCCATTTAGATTACACTCAAGAACTGCACGATAAGTTTTTAAAGATATTGGCGAATTATAAATAAAAAATAAACCCCAAATATGAATCGTATTTGGGGGTTTATTCTCATTTGTCTTTAATAAATTCTGACCAATAGTTATATTTTGAATCAATACAAGTTTTTGGCCGAATTAAGCATATAATATTATTAATCTATTTACGTCGTAGAGGTGAATAATGCTTTTAACTTGTTTACAATGTCTTGAAGCATGGTAAATATGGCATCAGATGAAAACCCACCTAATATTGCCAATGTCATTTTGGATAATAGTACCGAACCACCTAGACCACCTGTAACGAGGGCTGAAAATACTTCTGAAATAAAAAATCCTGAAATGACTCCTATTAAAATAGCAGAGTTCAATGTTAAAACATCTACTTCTGTAAGGGTATAAGTTTTAATTTTAGCATTCATTGATTTTATAGTATAGAACATTACCCCCAACAAGGATAAAGAACATATAAATAATAAATTTAAGAATAGCGTTATACCTGAAGATGATAATATCCCCTGCGAAAGACTTTCTGTATTAACATTTGGGGACAAACTGAAAGCAATGACACTAAATAAGGCAAGAAACGAAACAACCAACCCCTTGCTATAGATGGGGATCTGGTACCATTTTTTATTAACCTCATTCCTAAATACATGCTTATTGATATAAGATATACTTTCAACTGAAGTTGGCAGTATGGCATTTACTAAATCATTATAATTAGCTACCATTTCACCATTATTCAGATTGGAATTATCTAAAATTATTTGTTTAGGAAGTAGAATTCCTCTTTTAATGGCATAATCAAGCATTAGGTCATAATCATACCTTAATTTTTCTAGGGAAGTCTTAGCTACAGATTCTGTTTTTTTTTCAGTATCAATGATTGTGTTTTTCATAATTGTTTTTAGTGTGTTATTAATATAAAAAGTGGTGCTTACCTATTAATATTAGGCAAACATCACTTCTGGTGTTGTAAACAGTTTATTTAAAAAAAAAAGTAAAACACCAATAACAAAAAAAATAGGGGAGGTAATATGAATTTAACGATTAGTTGAAAACAGCAGTAATTTACCATTTTTTATTTAATTAATGGGGCGTTTAAATTAATACGCTGTATTATAGGTGGTTAATAGCTGTAAGTGCTTGCTTCTACCTAAATAATCCTTTTAAAATTTCCATCACCATTTTTTAGGCCTTCATCAAAAAAAACAGCCAGACAGACTTCGCTTTTCTAAATTTGCGGTATCAAATAAAGAAGAGCACATTAGTGCTCTTCTTTGAAAATTATAATTTTAGGGTATTAACTTGAACCGTATCATATATTTGGAATATTCAATGGCTCTATCGTTTCAAACAGGTCATGAATGATATGCTGAAGTCCATTTGGCGTAACCTCTCTAAAATAACCCAACAAATCATTAGTAGTTGCATATCGATCTGTTTTCATTTTTAATTTACCATCAATAGTATTCCAATCCTCAATAAATCGCTTTAAGGCTAAATTAACATTACTTTCTCCTATTTGTTGCTGTAATTCATACATGTTAATTGCACCCTTGGCATAGTAAATATAATCTTGGTTTTCTACCAATGCCAAAGAGGGTTCTTGCTCATGTTCTCTGCGTTTTCCTTCTTTATATTTATCAACCTGCAACGCTAAAAATTGCTGTACTTTTTCTTCAGAATACTGTTGTTTTAAAACCATTAAAGCAGCGTATTGCGATAGGGTTTCTAAAATAAGGTGCCGACCCTGAACGTTTGCTGCTTCTACCTGCATTCCAAACCATTGATGTGCCAATTCATGTGCCGTTACATAAAAAGCCATGTCTACATCGGCTTCGTCATCAATATCCAATACAAAGCCAATAGCCTCTGAAAAGGGAACGGTTCCGGGGTATGATTGTGCAAATTCTGCATAGCGAGGGAATTCCATAATCCGCATTTGCTCATATTGATAAGGACTGAAATTAGTACTGAAATACTCAAAAGACGTTTTCATGGCTGTCATCATTCGGTCTACATTATAATCGTGTCCTTTGCTATAATAGACTTCAAGATCAACAGGCTTGGCCAAAGAATCCAAGTTTGATGTCCAGGTATCTTTCTTTACTTCATATTCCGCTGAAACTATGGAATAAAAATCAATCATTTGGTTTTCCATTTTATAATGAAAATAGTTTCGATTGTCCTGAGTCCACTTCTTTAAAAGCGTTCCCGGAGCGATGGCCGTTTGATCTTCTGACGTTCCAATGACAATTTCAAAATTAATTCCATCAGAATCACTTCCAGATCTAGCGTTTAATAGCTCTTTTGCATCGTTTCTTCCAGCTTTATTTTTTCTTTCGGGTAAATGGTTGTCTGCTCTTTCACCTGCATCATTAAGCTCATATTTTTTATTATAGCCTAAGGATGGAAAATTATTATTATTAAAAAAAGTACCGTTATTCACAATAGTAGTGCTGCCAGTGCTAGATTCGAATCCCTTGGTGGTATAGGTTTGTTCAAAATTCATTTTTACAGAATCACCTGGATGTAATACTTGGTTTAATTTAAAGATACTATAATCATAGGTTTTATACTTCTTATCCTCTGTTGCTCCACCTTCAAAGGCAACAGAATTTAATACGACATCAGATTCTATGATCTTTTGAACATGCACTTCTGAAATTAACGAATCACTCGTATTTTTCAGCATATAATAACCTTCAACCGTATAATCTCTGGACTTAGGATACAAATCAACCTTTAAATTCACATCCACAATTTTTGGTTGCGGGAAGTATTCAAACTTCTTTAATGTTTTTTCATAGGCAACTCTAAATTCAGTTTCTTCAGAATTGGTCCAATAGGTATTTAATATATTGGTATTGTAAAATATATAGCCCCCAAGGAGTATAAAAATGATAGTCATCGAAGCTCCTAATTTCATAATTGAATTGCTTATTCGATATTTACTCGCTATCAATCGTTTTATAAGACTTGTTTCTGTTCCCCTAACGGAAACTATAGAAGCGACAATTAACAAAAGAATTCCAAAGCTTAGCCAATAGGATTTTATGATTAGATATGGCGTCATAAAATGGCCGTATCCATTCATATTTGAATATGTACCTAAAGAACTACCGCCAAATAAATAGAGGGCGTGATCATATCCGAATGCGCCAATGACAGTTATTAAGATAAATAAAACCATCACAATAAAAATCCCAATAAACTTATTGTTGGTTAGTACCTGTACAAAGAATGCGATGAAAGTGTACAATATTAAAAATGGGAGTATTTCCAAAAAGAAACCATTAAAATATACTTGAAATTCATAGTCATAATACCCATTCATTGTTTGAAATAGGATCCCTGAAAGAATCAGTGAAACCATAAGCACGATATAAATGCCAATAAGTCCTATAAATTTCCCGGCGAGGTTTAGAAAATTAGACATTGAGGTAGCATCATAAATCAAGTTTAAATCGACGCTTCTTTCTTTCCAAATGAGTTCTCCGGAATAAAAAATCAAAATAATAAGGAAAAAGTACATGGAGTTCTCCTGAAGTTCTTCCACAATAAAATAGGTTGCAGGATAACTGTCTACTCCATAGACTGTTCCCAAATTCACCGAATTAATTATAATAATGATCATCCCACAAATAACAATTGCCCAAAAGGAGGGTTGCTTGCAAACACTAACAAAATAAAACCAAGAGAAATGTCTTAATTCATTCCACTTCGATGGCAAGCCATGTGCTGTTTTAAACTCAGGAATTTCAGTATTGGATGCCTCATTCGATTGAATCTCTATAGGCTGTGTTTTTTTCTTGAATCGTCGCTTATCTTTTACCACGGTAAAACTGAATTTTTGATAACCGAAAAATAATATTGCAATTCCAAATAACACCCAAAACAACTTATTTAAAAGTAGTACTCCACTAAACGGGATGGCTTGTACATTGCGTTCTGCAACAGTCCAGGACTCGGTAATCGAGGTTAATGTGGTTAAAGAAAAGGGATCGAAAAGGGCTTGTGCAAAATCATTTGTAATCGCCTTTGTCAGCATAAAAATGACAAATAAGATGATTCCTTGCGTATAGACCACTACCAATTTTTTACTCAATGCTCCACTTACAAAAAACAAGGAAGCACCAAAGAATAAAGTAGGCAAAGTAACGGTTATAAAAGGCTTCAAATAACTGTAAAAAAGAAAAGGATGGTAATCTGTAGGTTTATGCCATGGCATGAATTCACCGATGATCATCCCAATTAAAACACCGCTAAAAACAAAGAGTAAAATCGCGAAGGAACCTAAAAATCGACCCAACAAATAGTCTCTTTTTTTAATTGGGTTCGTATACATAAGAGAGGCTATATTGTATTCAAAGTCTCTAAGTATTGGAACCCCCATTATCATAGAAGCTAGTATCATGAAAAGCCCGGTAATTGCACCCATTGTTTTTGCAATAACCAAAGGTGCATTCATTTTAATGCCACCGATATCTACCCCTTGCATAATAAAATCAACACCTACAATGGAAAACAACAATAGAAAGGCAAAGAAAATATAAGTATCTAATCGTTTTAAACGATATCTTATTTCGAATTTAAATATTTCGTACCACATCATTATAAAATTGTTTAAAGGTTAGTATTATTACCAAAGATTTGAGAGAAATAAACATCTTCTAAATCTGCATTAACAGGTAAAAAACGATTCCCAGGTTCCGTGTCACTAAGAATATGTATGATTGGTTTTCCTAGAAATAGTTTCTCACTTATTACTTGATAACTTTGTTTATAGGTTTCCAATTCCGATTTTACGATAGTCTTCTTATATACCTTTCCTTCTAAGTCTTCGATTATTTTTAGAGGGTTTCCTTTCAGTAAAACTTGCCCTTTATTAATGATGGCCATATTGGTACACATTTCCTTTACATCTTCTACAATATGGGTGGAAAGAATTACGACAGTATTCTCTCCTAATTCACTCAGCACATTGTAAAACCGATTTCTTTCCACAGGATCTAATCCTGCAGTAGGTTCATCTACAATCAGTAATTTCGGATTGTTGAGCAAGGCTTGTGCAATGCCAAATCGTTGTTTCATTCCACCTGAAAAACCCTTTAGGTTTTGTTTTCTAACTGCATATAAATTTGTTTTGTGCAATAACGCCTCTACGGTTTCTTTACGGATGTTTTTGTTGGTAATTCCTTTTAGTACCGCAAAATGATTTAACAATACTTCGGCAGATATTTTAGGATACAAACCGAATTGTTGGGGAAGATATCCCAGTACTTGTCTTAGTTCCTTTTTTTGTTTTAAGATATCGATATCTCCAAGAGAAACCGTACCCTGGTCTGCTTCTTGTAAAGTTGCTAAGGTTCGCATCAGTGTAGATTTTCCTGCGCCATTTGGGCCTAATAGTCCAAACATTCCTGTTGGTATATCCAGTGAAATATCTTGTAACGCTTTTACACCGTTTGAATAGGTTTTTGATAAGTTGTTTATTGTAAGGTTCATCGTGTTCGTTTTTATTGTTAGTTAATTTGGACTGTTTCTATATGTTTTGTAAGAATTGTTGAACCCAATCAGAAATAATATGATC
>CAJXYJ010000040.1 GCA_913063255.1 uncultured Flavobacteriales bacterium | reverse complement strand
CAATATGGATCTGATGCTATTGCAGGGGTAATTAATATTGTACTAAAAGATGCAACTAATGAACTTGCTTTAAGTATTACTACTGGAGCAAACTTCACAAGTGAGAATCCTGATGATGATGTAGATGGTGAAAAATTTAATTTAGGAGCCAACTACGGTTTGCCTATTGGAGATAAAGGGTTTATTAACTTTACTGGTAACTTTGATTTTAGAGGAGCTACTAATAGAATGAAAGAATGGGAAGGTCAAATTTTTAATGGCTATAATGCAATAGAACGATTAGCTTTAGAACAAGGATTAGACATCTCAGATTTATCTGACGAAGACGTTAGAAATTTATCTCAAGGATATTTTTCTCAATCTGATGCAGATATCATTAATGGGTTAAATGAAGAAGAACTTCATACACCAACTCAAACTGACGAGGATGGTAATATAACTTTTTACAATCCTTTATGGAATAATGTTACTGATGCTGAACTTGCAGCAAGAGGCCAAGAAAGAAAAGACTATAATATGCGTGTTGGACAATCTGAAGTAAGAGGAGGTAACTTTTTTGCAAATATGGAAATTCCAGTTAGTGAAGATTTAGTCATTTATTCTTTTGGAGGTATTGGATTTAAAAATGGAAATTCTGCAGGTTTCTACAGATTACCCTATCAAAATAGAACCTATACCCCAGCTAGGTTAAATGGTTTTTTACCTGAAATTAACTCTACAATAAAAGACAAAGCATTGGCTATTGGAATTAAAGGGGTGATTGGTGATTGGAATGTTGATTTTAGTCATAATTATGGTAATAATGAATTTAGTTATAATATCGCAAATTCATTAAATGCTTCTCTTGAAAAATCAACTCCATTTAATGCGTATGCTGGAGGGTTCGAGTATGGAGAGAATACTACTAATATAGATCTTTCCAGATATTATGAAGATATCATGGCTGGATTAAATTTTGCTTTTGGTGCAGAATATAGAGTAGAAACCTACGGTATATTCGCTGGAGAAGAAATTTCTTATGCACAATACAATACTTCTGGTAATATTCATGATCCTAACGATCCTGAATCTATGGTGCCAACAGATTTCTTTGGATCTGCAAGACCAGGAGGTATTCAGGTATTTCCAGGATTTAAACCTGAAAATGAAGTAGATGCTAATAGAAATTCCATTGCAGGTTATGTAGATGTAGAAGCAGATTTCACTGAAAAATTTAGAGCAACCGCTGCGGTTCGTTACGAAAATTTCTCAGATTTTGGGGGAACCATAAATGGAAAGATTTCTTTTTTAGGTGAAGTAACGGATAATATAAATGTTAGAGGATCTGTTCAAACAGGATTTAGAGCACCTTCATTACATCAAATTCATTTTAACTCTACCTCTACCATATTTGTAGATGGAGTACCAAGTGAAGTGGGTATTTTTCCAAATACCTCACGTGTAGCTAGAATATTAGGAGTTGATGAATTAAAAGAAGAAACCTCAATTGGTTTTACAGCTGGATTCACAGCAAGAATTCCTGACTGGAATTTAAAATTTACAGTGGACGGTTATTTTGTAGGTATTGATGATAGAGTTGTGTTAAGTGGTCAGTTTGAACCTCAAGTTGATGAAGACGGTGAATATATTGATGAAGCAAATGCTGAATTGGCAGCATTATTAGCTGAAGCAAATGCTACTGCGGCAGCTTTCTTTACCAATGCAGTGGATACCGAAACTTATGGTTTAGATGTTGTTGTAGAGCAAGATATGCGTATTGGTGATAATATGAAATTAGCAAATACACTATCCTTTACTTTTTCTCAAACTGAAGTTGTTGGTACTAACATACCAACCGCAATAGAAGATGCAGGTTTAGCAGATACATTTTTTGATAGAACCAGTAGAATCTATATAGAATCTGCAGTACCAAATACACAAGGTACTTTAGCTAATAACTTAAGTATTGGACAATCCTGGAATATCTATTTAAGGAATACTTATTTTGGCGAAGTTGAAGAAGCTACAAATAATATAGATCCTCTTGTTAATAGAACCTATGGTGGAAAACTTATAACAGATTTAAGTGCTGGCTATAACTTTAGTGAAGCTATGCGTTTAACAGTTGGTGCTAATAACTTATTTGATATTTACCCAGATAAAGCAGATGATGCATTTAGATCATCAGGAAGGTTTATCTATTCTAGACGTTCTAAACAATTTGGAGTAGGAGGTAGATATATATTTGCTAGAATTAATATTCTACTTAAATAAATAGCAATAATTTAATAATTATTAAAGAGGTTGTCTTTATTTAGATAACCTCTTTTTTTATAAATATGGTATCTATAAATAAGAACATAAGTCAGTTAAAGGTTTCAGCCACGCTACAAATTAATGAAGCGGTTAAGAAAAAGCGTTTAAATGGTGAAATTGTTTATCATTTTGGTTTTGGACAATCTCCGTTTCCAATTCCAAAAAAGATTGTAAAAAATTTAAAGAAAAATGCGGATTGTAATCACTATCTTCCTACAGCGGGATTACAAGAACTAAGAATTGAAATAGTTAAGTTTTTAGGGGAGCACCAGCAAATAAATACTATACAAGAAAATATTTTTATAGGCCCAGGGAGTAAAGAATTACTTTACCAAACGATATTAATTTTAGAAGGTACTTTTTTAATACCTAAAGGAAGTTGGGTTAGTTATCTGCCTCAGGTAAAATTAATTGGAAAAGATTATTTTATTATTGAGACTAGTTTTAAAAATAATTATAAGTTACAAGCCCATGCATTAGAGACCTATTGTAAGAATCACGCTACTCAAAATAATATTTTAATTCTTAATACTCCAAACAATCCTAGTGGTGCTGTTTATCGTAAGGAAGAACTTGAAAAGTTAGCGATAGTTTGTAATAAATATGATATTATTGTACTTTCAGATGAGATCTATTCTCAAATATGTTTTAATAATTCTCACGCCAAAAGTATTTCAAATTATTATCCTGAAAAAACGATTGTATTTGGAGGATTAAGTAAGGTTTTTTCTGCAGGAGGTTATCGATTAGGATATATGATGCTTCCAGAGAAGTTAAAAGAATTAAATTCTATCTATAAAACCTTGTTTAGTGAAACTTTTAGTTCAGTGAGTGCTCCTATTCAATATGCAGCTATTGAAGCTTATAAATACAAGAAATCAATAAAAAAATCAGTAAAAGCATCTGTTAAAATATTAGAGGCAATAGGTGATTATGTATATCAAAACTTAACCCAAGTTGGAGTTAGATGTACAATTCCAGAAGGAGGTTTTTATATTTTGATAAGTTTTGATGATTTTAAAGAAACACTTGATGAAAAACAACTCACAAATAGTGTTGATTTAGCAAATTATCTTTTAGAGGAATATCAAGTAGCCTTATTATCAGGAATTGATTTTTATTTTGCCCCTGATGAATTGATATTTAGATTAGCTTTTGTAGATTTTAATGGAAAAAAAGCATTGCAAAAATATCTTAAAAATGATGTACCTTTGAACTCGAAATTTATTGAAACTTATGCGCCTAATATTGTGAATGGAATTCAAAAAATAATTGAATTTACAAATACCTTAAAGGCCTAATACAGTTTTGATTTTATAAGAGTTCTACGAAGTATGTACAAACTATTAATAAGACCCTTTCTATTTCTTTTCGACCCTGAAAAAGTTCATTATTTTTCTTTTTCTTTAATTCGTTTTTTTAGTAAAATTGGATTTGGTGGAATCTTTCGAAGTTTATTTCAGATTAATCACCCTAAACTTGAACGTGAATTATTTGGAATTAAATTCCCTAACCCAGTAGGTCTTGCTGCAGGATTTGATAAAAATGCTGTTTTATATAAGGAATTATCCAACTTTGGCTTTGGTTTTATTGAAATTGGTACGGTAACCCCAAAACCTCAAATTGGGAATCCAAAGAAAAGATTGTTTAGGCTAAAAAGTGATCAGGCTATAATTAATAGAATGGGCTTTAATAATGAAGGAGTCGCCAAAGCTGTTGATCAATTAAAGAAGAATAGTAATGTAATTATTGGAGGGAATATTGGTAAAAATACAGATACAGCCCCAGAAAATTATACACAAGATTATTTGGAATGCTTTAAAGCCTTGCATGCTTATGTAGATTATTTTGTGCTGAATGTGAGCTGTCCAAATGTTTCAAGTCATGCCAAACTTAGCGATAAAGATTATTTAGAAGAACTGATTGGTGAGGTGCAGAAATGCAATACTAGTTTTGAAAAACAAAAACCGATATTACTAAAAATAGCTCCAGACTTAAATAATAATCAGCTAGATGAAATTATTGAGTTAATCCATATTACAAAGCTAGAAGGGGTTATCGCATCTAATACTTCAGTTTCAAGGAATGGATTAATTTCAGAAAATAAAAAAGAAATGGGTGGTCTTAGTGGGAAGCCTCTAACCAACAGATCAACTCATGTGATTAAATATCTTCATAAAAATAGCAAAGGAGCATTTCCTATAATTGGCGTTGGAGGAATTCATTCAGCTTCAGATGCTATGGAAAAATTAAATGCTGGCGCAAGCCTTGTTCAAATTTACACCGGTTTTATTTATGAAGGACCTAGCCTTATTAAAAAGATAAATAAAGAAATTCTTAAATCTTTATAATTTTTTTTAGTGTTGATTTATTGGAAGCATCAAGGATGCTAAGTAAATAAACACCACTAGGTAATTTTGTTATATCTACTTCGGTTTGAATTACATTCTGCAATGAATAAGAATTTACTTTTTTCCCTAAGATATTGAAGATTTCAATACTCTTTATTTCAGAATTTGAAATAGAAATATTAATCAAATCCTTGCTAGGGTTAGGGTATATGGAGATGGTTTTTTTATTAATAATATCATTTGTATTTAAAATGATTTCTTCTAAGCTTATGGTTATTGTTCCTATTTTTTCAGTTGAAAAAGGGGAAACTCCCTGCAAATTCGAAATTGGTTCTTGCGGATTAGAATCCATATTGGAAGAGTCATAATCCATTCCGCTATCGGTTCCAGCATCGTAAGGAAATAAATCTATAGATATTTCATTTATCCAATCCCCATTAGAATCTATTAAAGAAATACTATTAATTGCAATCATCCAATCTGGACTGGGAGCAATCATTGAAACCAATGTGAGTAACGAGAATTCTTCTGAAGTAATTAAGTCATTTATTATTATAGTACCTAAAGAAGAGGAGAGATTGCCTCCATCTATTATTTGATTGGAATTACCTTGCTCTATTGCAAGGTTTATTTCTTCAAAAAATATAGTGTTACTTCCTAATTCTGCTACATCTTCAATTCCAGGAGAAGCATTTTCTCCTATTTCTAAAAAAAAAACATTTTCATTATGTGTTGCTCCTACTAATTTTGACCAATGTGCATTGGCCGGAAAATTATTTGTTGGGTGAGGATGGGTTATATTGGACCAATTACTTACAAAAGTAATAGTATAGTTTGCTGAAGATTGTGAGTATATAGTTAGGCTAGATATTAAAACAAGAAGAAGGATGAATCTTTTCATAATGATTGATTATTTTATTTATGGTCGTAATTAGGAGGTAGATATTACAAAAACTGAATTGTTTTATTTTCTCGTTTCCTTTATTGATTTTGCTTTTTCTAGCTTTAAGAAGAATCTATTTTTTCAATTATTAAAAAGTTTAATGTTTTTAAACTGATATTTATTCTATTGTAATTAGCTCTCTTTATGGGGATTTAAGTTCGATAATTGATTTTCTAATATTTAATTTTAAAAAGATATGGACTTCAAAGGAATACTTATCTTTGAAGTAATGCAAAAAGTAAAAATCATAGAATGTCCAAGAGATGCCATGCAAGGTATTCGAGATTGGATCCCCACTGTAGAAAAAGCCCAATACATACAATCAATATTGCGTTGTGGGTTTGATACCATTGACTTTGGTAGCTTTGTGTCTCCAAAAGCGATTCCGCAAATGAAAGACACCGCGGAACTTCTTTCAAAATTAGATTTATCTTCAACTAAAAGTAAATTACTTGCCATAGTAGCTAATGTTCGAGGAGCACAAGATGCTGTACAACATAAAGAAATACAATATTTGGGTTACCCGTTTTCAATTTCTGAAAACTTCCAGATGCGGAATACGCATAAAACCATCGAGCAATCTATTATAACGTTGCAAGAAATATTAAACCTTGCTGATGCAAACAATAAAGAGGTTGTTGCCTACCTTTCTATGGGCTTTGGGAACCCATATGGAGACCCTTGGAATGTTGGAATAGTAGGGGAGTGGACTGAAAAATTAGCTGCCATGGGAGTAAAAATCCTTTCATTGAGCGATACAGTGGGTACTTCCACACCAGATATTATTAAGTATTTATTTTCAGAATTAATTCCAAAATTCCCTTCTATTGAATTTGGAGCACATTTACATACTACACCTACAAAATGGCATGAAAAAGTAGATGCAGCATATAGTTCAGGATGCCGAAGGTTTGATGGTGCTATTCAAGGTTTTGGTGGATGCCCAATGGCTAAAGACGAATTAACAGGAAATATGCCTACCGAAAAAATGTTAAGTTATTTTACCACAAATAAAGTTGATACCAATATCAATCCTATGTCTTTTGAAAGCGCACATAATGAAGCGACTAAAATTTTCGGGAAATACCATTAATTAGATTCCTTTTAAATATGAAACAATTTTTATTATCCTTTTTAATTGCAGCAACATTATTATTTAGTTGCAAGGAAAATTCCGTTAATAATGAGATTACCTTCAAGTTTGTACAAGTAAACGATGTATACGAAATAGCTCCATTAAGTGGCGGGAAATTTGGTGG
Organism: uncultured Flavobacteriales bacterium; assembly: GCA_913063255.1. Lineage (GTDB taxonomy): Bacteria > Bacteroidota > Bacteroidia > Flavobacteriales > Flavobacteriaceae > Marifrigoribacter. The sequence goes on along the minus strand of CAJXYJ010000040.1, from coordinate 12,325 downwards.
TATGGCTCGTGTAGCTCATGTTAGAGATTCTATTAAAAAAGAAAATCCGAATACTTTTCTATTTATGGCAGGAGATTTTTTAAATCCCTCCTTATTAGGAACTATTAAAGTGGATGGAGAACGTATTTATGGAAAGCAAATGGTGGAAGTGATGAATGCTATGGAATTCGATTTGACAACTTTCGGAAACCACGAATTCGATTTAAATGAAGAAGATCTTCAGAAACGATTGAATGAATCTGCTTTTAATTGGATGACTTCCAACTCAAGGCATAAAACTCAAAATGGAACTGTTCCATTTCAAGTTCTAAAAGAAAAAGATGCCACAGAGGTTTCAGATACATTCATATTTAATATAAAAGATGAAAACGGAAATGAAATTAAAATAGGGTTTTTAGGAGTGACCATTCCTTCCAATCCAAAAGACTATGTGTTTTATGGGGATATTTATAAAGAATCTAAAAGAGCTTATAACGAGTTAAAGGATCAAGTATCTATTGTATTTGGATTGACTCATTTGGAAAAAGAACAAGATTCCCTTCTATTAAAAAAAATACCGGAAATCCCTTTAGTTATGGGGGGACACGAGCATTATGCAATGTTAGTAGATGTTGGAGAATCTAAAATTGCTAAAGCAGATGCTAATGCTAAAACAATTTATATCCATACCATTAAATACAATACCAAAACTAAGGCAATTGCTATAAATTCAGAATTATTTTTTATTGATGATAAAATAGCATCCCAACCTAAAGTGGAGGCAATCGTTAATAAATGGGTAGCTATTTTAGATCTTAAAATTAAAGAAGTAATCGATGATCCTAATGAAGTAATATATTCGGCTGCAACACCTTTAGATGGTACAGATAGTGCTAGTAGAAGTATTCAAACCAACTTAGGAGATGTGATCACCGAAGCAATGTCTTGGGCTTTTCAAGATGATGTTGATTTAGCATTAGTAAATGGTGGGTCCATACGTGTGGATGATATGCTTCCTACAGATGTTACCAGTATGGATGTATTTAGAGTTTTGCCCTTTGGTGGTGGAATATTAAAGGTCGAAATAAAGGGGGCATTATTAAAAGAGGTTCTGGATTATGGAAAATTAAAAAGAGGAACTGGAGCCTATTTACAGAGATATAATGTTTCTGAAGATGATCAAGGCGATTGGTTAGTGGGAGAAAAGCTTATTGATCTTGATAAAGTGTATAAAGTTGCTTTTAGTGATTTTTTAATGAAAGGATATGATATTCCCTTTTTAACTCCTGAAAATAGAGGAGTATTAAATGTTTATAATCCAACTGAAAATGAATCAGCTTACGATATACGTAAAGCAATTATTTTATATTTAAAATCATTGAAATAATAAATCAACTAATGAAAAAAAAGACAATTAAATATATAGGTGTTTTTTTACTAGTTACCTTGGTAATTATGCAATTTATTAAGCCCGATAAAAATAATGGTGGATATAAAGAAATAACTGCTTTTAAAACAGAAACAAGACCTTCTGAAGAAGTTTTATCTATCTTAAAAAAGAATTGTTTCGATTGTCATAGCAATCAAACAATTTATCCTTGGTATGCTGAAATTGCTCCAATATCTTTTTGGCTGGATGATCATGTTGTTCAAGGAAAAAAGCATTTTAATTTGTCAACTTGGGATAAGTATTCCATAAAAAAGAAAGATCATAAGCTAGAAGAACTTATCGAAGAAGTGGAAGAAGGAGAAATGCCATTAAACTCTTATACATGGATTCATGGGGATCTGTCTTCAAATGATAAAGAATTACTCTTGCAATGGGCTACATTGGCTAGACTACAATACAAAAAGGAGTTAAAAGTATCTTCAAAATAGCTGATATTAAGCCACTTAAAATGACGCTAAATATTATTTAAAATTATTCTAAATAAGCTTGTTTAGTATTCATTTAGGATTTATTTTTGTGCCTGAAATAAACTCTTATTTATAAATAGTCTAAATAAAGATAAATGAAAAAATTAGTATTATTATCCTCTTTTTTAATTGCAAATTTTGCAATATCACAAACCGTTTTGGATTCTACAAAAACGGATCAACAAGTAAATTCTGCTCAAAGAATGATGTCTAAAGCAGATAAAAAATTAACTGTTGGAGGTTATGGTGAAATCACTTATAACCAACCCGAAACACAAAATGGCGAATTAGATGTTCAGCGATTGGTAATGATGTTTGGGTATAAGTTTAGTGACAAAGTTCAATTCTTTACTGAAATTGAATACGAACATGTTAAGGAAGTTTTTGTAGAACAAGCTTTTGTTAATTATGCAGTTGGTGATAATATAAGTGTGCGGGGTGGACTAATGTTAGTGCCTATGGGGATTATTAATGAATACCATGAGCCTACAACCTTTAATGGAGTAGAAAGACCCGGTGTAGACAATAAAATTGTTCCTACAACTTGGAGAGAAATTGGGGTAGGTGTAAATGGAAGAATTCCAGACTTAGATTTAAGCTATCAAGCCTATATTTTTAATGGATTTAAATCTGCAGAAGCAGATGGTGAAGATATAAATGGTTTGTTGAAAGGAAGTAGTGGATTAAGAGGTGGACGTCAAAAAGGAATTCAGTCTACTGTAAGTACTCCAACATTATCTGCAAAATTTGATTATTATGGGATTTTAGGTCTTCGTATGGGATTGTCGGGGTATTTTGGAAAAACACAGGCGGATGATAAAATAGAAGACATAGATGGAACTACTATTGGTATAGCTATGGTTGGTTTTGATGCTAGATATAATTACAAGAAATTTGAAGCTCGTGGAGAATTTATTTATACATCATTAAGTGATACTGAAGAGTATAATGAATTAACTGGAAATGATGATCTATCGAAAAATTTAGGGTCTGCTTTAATGGGATATTATGGTGAGATAGGATATAATGTATTGCCTTTATCTGCAAAACAAAGATTAGTTGCATTTGCACGTTATGAAAACTACGATACTCATGCAGATACTGAAGATAGTTTTGTAGTAAGGAATGATGAATACAATAGAAACGATATTACTTTTGGATTATCCTACCATATAGTTGATGGTGTTGTGGTTAAAGGGGATTACCAAATAAAAGACAATGCTTCAAGTGGAGCTGATGTAAATAACCAATTGAATTTTGGTATTGGAGTTTGGTTCTAATAACATACAATCAAATAATTTTAAGGTTCTCCACTCCTTATAATGTTCAAACCGAATTTTATATAGGAGTGGATTTTTAAATAATAAAGATTAGAAACATTAATTATATTTGCCAAGTGAAAAACTTTTTTATTATATCTGTAATTGTATTTGGACTATTTGCTTTTAAAGTTCCAGATAATGTGATGAAAAGGGCAGGTAAGGAGATTTCTAAATTTTATGATATTGATGATTTTTCAAAAGAATCTATTAAATTTTCACCAGAAATAAATTCTAAAACTTCTTCTGATTTTGGTGAAGATAATTTTTTTAAAATCAATTCAGAAGGTCAATTTTTGGGTTATGCTTATATTGGTAGAGCTCCAAGTAAAACAGCAGATTTTGATTATTTAGTATTTTTCGATTCTGATTTTGTAATTACAAAAAGCAAGGTATTGGTGTATAGAGAGGAGTATGGAGGAGAGATAGGTAGTAAACGCTGGTTGAAACAATTTATCGGAAAATTTTCAGACTCACCTGAATTAATTGCAGGTAAATCTATAGTGCCAATTAGCGGTGCAACTATTTCTGTTAAATCGATGACGAATGCAATCAATGATTTATTAAAAAGTATAAAAATCTTACAAGATTTAAATAAGATATAATGGAGTTACACGGTTTACTACATACATTTCCGAAGCATATAAAATTATTTATTGCTGCATTTGTAATTATGTTAACTGTTGGATATGGCTCAGGATTATTATTTGTTGGTAATACCAATTCTAACAATCCTAATGGTATGGAAGAGAATTATCTAGGAAATGAAGAGGATGAGAATGCTGAGGTCATGAAATTTAAAAAGGGTGAACGAGAAATGCTAACACTTCTACATACTCATGTAATTTCTATTTCATTTATATTTTTCTTTATAGGGGGCTTAGTAGCAATGACTTCATTGCCAAAAAAGCTAAAAACCTTTTTAATGATTGAACCTTTTCTGTCCATCCTACTTACTTTTGGTGGAATTTATTTGTTGTGGAAGGGGATTTTATGGATGAAATATATAGTAATGCTATCTGGTATTGTTATGACTATAGTTTTTGTGGTAAGTGTAATATCTATATTATTTCAATTATCAAAAAAAGCAAAATAACCAACAAAAAGTTATACATTTGCACGCAATTAAAAAGGAAATATTTCTATACTTAGAAAATAAATTTAATTGCTATGACTGCACACAACAACAAGATTTTAGGAGAAGGACTTACTTACGATGATGTACTTTTAGTTCCCGCTTATTCAGAAGTTTTACCTCGCGAAGTTTCTATTAAAACAAAATTTACCAGAAATATATCTTTAAATGTTCCTGTATTATCGGCTGCGATGGATACCGTTACAGAAAGTGCAATGGCAATGGCAATGGCTCGTGAAGGGGGTATTGGTGTTTTGCATAAAAACATGAGCATTGAGCAACAAGCTACAGAGGTAAGAAAAGTAAAGCGTGCAGAAAGTGGAATGATAATAGATCCTGTTACTTTACCTGAAACAGCTACTGTTGGTGATGCACAAAGTACGATGCGAGAATATAGTATTGGAGGAATTCCAATAGTAGATGATAAAGGAAAATTAATCGGGATTGTTACTAATCGGGATTTGCGTTTTGAGAAAAACTTTGATCGACCCTTGTTTGAAGTTATGACTACAGAGAATTTAGTAACAGTAAGTAAAGGAACTTCACTTGGTGAAGCAGAAATCATACTTCAAAAAAATAAAATTGAAAAGCTGCCAGTTGTTAGTAAGGACAATACTTTATTGGGCCTTATTACATTTAGAGATATAACTAAGGTAACACAAAAGCCCATCGCAAATAAAGACGAATTTGGAAGATTAAGAGTAGCTGCTGCAATTGGAGTAACTGCAGATGCAGTAGAAAGAACACAAGCCTTGGTTAACGCACAGGTAGATGCTGTAATTATCGATACTGCTCACGGTCATACGCAAGGAGTAGTAGTAGTTTTAAAAGAGATTAAAAAGAATTTTCCAGAATTAGAAGTAGTTGTTGGTAATATCGCTACAGCAGATGCAGCAAAATATTTAGTAGAAGCTGGAGCTGATGCTGTAAAAGTTGGTATTGGCCCAGGGTCTATTTGTACAACTCGTGTAATTGCTGGAGTTGGGTTTCCACAATTTTCAGCGGTTTTGGAAGTTGCTGCAGCACTTAAGGGAACTGGAGTTCCTGTGATAGCAGATGGAGGAGTAAGATATACTGGAGATATTGTAAAAGCTATTGCAGCTGGAGCAGATTGTGTAATGTTAGGTTCTTTACTGGCTGGAACAAAAGAATCGCCAGGAGAAACCATCATTTTTGAAGGTAGAAAATTTAAATCATATCGGGGTATGGGATCTGTAGAGGCAATGAAACAGGGATCTAAAGACAGATATTTTCAAGATGTTGAAGACGATATTAAAAAATTAGTTCCAGAAGGGATAGTTGGTCGTGTGCCTTACAAAGGAGAATTAATGGAAAGTATGACACAATTTATAGGTGGATTAAGAGCGGGAATGGGCTATTGTGGTGCTAAAGATATTGAGGTATTAAAAGAAGAAGCTAAGTTTGTGAAAATTACAGCTTCTGGGATAAAAGAAAGCCACCCACATAATGTTACCATTACTAAGGAGGCTCCTAACTATTCTAGATAAACAAAGTTTTATTATTCCCCTTCTTTTGGAGCAGGAATTCCCATTTTAATCATCGTTCGAAGAGTGATGTCAAAATTTGGATCAAGATATGCTATGGTGTTATTGATGGTAAGTATTTGTGAAAATTTATCTTCAATTGCAACAGCATTTAAAGCTTCCCCAATTAATTGATATAATGGATTAATCAATTCGTTTTGGCGTATTTGCACTAAGGATGCACCATTCTTCTGAAATTTTTGAATATCTTGTTCAAGAGCTATAATTTCCTCTTGTTTTGATTTTTTAATGTCTTCAGTAAAAGAAGCTTCATTTTGTTGATATACTTCAATCAATGCTTTGTAATTAGAAACTTTGGCCTGTAATTGATTTTCTAAGTCATCACTATAAGCTTTAACATCTTTATTTACTTGTTCAAGCTGAGGCATTTGAGATAAAATGTATTCCACATCTATTGTGCCTACTTTTGATTGTGCATTAATTTGTAAACTAGTTACTATTGCAATAATAAGAATGCTTATTTTTTTCATTTTAATATATTTTTTTTTGCGAAGATAGTATAATTTAGAGATGTTGTGTTTTAATTGTAAAACCTTGTAAAAAGCTTAACAAATTCTTACTTGTGTAACGTTTGCTTTTTGTTATTTTTGCACGTTTTAGTACTAACTATAATTTTTAACAATGAACACAAAATATCTTACACTAATTCTACTTTTATTAATAACAATAACTGCAAATTCGCAAAAGAAGAATGAGGTCTTGCTTACCATAAATGAAGAACCAGTATATGCATCAGAATTTAAAACTGTTTTTAAGAAGAATTTAGATTTAGTATTGGACGAATCTCAAAAGGATGTTGATGGTTATTTAGACCTATTTATAGACTATAAGTTAAAAGTTACAGAGGCTTATGCACAAGGCTTAGATAAGAATGAAGAATATATAAGAGAATTTACTAAATATCAAGATCAACTTTCTAAAAATTATATTTACGATAAAAGAGTTACTTCAAAATTGGTTGATGAAGCCTACAAGAGAGGCCTAGAAGAAATTGATGCGGATCATATTTTAATATTGATTAACTTAAACGCAAGTGCTCAAGACACTTTAATAGCATATAATAAAATTAAAGCGATAAGGGATAAAGCAGTTAGTGGAGAAGATTTTGAAACCTTAGTTAAAAAACATTCTGAGGAACCTGGTGCAAAAAGAACAGGAGGAAAATTAGGATATTTTTCTGTTTTTGCAATGCTGTATAATTTTGAAAACGCGGCTTATAATACGAAAGTTGGTGATATTTCTGAAATTACAAGAACCGATTTTGGATATCACATTTTAAAAATTAACGATAGAAGAGAAAAAAGGCCTAAGATAAATGTATCACACATCATGATCTTCTCTAACAAAGATGCCAAAGAAGCAAATCCAGAAGAAAAAATTAATGAGTTATATGCGATGATTATGCAAGGTGAATCTTTTGAAAGTATTGCTAAACAGTTTTCAGAAGATAAGGCAACAGGACTAAAAGGTGGAAAAATTAAAACATTTGGTCCAGGAGATTTAAGAGCCCCATTATTTGAAAATGCAGCCTATTCTATAAAAGAGGAAGGCGAAATATTAAAGCCTATTGAAAGTGCTTTTGGGTGGCATATAATTCGATTAAATGAGAAATTTTCAATTCCAACTTACGAGGAGGCAAAACCACAAATTGAGAAAAATGTAACTAGTGGTGCAAGAATAAGAGTAGTGACACAAGCAACAAATAATAAAATAATGGCTGAATATGGTTATAAAGAAGGAGTAAGTTACTCTCCTTTTTTTAATGAATTTGTTACAGATAGCGTTTTTAACAAAAAATGGGTATATGTTACAATTCCAGCTAAGGATGATAAAATATTATTTACTATTGGTGATTTAGAAGTTCGTTATAATGATTTTGCAAAATTTATTTCTGAAAAACAAATGCTAACTAAAGTTTACACAGTTAAAGATAGAATGTTTGTTGATTATTATGATGAATTTAAAAACAATACAATTAAAGATTTCTACAAGAAAAAATTAGAGCTAGAGAACGAAGAGTATGCCGCAGTTTTAAGTGAATATCGCAATGGTCTTTTAATTTATGATGTAATGCAAAAGAATATTTGGGAAGTAGCAAAAACAGACTCCATAGGACTTCAAAATTATTACGATGCTACAAAGAGTAATTATATTTGGAAACAACGTGTAGATGCAGATATAATATCAGCTCCTCAAGAAGCAAATGCAGAATTAGTTAAAAGTTTATTGTTAAAGGATGAAAATATTGATGAAATTAAAAAACAACTCAATACAGAGGGTAAAATAAACGTTATTATTACACAAGGAGTATATGAAATAGACGAAAAAGAACTTCCTAAGAATTTTGAAGCTAAAGAAGGAGTTTCAGAAATTTATAAAACTGAAGATTCCAATGTCGTTGTTAATGTAAAGGAAATATTGGCTCCAACAACTAAAGAGTTAGAGGAAGTTAAAGGATTGGTAATTAGTAAATATCAATCTAAAATTGAAGAAGATTGGATGAAAGAGCTTAAAAATAAATACACCGTTGTTATTAATAAAAAGACGTTAAAGAAAATTAAAAAGGAATTAGCTAATTAATGCGTATCATATCCTCATTATTCTTGCTTTTGTCACTTATATCCTGCGATTATTTTAAGCAAGATATACAGAGCAAGCCTATTGCCAGAGTAAATGATAAATATTTATATAAAGAGGATATAAAAGGGCTGGTTTTTCAATCTACTTCAAAAGAGGATAGTATTTTAATTGTTAATAATTTCATTACAAAATGGGCTACTCAGCAATTGTTAGTAGATCAGTCTATAATTAACATTCCACAAAATCAACAGGATGATTTTAATAAATTAGTAGACGAGTATAAGATTGATTTATATACCGAAGCATATAAAAGTTCTATAGTAACAAGGCAATTAGATAGTTTAATATCTACTAAAGAACTGGAACATTATTATGAGCTAAATAAAGAAAACTTTAAATTAAACGATGAATTACTAAAAGTAAGATTTATCATGGTTTCTTCAGATTTTAATAATTTATCTGAAGTAACGAAAAAGTTTAAAAGATATAATACTATAGATAAAACAGATTTATCCAATTTAACTATAAAATTTAAAGCTTTTAATTTAAACGATTCTATTTGGATTAAGAATGATGTATTGTTAGACGCCCTACCAATATTACAAATCAACAGTAAGCAAGTGTTAAAAAAATCTAATTTTTCTCAATTACAAGATTCATTAGGAGTATATTTGGTGAAAATTGAAGACGTCTTAAAGACTAATGATATTGCTCCTCTTTCTTATGTTAAACCTACTATAGAACAAATAATTTTAAACAAAAGGAAGCAAGAACTTCTAAAAAAACTTGAAAAAGAAATTACAATAGATGCAATCAAAAATAAAAATTTTGAAATATATAAAGACAAATAACATTACTCTAATATTACTATTACTTTTTACTAGCCAAATTTTTGCTCAGGAAGTAGTAACTGTAGATAGTGCCGGTGTTGCAGAAATTAAGAGATTATTAACTGAAGACCCTACAGTTAAAAAAGATTCTGTAAAATCGTTTAAAAGATTTAAAGCAGAAGGTGTTAGCGCGGTAGTAGGAGATTATGTGATCTTAGAATTCGATGTCGATAAGAGTTATTTAGAATATGAACAAAATGGAGTGGATATTTCTACAATTGACCGTTGCCAAATGCTAGGTAAATTAATGGAAGATAAACTATATGTTCACCATGCGTTACAGGATAGTATTATCATTACTGATGCAGAAATCCAACCCGAAGTTGATCAAGTTTTGGAGTATATGGTTGCTCAAGTAGGTAGTATTGAAAAAGTAGTAGAATATTACAGAAAATTGAATGTAGCCGAATTAAAAGCAGAACTTTTAAAAGCTAGAAAAGAAATTCGACTTACCGAAAGAATGCAGGAGAAAATAGTTTCAAATATTACTATTACTCCAGAAGAAGTAAGAACTTTTTTCTTTTCAATACCAGTAAATGAACGACCTATCTTTGGAGCAGAATTAGAAATTGCTCAATTGGTTATAGAACCTAGAGTAACAGAGGAAGCAAAGCAAAACGTTATAAACCGTCTTAAGGTTATACGATCAGATATTGTTGATAATGGTTCTTCTTTTGCTACAAAAGCAGTTTTGTATTCAAAAGACGGAACACGTACTAAAGGAGGGTTAATTGAAGGAGTTAGAAGAGATTCTCCTATGGCTAAAGAATTTAAAGACATGGCTTTTTCTTTATTAGAGGGAGAAGTTAGTGAGCCTTTTGAAACTGAATTTGGTTATCATATATTAAAAGTAGATAAAATACGTGGGCAAGCAGTAGATGTAAGACACATTATTATATTCCCAGAAGTTTCTTCACAAATAATAAAAGAAGCCAGAACAAAAATTGATACTATTCGTCAGGCAATTATTGATGAAAAGTTACCATTCGAGGCTGCTGCTAAACTATATTCAAGCGATAAAGAGACTAAAAATAATGGTGGGCAATTAATGAATCCAGCTACTTTCGATACTCGTTTCGATCTTACTAAAATGGATCCTACTTTAAGTGCTCAAATTTATAATATTAAAAAAGGAGAAGTAACTAAGGTTTATACGGATACGGATCGAACAGGAAAAAGTATTTTTAAAATACTTACGGTAACTGGAAGGCACGATGAACATACAGCTGATTATGTAAAAGATTATGAAAAAATACATGAGCTAGCCATAAAAGAAAAGCAGTTACAAGCTATTGAAGAATGGCAGACTGCTAAAATTATGGAAACATATGTAAAAGTAAACGAAGATTATTATGAATGCGATTTTACTAATAACTGGTTATATAACAACAATTAATTTATGTCTGACGTAGCAGCTATTCAACAACTTGTTTCAAAATATAATGCTTTACGGCAAGAAATTAAAAAAATAATAGTTGGCCAGGACGATGTTGTCGAACAGGTTTTATTATCGATTTTTTCAGGAGGGCATGCTTTACTAATTGGCGTTCCCGGACTTGCAAAAACATTATTGGTACATACCGTTGCAGAAGCGCTAGGGCTTAATTTTAAAAGAATACAATTTACTCCAGATCTTATGCCTAGTGATATTTTAGGCGCTGAAATATTAGATGAAAACAGACATTTTAAATTTATAAAAGGTCCAATATTTTCGAATATTATTTTAGCAGATGAGATTAATAGAACTCCTCCAAAAACTCAAGCAGCATTATTAGAAGCAATGCAAGAGCGATCGGTAACTATTGCGGGACATACGTACCAATTAGATAAACCATATTTTGTATTAGCAACACAAAACCCTATTGAGCAAGAAGGAACTTATCCATTACCCGAAGCACAACTCGACCGTTTTATGTTTGCTATTAACTTGGATTATCCCTCGTTTAATGAAGAAGTTGATATTGTAAAGACAACAACGATTGGAGCTAACCCAAAGATAAATGCATTGTTTACTGCAGAAGAAATAATCGATTGTCAAAAATTAATTCAGAAAATACCAGTCGCAGATAATGTAATAGAATATGCTGTTACATTAGTAGGTAAGACTCGTCCAAAGAGCTCAGCAGCTCCAGAAATAATTAAAAAATACATCGATTGGGGAGCAGGTCCACGTGCTTCTCAAAACTTGATTCTTAGTGCAAAAACCTATGCTGCATTGCATGGTAAATTTTCTCCAGATATCGAAGATGTTCAAAAAGTTGCTATGGGGATTCTTCGTCATAGAATGATTAAAAACTACAAAGCAGAAGCCGAAGGCTTGAGTATAGAAGAAATCATTAAAAGCCTTTTTTAAATTACATATTTCACATTATTTTATCCTCATCATTATTGTTCATATGAAATATATTCAGTAAAAATCAATAATTAACAATTATTATTCAGTAATATCGCTATTTCATTAAATATTTGCTAATATCTATTTGTTTTTGTAATTTTGCACCAAATTGAACTGAAGCTTTAAACTTGGTTCAGGACTTCAAAAATTAAAAAGATACCCATGGCATTCGATATTCAGATGATTAAAAATGTGTACTCTCAAATGGTAGAGAGAGTAGATAAAGCAAGAGAGATTTCAGGAAAACCACTAACACTTTCAGAAAAAATACTATACGCTCATTTATGGGATGGTAATGCTACAAAGGCTTTTACAAGAGGCGAAGATTATGTAGATTTTGCTCCAGATCGTATTGCTTGTCAAGATGCTACTGCACAAATGGCATTATTACAGTTTATGCAAGCTGGAAAAAATAAAGTTGCTGTGCCAACTACGGTACATTGTGATCACTTAATTCAAGCTAGAGTTGGAGCAGATAAAGATTTACAAGCAGCACTTAATAATAGTAATGAGGTTTTTAATTTCTTAGAGTCCGTTTCTAATAA
>CAJXYJ010000039.1 GCA_913063255.1 uncultured Flavobacteriales bacterium | reverse complement strand
TCCACAATCTCATCATCACATTGAGAAAATAATGGCACCTCTACATAAATAGGTACTATGCCCAATACCAAATCAAAGGGAACGACAGTTACACAATCTACTATATTCTCTCCACGTACCCAGATTGTCTCCCCTCCACTAGGATAATTATCTGGAGTAGCAATCGGATTAGTACCAGCAAAAGCATCCCCTTGGGTATTATGATAACTCAAAGTAACGCCTATTAGTACATTTAAAATCTCTTCTTCCTTAGAGGTTAAATCAAATATTTCTACACCATCTTGATCATTATCACAGATAAAATAATCAGAAATAGGATCAGTAAGCGTAGGAGAGTCATTTACCGATAATTCTAATGGAACAATGGTGTAACATTCAGGTAATACAATATCGATTACTCTGGCATAAATAACTTGGTATCCTTGTACTGTATTAATAAAAATAGTTGGAGGAGTTATAGGGTTAATATTATCTTGTGCTTCAATAAGGGTTAAAAAATAACTCACCAATAAATCTGGATTACCGCCTGTTATTTCAGCATCTTTAGTTGTTAAATCAAAAGTGCCAAAACCATCGTTTGGTAGTTCATCACATAGATGGTAAATAGAGGGGATAATAGCTTCAGGAGCTACCACGCGTAACTCTAAAGGCTGTACTCCATAGCATCCAGTGCTGGCATCATCTACTCGAACATATATAATTTGAGGGTTAACAACATTGGTATAAATGTCTGGTAATGGTTGAGTTCCAGCTTCTGCATTGGCTTCACTAAAGTAATATGCGACTGAAAAATCTGGGTTTCCACCTATGATAATATCATCATTAACAGTCAAGTCGAATTCGGTAAATCCATCAGGATTATCATCTTCACACAAGGCATATGGTGATGGAACATCAAATAAGGGTCGAGCTATCACAAAAAGCTCAAAATCTCCTCGTTCAACACACTCATCCACATCTTCAACCCGAACAAAAATAGTCTGTGGATTAGTTATGTTGTTATATGCTGTATCTGGTGTAATGGGTAATGCACCTACATCAGCATCAGCGGCTGTAATATGGTAAGTAATGGTAAGCCCTGTTGGATCAGGCACTACAATTGTATTATAAGTAGAAAGATCGAAAGTGGTGGAGCCATCAGCTATAGGGTCGTCACAAAGCTCATATCGAGGAAAAGTGCCAATATCAGTTGCTGGTAGTACAATAAGTTCTAGTTCTACAATATCAAAACAGTTAGTTATAATGTTTTCGAGACGTGCATATACAATTTGTGGAGTTATTGTATTCATAAAAGGAGATACCAATGCTGTTGTAGGATCTCCAACTTGTGCTTCTGCAAGAGTTAAGTAATAGTTTACAAATACGTTCGTTTGACCACCGATAATTTCAGAATCTGCCAACGTTAAGTCAAACAACGCCTGTCCATCTGCATTATTATCACAACGTTCTAAGGGCGTTGGCGGGAATGGAACAGGTAATGGGTTTACCACAAGTTCTAGGGTTGTAGTATCATGACATCCTGTATTAATATTTTCTACTCTAACAAAAATTATTTGAGGATTACTTGTATTGGTATAAGGTGAAACCAAAGCTGGAGTACCTGCATCTGCTTCAGCCAATGTTAAATAATAGCTAACTATATAATCAGGATTTCCGCCAGTAATTTCTAAATCTTTAGTTGTTAAGTCAAAGGGAGTAAAGCCATCAGGGACAGCGTCATCACAAAGTACTAATGGTGTTGGAGAATTAAAAACAGGCAATGGTAATACTACCAAATCAAAAATACCAATGGTCACACAACCATCTGTATTAACAACCCGAACCCACAAATTTTGGGGGTTTGAAGTATTAGTATATGCATTTGCCGGTGTAATTGCAGGAGTTCCTGCAGAGGCGGCCGCAGCAGTTTCATGATAAGTGATTATTAAACCAGTTGGAGGGTCAGCTATTTGATAATCCCAAAGAGTAAGGTCAAAAACCGTAAAGCCATCAGCTATATCATCATCACAGAGTTCGTAGTTAGGAAGAGCCTCCGCCAAAATAACAATCAGATCTAGTTCTGTTATATCATAACATCCTGTGATGGTATTTTCAATACGTGCATAAACAGTTTGTGGACTAGAAGTATTGGTATAAGGTGAAACCAATGCCGTTGTAGGATCTCCAGCTTCTGCTAAGGCTAATGTAAGATAGTAATTTACAAAAACCCCGGTCTGTCCTCCAATGATATCAGCATCCGCTTCAGTTAAGTCAAATTCAGCAAAACCGTCTGTATCTGTATCACATTCTTTAAGAGAAATAGGTGGGTTTGCGAAAGGAGTATCTAGTACGATGAGATTAAAAGAATCAATTACAAAACAACCCGTTGCCACATATTGGATGCGAGTCCATATCTGTTGAGGGTTTATGGTATTGTTAAAAAGTAATGGTAATGCTGGGGTACCTGCCTGAGCTTCTGCAAGGCTTTCAAAATAGGAAACTGTTAATAAAGGATCGTCTGCCGTCATGGCTGTGGTAATTGAACTCAAATCAAATTGAGTACTTTCATCCAAAACGCCATCATAATCACAAAGCTCGTAATCTAAAGGTGAAGTGTATAATGGAAGTGGGTTTACTACCAAATCAAATTGTCCTACTGCAACACAACCGTCGGTATTTTCTAAACGAACATAAATGGTTTGTGGGTTAGAGGTGTTGCTATATGCTGTATCTGGTGTAATGGGTGATGTGCCAGTATTGGCATCTGTAAGAACTTCATAATAAGTAATATCGAGCCCAGTTGGGTCGGGGGTTACTTGTCCATTCCAAGTAGTTAAATCAAATATTACTATTTCATCGGCATCGTCGTCACAAACTATAAAGTCTGGTATAGGATCCGTTAGTACAGGAGTTTCGTAAACAATGAGTTCTAACTCAACGATATCGTAACATCCTGTTGCTGTAAATTCAAGCTTGGCAAATACAATTTGTGGGTTGGTGATATTAGTATAAGGAGATATCAGTGCTATACCAAATGGGCTTTCTGCTTCAGCTAAGGAAATATAATATTGAACAAATACCCCAGTTGCGCCAGCGATAATTTGCGCATCTGCATCGGTAAGAGTAAAGTCTGCAATGCCGTCATTGTTATCATCACAAATGGTTAAAGGGCTAGGAATACCAGCTACTGGTACTGGCAAAAATTCCACTATCGCCTCGTCTGAGGCAATACAACCAGAAGCAGTTACGAGTTCTAAACGATATTCTCCAGGAGTGCTAATAATTATAGTAGAAGCTGTTTCTCCAGGTAGAATAACAAAAGTTGCCGTAGCTATATCAAAAACATACCATTGATAAGTATAACCAGGAAAAGGCCCTACTCCGAGGGTAACAGTATCTCCATCACAGGGTGCGTTACCATTGGCTACGGTATAATCCACTCCTATATCCAAAGTTATAGCAGACAAGTCAATTATTTGCTCAAATTCGTTATTATCTTCGTTCGTCTCACTTACAATACCAACTCCTGCTCCGTCATCATCTACTACAGCCGTAAGGGTAAAAATAGGAGGAAGACTTCCTACAGGGATAGTTAAAGTAATAGTACCGCTCTCAGAACCATCCATAGGGATAATATTATTAGTTACTGCCTGCCCCACTAAAATTGCATCTGCATAAAAGGCGATAGGAATTCCAGCTGGAAGTTGATCTGTACTATTGATATTCCAAACTGTATAATTAACATCAAGATTATTATTATCACATATAACTCCAACCTCCTCAAAAGTAATTGTTGCATCGGGAAGCTCGGAATTAACAGAGGTAATAATATTGTTGACCATTACAAAATCTTGGCCCGATGTTAAATTAATTGTTATATTAGTATCTCCAGGAAGTACAACGTCTTCGATGTTATAAAAATCCAAATCCATATTAAATAGATCAGAAGCACCTGTATAACTATTGGTTCCATTAAATGCATTATTCCCTGGATTTAGAGGAGGGTTATCAATAAGAACTCCATTAATAAGTAAGGTTTCATTTACAGCTATACCTTGATCTCCTTCCCAAGCTAAAAATCCTATTTTCGCTAAGTCTTCTGAAGCAACATCAATATTATCAAGAATAATTTCTACTGCTGGGTTTGCAGCTGATACAAATTCTAAACCGTCAAAAAGGCTTATTTGATTTAATGTTAAAGAAAGGTCTTCGTATATAATAGTAATTGCCCAACCTCCAAAATTTGTACCTCCATTACAATAGTTAGGTAAGTCAGCCAGAAGATCTAAATCAGAAAGGGTATAGGTCCCATTTCCATTAATAGAAACTAAAAATGAAACATCAGCATAGGCTGCAAAATAGTCAAGCCCATTAGAATTTAGTGCAAAAAACCTTTGTGCAGTTACAGGACTCCCATTTAAAGAAACGTCAAAATCTCCTGCTCCCGAACCTGCCCAATATAAATGTGCAGATACTAGGGTATGAGTTGGTCCAAGTGCAAAATCTGCACTACTCTGTGTTTGAATATCACAGGATCCTCCTGCTCCATTTTCTTGGAAATTTAAAGTGTTACCAAAGGCTGTAAAGTCGTATCTTCCGTTAAATTGACTAAATAATTGAACTTGTTGGGCTAATAAAAAAGATGGCACCAACAAAAGGATGTAGAGTAGTGTTTTTTTCACGTTTTAAAAAGTAATAAGGATGGCAATTTTTTTTTTAAAGTTAGTGTTTTTTTTTAAATTTAAATTTTATGTTAAAATGCCAGTCGTTTTTCATTCCTTATTCCTAAATAAAAGGGGGAAATTTGATTAATATCCTGTGATTTTAATATTATCTATATGGTATCTTGTTGTAGCATTTGGATCTGAGCCCTCGTATAAAAATGCAATATTAATAGAACCATCTAAACAGGAAATATTAATAGGCCCAACTGTTTCAAAATCTCCAAAGCCATCAAAAGGCCCTACTGGAATAGCAACATCTAATAAATCCCAAGTTGCTGTGGTTATGTCTCCAATAAAATTAGAAGAAAACAATACACTTAATAGGGTTCCATTATCGTAACTAGATTGAATGTCTATAAACAATTCTTCATTTATAGTGTCTTCCAAAGTAATACTTGGTGTTATTAACCAAACCTCAATTTCATCTTCTCCTGAATTATACCCAGTTATTTGAGCATAATTGCTATTGCTAAATTCCCCTATTTCCCAAAGGGTATTCCCTTCATTTATATTAGCATTTGTCCAACCTGCTTCTACAAATTCTTCCATGGAGTTAAAGGTTTCGAATTTTTCATTGTAAATAACATCTCCCCCACCACTTTCAGTAGTACAGATAAAGAACTCAGGATCGCATCGGTCTTCATTATCAAAATAGATGGTTTCTGGTGTGTTTAGAACGATATTGAAATTTTCATTATAATAGTCCCTAGTTAATATCCCGTCTATAACTCCTCTTCCTTGTGGTAGTAGTATTGCTTTAAAATCTGAATAGGTACTGGTGCTTAAAATTGTACTTGATGGTGAGCTACAACTTTCTAATGCTCTTACTCCATCAAATTCATCATCTGGTTCTCCGGCGAAAGATTTTCGGTATATTCCTGTAGCTTCATTTCGATTAAATTGAGCATCATTTAATCGTATGTATAAATTAGTTTTATCTATCTCAAAATCTGAAATATTCATCTCTAAGGGTATAATTTCAGCAAGTATAACATCTCTAATAACCGTTTCTGGCATTAAAGATTCTGAAATTTTGTTAATGACAGAACCAGATGCAAATGCTCCTAGGGTAAGTATTCCATCATTTGCATATCCAACAGTTAAGCCATCTAGCTTTACAAATACTTTTCGGCCAAATTCAAAGCTTGTAAAAAGTGGGTTTACATCTATTAACAATCGTACTCCTCTTATAGGGTTCTCTGGTAAATCTTGTATAATTAATTCTTCAAAAAAGTTTCCTGCCTCATCATTTGATATTACAAAACCTGAAATGTACAAATCACTTTCCATAAAACTTAAAAACACGCTTGGATCCCCATTTTGCTCTTGAAGTAATAAATTTAGCAATGAATCTATGGTAATTATATTTCCTTCAATATCTGGTGCAATTGGATCTGTATTGGGCACTTCGTAATCATCATCCTTCACACAGGAAAGAATCACTATCAATATGAAGAGTAAGCTGATGAATCTATTTAATTTTTTCATATTCCTATTATTTTATTAAAATCTCAAGTATATATTTACATAATAAGTGGTCCCATTTCCATAGAAATATCGTGGGCCAAAAACAGAACCATAGGCTCTTGTCTTGTCTTCTTTAAGGTCTCTATAATTTGTTTTTCTGCCTTGTTCAAAACCCCCAGATTTATATTCTTGATCTAAGACGTTATTTATTGTTGCAAAAAATCCCACATAATATTTTTTAACCCTCCATGACTTTCCTCCAACGACATTCACTAAAAAATAATCGTCAAATTTTTCTTGTTTTAATAATTCTCTTGCGACTTCTTCATCATAATCATTGAAAGGCTGTCCATCATAATCTAAATTAAAATTATCTGACCTTGCTAAGTTGTTTACATCTAAATATGCATTAGTATAATAGTTTGTAGTAAAGCCGACCCACCAAAATTTTGGGTCCCGATAATCAAACCCTAATTGATATGCATGCTGTGGACCTCCTGCAACATGATAGTTTTTTAGTTTTGTTGTACCGTCACCAAATGAAAGAGGTTCCTCAAAATCGTCACTGGTTATATATAAATTTGGATTGTTATTATAAATGTATTGCCCTAAAGAAGCAACACCTTTTAATCTTAAAGTTGGTGTTATTTGTGCTTCAACTCCTAGTTCAACTCCAATATTTTGTTTTTCTACATGAGTTAACACTTCTTGAATAAAAGCATCTTGTTCTATTCCAATCCCAGAAATGTTTTCAGTATAATAAAAACCTAAATCGTTGCCCTCTTTAAAATTTAAATAATAGCCTGTAAGTCTTCCCTTGATGACAGGGGACCTATAAATATATCCTATATCAACACTTTGTATTTTTTCACTTTCGAGACCAATTATTACATCGTTCGTTACTCTTGCGTTAGAAAAGGAATTTCTTATCGTTGGGGCTTTGGTTATATATGCAAAATTTGCATTTACTAAATGTCTGCCAGTAAATTTATAGGTCAAGCCCCCTTTAATACCAAAATCAGTAAAACTTAGTTTCTCACTTTTTCCAAAAGAACGGTCTCCTGGATAATTCCCATTTTCATACAATCCGTTTCTTTGATAATTTGTACTCGATACCAATACCCCTAAAAAGAAGTCTATTTTGTTATATTTAAATTGAGATTGGGCAAAACCCGATATACTATTGGCACTAATCTCATAGTTATATTTATAACGCTCCCCTTCAGTTACAATTCTGTTACGGTTTCTTAGGTCGCTTTGTGCAACATCTCCCAATATTGTATTATAACCCTCCTCTTCAGCGAAAAAATCTACATCTAAAAAACCTGTGCCACCTAACAAATCTTTCAACATCGCAAAATAATCCCCTTTGTGACTTCGATAATTTAAGGACCCATTTAACAATATGTTTTCAGAAATACGGGTGTCAAAAATAGTATTAACTGTAAACTGAGTAGCATCTATTCTATCTTCTTGTATCGCATAAATGGAATTCCCTCCTGTAGCGGTAGAAATTGAATTTCCTCTATAAAGTTGTTCCCAATCTAATTGGCCATCAATTACAATTTTTTCCTGTGCTAAAAATGCCAATTGAAAATCTCCTGGACTTGGGTTTTCATCTTGTAAGAAATAGCTAGGCAATCACTGGTAATAATTTGGCGCAGGATTTCTTGCTCCACCAATATAAGTTTCTTGTCCATCAACAATTACTAAACGTGTCCCTCCATAATCAACTCTAGTGTTTCCAATACTCCCCGTTTGATAGCCAATATTAGAATTTAAACTTGTTGTCTCATTTATTTTCCAATAGTGATTTAACATAAATACGGGTTCTTTTATATTACGAATACGGCTGTTTCGCAAATCTCCATTTTGATAACCCCAGTTTGGATTGTATCGAATCCCTTTTAAACCTTTTACTTCTTGTGTAATAGCAGTAGAACGTCCCCTTCGGTTTGGAGTATAAAAAGCAGTGAAGTTGAGGCTGTGATTACTGTTTATTACTTTCTCTATGGAAGCAAAAAAGGAATTAGCGTCGTATAAGGTGCCATCTATATATCCTTCCTTGCCAAAACGTCTTGAAGCTAAAAAAGAATAAGCCCACCCCTTCTTTGAAATCCCACTGTGATAAGAAGCCATTATACGCCCTTTATAACTTCTATTAGCAGCTGCAAAAGAAACACGTCCACTTTTTCTATATTTTGAAGCTCGCATCACCATATTAGTAGTTCCCGCAAGACCGCCAAAAGTATGGTCGTTTGCTTTTAAACCCATCGTAAATTCTCTATTTCGTTGCACATCGTTTAATCCTCCCCAATCTCCCCATTGGGGTCGTCCATTAAATTGTTTGTTCATTTCTATACCATTAATAAGCACTTTACCGTACGCATTATCTAAGCCTCTAGGTCTAAAAAAAGTAGCGCTAAAATCATAAGCTGCAGCATTTAAAAAAACATCCTTGGATGCATGTAACAGTCCTGACACATTTGTAGCAGCTCCTCCAAAATCTCCATCTAGTTCATTATCTGAAAGATTGATTATACCAATTTGAGATTCTAATTCCGTAAAATCTATATCTAATAAAATAGGATCCAGATTAATAGTTTTTCCATTTTGAATGGTAATAAGAATACTTTGTGTGATGTAATTAGTTTTACTTATTACCAATACTTGTTCTCCTTGAGGAAAGCTTGTACTAGAAATCTCAAACAAACCCTTATCATCTGATTGTGTTTCAAAATCTGAAGATAAAATGTGTACTTGTACGTTTGAAACAATTTCACTAGAATGAGAATCTACCACCCTTCCTTTTATTACGGCTTCTTGAGCTTGTAAAATGGTAGTGCTTATATATACAACAACTAATGTGAAAAGAACTTTTCTCATTTTGTATTAAACTTTTACTAAGATTTATATGTTGCTTATAAAAAGGGAAGAGTGTTAAAATTAAACAATAAATTTGAAATAACTACTTTTGAATTACAATTATATTTAAAAACAATAATTATACTTCCTACATAATGAGACAGATATGCGTTTATTTATTCCTATCAATACTTTCAATAACGGTAAGTTTTGGACAGAATTCAAAAACATATAAAATAAATACGATTGCTTTTTATAATGTAGAAAACTTATTCGATTTTGAAGACGACCCTTTAACTTTTGACGATGATCGAACTCCAAATGGTAAAGATCATTGGACTGAAGAAATTTATAATGCCAAGCTAAAAAATATGGCTCAGGTAATTTCTGAAATTGGTAAAGATGTTACCGAAACTACTCCAGCTATTATCGGTCTATGTGAAATTGAAAATCGTCGAGTTTTAGAAGATTTAGTTAATCAGGAACCTTTATTAAATAAAGATTATGGTATTATCCATTTTGATTCTCCAGATAGAAGGGGTATTGATGTGGCTCTATTATATAGAAAAAAACTTTTTACACCAACTCAATATAAAGCTCACGAACTTATTATTTATGACAATGATGACTCTTCTAAACGAGTATTTACAAGGGATCAATTAGTAGTAAGTGGAATATTAGATGGGGAGAAAATTCATTTTATTGTAAATCATTGGCCCTCTAGAAGAGGCGGTGAAGAACGAAGTCGACACAAACGAATAAATGCAGCAAAACTGAATAGGCAAATTATAGATTCTTTGTTTAGTGAAGATCCCTATGCTAAAATTATTACTATGGGTGATTTTAACGATGACCCTTCAAATTCAAGTATTAAAGAAATCCTTAAGGCAAAAAGAAAAAAAGAAGATTTAAAACTAAAAGAGCTTTATAACCCCATGGAAGAAATGTCTAGAAAAGGATTGGGCACATTAGCTTATAGAGATCAATGGAATTTGTTTGACCAAATGATAATATCTACAGAATTAATTAAAAAAGACTATACTGGTTATCGGTTTTATAAAGCGGAAATTTTTAATAAGGAATATCTTATAAATTCCAAAGGACGTTATAAAGGTTATCCATATAGAAGTTTTGTAGCAGAAGGATATACCGGAGGTTACAGTGACCATTTTCCTGTTTATCTATATTTAATTAAAGAAAAAAAAGCATCCAACTAAAAATAGTTGGATGCTTTTTTTTTTAATTTTATTATTCTACTAATTAAACCAGTTCCCCCAAGGAATCCTGCTTAAAATTAATAGTAAGGCTATGGTATAAAAAATAGAAAGTGTTTTAAACTTCGCATTAGCTTCTTCTTTCTTTTTATGTTTAGAATATCCAATCGTAATTAAAACCACCGCAATGATCATTATTAACGGATGTTCTACGCTAGAAAAACGAAGTGCTGCATCTTTCATCACAGATCCCATACCCCCAGATTTAATTGCTCCCATAGCATTGGGAGAATAAACATACAATAACAAGCCAATAATTATTTGAATGTGGGTTACGATTAAAGCAAAAAGAGAAATTCGAAGGTCTTTATGCTTAAAATCTGTTTTTGCAAACAATCCTTTTAAAGCATTTACTGTTGCTAAAACAATAATAAGTAGGGTTAGATAAGCCCAATAAGAGTGAATAAATTGAAGTGTAGTATACATGATTTATTGATTAAGTGAATTTCAAAGATACTATAATTAATAAAAAAAAGTGCCTTGAATATTCAAGGCACTTTTAATATAATAAATTAAAATTTAGACTTAGAAGTTATATCTTAAACTAGCATTAAATGTTGTTCCATTTTCAGCAAAATAACCAAAACGATCGGTGTTTGCAAGACCTATGTAATCAAATACATTATAAACATTTGCTCTAAATGTTAATGGGTTAGATCCTAAGTCAAATGTATACGTTAATCCTAGATCTGTAATAGAATAAGGCTTTAATTTAGAGGATACATATTCATCAGCTGAAACACCTTCATCTGTAAACTCATAATGGTTTGCTCTATAATTGATACCTCCATCAATACTTAAACCTTTCATAAGTCTAGCTCTTGCACTAAGACCTGTTGTGAATTGTGGCGCAGAAGAAACTTTTACTCCATCTCTATTTACTCCATCTTCTCTAGAAATCAATTCTTGGGTATCCTGATTATAAGTTTCGAAATCTGATTCTCCTTTATAAACATAACTTCCTGCAGAAACATAACTATCTATCGTTAACCAAGTAGCAGCTCTCCAAGTTAAATCGAATTCACCACCAGTATGATATTGACGAATTCCTCTTTGAATAATAGAAACATCAATTTCATCACCTGTTTCTGGATCAATTTGAGTTCCAGTATTTGTATCCGATCTATTAGCCCAATCCGTTACATAAGCATTAAAGTTAAGTCTAAGATCACCAGCAACTACATGGTAACCACCTTCTACACTTCTAATAATCTCATTTTCTACTTCTGGACTAATAACTCCAATATTATCATCTGGGCTAAATATATTATCTAAAAAGGGTTGTCTTGAATAATATCCTGCATTAATGAATATTTTATGATCACCTACTGATCCATCACCAATAGAATAACCTAAACCACCTTTAATATTATAACCATCTTTGGTTACTTTTTCAGAAGAAGCAGTTATTTGATTTCCATTTTCATCGGTTTGAAATCTGTCTTCTCTTTGGTAAGTTTGAGAAGAATAAGATCCTTGTACAAAAGTTGAGAATTTCTCAACAGTATACTCAATTTGTCCAAAACCACCTATATAATTAATGTCTTCAGAAAAATCATAGTTAATTCTATCTTCTTCACCTGCATGATCAAAAACAGAAGCCCAAGGATTTGCATCGTAAGAATTAGTTATTACTGCATCATCTGGTCTATCGTTAGACCATCCAGTTAAGCCATAAAAATCTGCAACTTGTCTAAAATGATCTCCTGTATACATTCTACCATCTACCCCAACATTTACAGAAAGGTTCTCATTTATGTCATGGTTAAAGTTAGAAATTAAGCCATACCATGAGTGATTATTTACAGAAGCTCTTCTAATGTAACCTGCTCCTAAATCATTACCATAGTCTCCACCAACACCAATTAAGGCATTATTAGCTTCTGTTGCAGGGTAATCTATTTGACCTCCTAATCCATTTTCATAATCATCAGTTCTAATACGACCATTACCTCTTGGTCCTGTTCCACCTCCACGTCCCCAAGAAGCATATGCTACTGTAGAAAGCTCTGTTTTGTCTGAAATATTAAAATCCCAGTTAAGGTTCATTACCGGTTTATGGTAGTAGTTTTGTCTTTCCGACTCTATATCAGAATATTCATTACCATCTACTTTAGAATACCCCCAGTGCTGGTTGTATTTAGGATCTAATTCAATAGTTTCTCTAGACTGAGACCATTTTTGACCGTGTAATTGAGGTGCACCAGTTAATAAGAAATTAAATGAATGCTTGTCACTTGGCTTATAACCTACAGCAAAGTAATAGTTTTGTCCTTGACCATAAGTACCTTTAGACCATTTTCTATGTGCTGACCAATAATCTAATAATACAGAAAAAGCCCATCCTTTTTCGCTTAAACCAGTGTTATAAGCAACGGTACCTTTAATATAATCATCATTAGCACCTAAAACACGAGCATAACCACCTTCTTTATTATCTGCAGCTTTCATTATAATATTGGTAGTACCCCCTACAGAAGATATTGCCAATTTAGAAGCTCCAAGACCCCTTTGTACTTCAATGCCAGTTGCGATATCTGCTATACCAGCCCAGTTAGACCAATATACATTTCCATCTTCCATACCATTTACTGGTTGTCCATTTAATAATATTCCAATATTTCTTTGGTCGAAACCTCTTAAGAATAATTGAGAATCACCAAATCCAGATTGTCCTGAAACATATGCAGAAGGAGTGCCTTTTAAGGCCTCTGTAATCTCTACATTTCCAACAACTTTTTCTTGAATATCACGAGCTGAAATTGTAGATACAGCAACTGGGGTATTTCTACCTGCTGCAAGATCAATAACTCCTGTTCCAATCACAACAACTTCTGCCAATGCGTTTGCATCTTCGTCCATTGCAATAGCTCCTAAATTTGCCGTTCCGTTAGTAAGAGTGTAAGAAACACTTTTGGTTAAATATCCTAAATAAGATATTGAAACTGTTCCACTAGACCCATCTACGGTAAGTGAAAAGTTTCCGTCAAAATCTGATATAGCACCATTATCTGTGCCGTCTTCGATAACATTTGCTCCATTAAGAGCACCACCTAGGTCGCTATCGGTAATAGTTCCTGTTATTGTTCCTTGTGCAAAAGATAGAGCACTTACAAACAAAAAGGAAACCACTAAATAAAAAGTAATTTTTTTCATCATAAATAATTGTTTTTAAGGTTGGAACAAATTTACATATTCAAATCGTTTTTTAACATTAAATTAATATTAAATAACCTTCTATTAAATCTTGCAAAAATGCTAGTATACAAGTATCGTAAAAATCTGACAATAAGACTATTGGTCTCTTAACTTTTTATTAACAGACTTATAAACTAAAAAAAATTAATATTCAATGTTATCCAATTGAAGTTTTATTGGACTAATATGAGTAAAATAATCCTCTTGATATTTTTTATGTAATGGCTCAGAAAGTGGTAAATCTTGCTTAAAAGGATCTACTTGTTTGCCGTTTTTCCAAAAACGATAACAAACATGTGGTCCTCCTGTATTCCCTGTCATACCTACCCAACCAATCACATCTCCTTGACTAACATGTTCGCCAACTTTTACATTGCGATTTTTCATATGAAGATATTGTGTTTCATAGGTGCCATTATGACGAATTTTTACATATTTTCCATTCCCTCCTCTTCTTTCAGATTTAGTAATAACTCCATCTGCAGTAGCCATTATTGGAGTGCCAATAGGGGCTGTAAAATCGGTCCCCTTATGAGGACGAACTCTATTGCCATAATACTTTATTCTTCTTTTTAAATTATAACGAGAAGAAATTCTACTAAACTTTACAGGTGCTTTTAAAAAGGCTCTTCGTAAATTATTCGCTTCCTCATCGTAATAATCTGTGATTCCCATAATGGAATCTCCAATAAAACTAAAAGCATAGATTGGTTTTCCACGATGCTCGAAAATGGCTGCTTTTATTTCATCTAAACCTGCTGGAATTGTATCGTTGATAAACTTTTCGGTGTAAACTACTTTAAAACGATCCCCAGGTTGCAATCTAAAAAAGTCGATAGTCCAAGCATAAATAGTTGCTAATTGATCTGTCATATATGGACTTAGATGTTGTTCGTCCATGGTTTGAGAAAGAGAGCTTGAAATTATACCAGATGCAGATTTTTCAACTAAAGTTATAGGTTTTTGATCATTATAAGAAGTAATACAATCTCTTAGATCTATAACCGCAAAATCAATTCTATTTTTTTCATAAATAAAAACCTGCGTCTTATTTAGGCTGTCTTTTGAATTTAATAAAACAAACGGGTTTCCAACCTTGACTCTACGAACATCAAAACTATCTTTAATTTTTGAGACTACTTCGTAAATTTCATTTTGAGGAACATGATTGGCATCTAGAATAGCACCAAAGGTGTCTCCAGAACGTATGGTGTCTCTTATAACATTAAATTCATTGAAATCGTAGCCATACTCAAATTGAGCCTTCACAATTTCAGCTATTTTTGTTGTTGTTTTATCTTCTTTTACTTCCTTAGAACAAGAAAATAAAATTAAAAAAGCGGGAATAATAAAAATTATTTTTTTCAATGTAAGCTTACAAATAAATTAGTTTATACGTCTTCTCCCCAGTTTTTCAATTCCTGTTCTGTCCAAAGATCTGGGAAAAATATTCTTCTTTGGTATTTTGGGTGCATATATTTTTTCCAATCACTACCACCTGTTGCTTCAATTTCATCTCCTTCAGCTTTTCCTTTAGACAGATATTGATTTGCAGCTCGATAATGAGCCATTACCCAAGTAATATTTACGGTATAATCATAATGACGCATCGCTTTTCGTAATGCTTCATTGTTTTGAACATCCATAGGAAGTTCTTTAAATTTCGCGTACAAATTTATAGTATTATACTCTTGTGTAAAAGCAATAAATTCGTTTTTATATTTATCTTCAAAAGCAGATAGAAGATATGATTTTTCACCTGTTACGAAGTCTTTACCTGCAGCTTGCCAATATAAATGATCTAAGGCATGCTCGTAAGGTGTGTTTCTGTCTATAGTATCTCTAAATCGAGCATCAATTAAATTTATAAGATCTGTGGAAGCAAATTCAATTAATCTATATTGTGCACTTTGAAAACCACTAGCTGGGGTTAATGTATTTCTGAATTTTAAATATTGTTCCACATCCATTCCTTCTTGCATAATAGCAAATGAAGAAGTCAACATATCGAAATACCTACTTACTCTCATTAATCTTGAAGAGAAGAATTCAGCAGTAAGGTCTTTATGATGTGCTACTTGCTCAATCTCCCATAAAATCATTTTAAAAAGCAATTCATTTACCTGATGATACATAATAAACACCATTTCATCTGGCAATGTTGTTCTTTGTGTTTGAAGGTTTAATAATGCATCTGTTTGTACATAATCCCAATACGTCATTGGCTCACTGTATAGAAGACCTTCTAAATGCGTGTCTAAATCTTGACCAATTTCTCCAAATTTATTTTCTAATTGTTTTAAGAGCTCTTCCCTCTTTGACTGATCTTCCATAATTAATCTACTATTATTTTAAATGAATGTTGTAATCCTTTAAATTGAATTAGGGTAGCTTTTAACGACCCGACCATTAAATCTGCTTTTATTACTATGGGTATTTTATTATCATCATCACTTACCCACAAAGTTAGACTTTCCTTTTCTTTAAAAACACGTCCCGATTGCACATAAGGGCGAAATACTAAACAAGCCACTTTCCCAAATTCAGTATCTATTATTTCTCTTCCTAAAAATTTGAGTTTAAATTTATAATTCTCTCTATCAAAAAACATATCCAGTAAAATCTCATCTCCATCTTTAATGTTTTTGACCTCTAAATTATTGCGCAAATAATAAAAAGCAGAAACCATATCTTGAGCATCTTCAGGAAAAGAAACTACTCTTAAAGAATCGTGTTTTTTGTCGTTTATCGTTGCTTCTAATTTGGTATGATCAAAATCTATCTGAATATCTTTTGTATGCCCACCCTCATTAATTTTTCTGATAAAACGATAAGGAATGTCTTTTTCTACATCTATATACGATTGATAATCGTCTTCCACAGGAAAAAACCAACTGGTCATTCCGGAAGTTTCACCAAAACCTTTAATATGATATACTTGTTTGCCGTTTAATTCTTCTTTCGTTATTTCAAGTGTCGCTGACCCTGCTGTTATTAATCCATAATGGACTCTAAAATTCAACCATTCTCCTTCACCATATGCTTTTTTTTGTGCTGAAAGTAAAACAACATTAAAAAAAAAGATAAGTAAAACAAGAAGGTTTTTCATTTATAGGAATTGGTATTTATAAATAAATTATTAGATTTTATTCTAAAAAACAAACGCTATCTTTTTAGTCGATAGCGTTTTGTTTTTGTTACGTTATAAATTATAGAGTTCCTCTTTTTGCTTGTTCTCTTTCAATAGATTCGAACAAGGCTTTAAAGTTACCTGCTCCAAATCCTTGAGCTCCCATTCTTTGAATGATTTCGAAAAATAAAGTAGGTCTGTCTTCTACCGGTTTTGTAAATATCTGAAGTAAATACCCTTCTTCATCAGCATCAACCAAAATCGACAGTTTTTGAAGTTCTTTAATATCTTCCTTCATCATATCCATATGCACTCCTAATCTTCCTGGAATTTCATCGTAATAGGCTTGAGGTGGAGGTGGTAAAAATTCGATTCCTCTAGCTTTTAATTTTGCTACTGTTCCAATGATATCATCTGTTGTTAATGCTAAATGCTGTACTCCAGAATCTTCATAAAAGTCTAGATATTCTTCAATTTGAGATTTCTTTGCTGCTTTTGCAGGTTCGTTGATAGGAAATTTAATACGACCATTCCCATTACTCATCACCTTACTCATTAAAGCTGAATATTCGGTATGTATTTGTTTATCATCAAAAGACAAGAAATTCACAAATCCCATAACATCTTCATACCATTTTACCCATTTATTCATTTGTCCCCAACCAACATTTCCAACCATATGGTCAATAAATTTTAGACCAACTGGCTCAGGATTATAATCGGATTCCCATGGCACAAAACTTGGCAAAAAGTTTCCTTTATAATTTTTACGTTCTACAAACATATGGACCGTTTCACCATAAGTATAGATTCCTGCTCTTATAACTTCACCAAACTCGTCTTTTTCAACAATAGGTTCCATATACGATTTTGCCCCTCTACTTGTGGTTTCTTGGTAAGCCTTTCTTGCATCTTCTACCCATAGAGCTATCACTTTAACTCCATCTCCATGTTTTACTAAGTGATCATTAATCGGGGATTTACTATTTAAGGGTGTGGTTAAAATTAAAACAATTTTATCCTGTTTTAAGGCATAACTTACACTGTCTTTAGATCCCGTTTCAAGCCCTTTATACGCATAGGATTGAAATCCAAATGCTGTTTTATAAAAATGTGCAGATTGTTTTGCGTTACCCACGTAAAACTCTACATAATCTGTTCCTAGAAGGGGTAAAAAATCTTGTGCCCCATCAAATATTTTTTCTAAACCGTAGTTTACTGATTTTACTTCTTTACTCATAATATTGCTTTTTAATATCTAGGATTTTTATTTAATCCAAGATTTATAATAATCGTCTACTTCTAAATTTAGTGCTTCTTCTGTAATCATAACTGGATTAAATGGGTCGATCATAACCGCTAATTCTCCAGTTTCTTTTTTACCAACACTTCTCTCTATTGCTCCAGGATGTGGCCCATGAGGAATCCCACCAGGATGCAATGTAATTTGTCCTTTTTCTATATTATTTCTACTCATAAAATCCCCATCTACATAATATAATAATTCTTCAGAATCTATATTTGAATGATGGTAAGGGGCAGGTATTGATTCTGGATGGTAATCGTACATTCTTGGCACAAAACTACATACTACAAAACCAGCAGCTTCCCATTGTTGATGAATTGGAGGAGGCATATGAATTCTTCCCGTAATGGGTTCAAAATCGTGAATTGAAAATGCATAGGGGTAATGAAATCCGTCCCAGCCAACAACATCAAAAGGATGGTTAGAATGCGTATATTCCCAAATCACTCCCTGCTTTTTAGAAATAATTCTAAATTCTCCTTGTTCGTCATGAGTGGTTAAATCTGTAGGCAATCTAAAATCACGTTCACAAAAAGGAGAGTGTTCTAACATTTGCCCAAAATTATTTCTATAACGATTTGGTGTTACAATTGGACTAAAAGATTCTATATAAAGAATTCTATTTTCTTGGGTGTCAAAATCTATTTGATAGGTAGTCCCTCTTGGAATAATTAAGTAATCTCCATATTTAAAATCTATATTTCCATACATGGTTCTTAATTTTCCAGAACCCACATGGATAAATAGCATTTCGTCTGCATCAGAATTTCTATAGAAATAATCTTTCGAGAACTCTTTAGGTGCTGCTAAGCCAATATGTAAATCATTATTTACGAATAATGTTTTTCTACTGTCTAAGAAATCTTGTTCTGGTTTTAAAGAAAATCCTTTAAAACTCAAAGCCTTCATGTTTTTATCAATCGCAATTTTTGGCGATACATCTTTTCCTCGTTTAATTTCTGAAACAACTGTAGGAGGATGTAAATGATATATTAACGATGACATTCCAGCAAAACCTGCAGTACCAAAAAGTTCTTCTTGGTATAAACTGCCATCAGGTTTTTTAAATGTGGTATGTCTTTTATGTGGTATTTTACCTAGTGTATGATAACGTGGCATAATTTTTTTATTAGTTGATTTAAATTAAATAATGAAAAAAATATAGGGCGCCTATTCTGGGTTTCTTTTGTTAAGAAACTTTAAATGAAGTAGTAAGTTTTTCCAACTAGCATTTAACATGT
>CAJXYJ010000038.1 GCA_913063255.1 uncultured Flavobacteriales bacterium | reverse complement strand
TTTTTTTAGTCATGGCCAATAAGGCCATAAAAAGGGATGAGGACCTCGTAAAATCTGTGGATCGGTTACGCTAAACCACAAATCTTAGTATATTAGTGCAAGACCCTAAAAGAATGCCATCTTTTAGGGTTTTTGTTTTTATAATTGAATCACTTCTGTATAAATTTCATTCACTTTCATTAAAGTATTTTACAATTAAATAAATGTTTTTAGCTTTATATTCATCGTTTAATATTTTAGAGACTAAGGATTGGTTTTCTGATAATATATTTGCTAATATTTTTGTGTAATTGATATCGTTGATTAATATTAATTCGTTTTCTATTTCAATGAAATAGTATAATAAATATTTATTTGAAATGCTTCCAGGATAGAATTGATCATTATTATATTTATTTAAATATTCATAAAGTTTTAGTTTTCCTTCAATTACTAATCTCAAGTAGTCACCTTTATTATCATTTAGAAACGCTCTCTTTTTTTCTTTAAATTCATAAATCTCATTTTGAAATCTATAAGCTTTAATGCTTGTTTTTTTAATTTTTATTTTCTCATTTGATTTATCTAATAAATATAAATCTCTAAAATTTGAATCTATAATATCTCCAAAAACTGTATAGTTTTTTATGGTTACAATATAGTCAGGTAATTTTTCTTGAATATTTATGAAACCATTACTGTGTTTTATAACTTTATTCTCATCTATATTTAAATCTTTATCATCTTCAGTCTTATTGGAATATATTCCATCACCACCTTGCGGCTTTATATTAATGTATATTTCGTCATTATGTCTTATTGATTTTATTTTTTTTCATTTTATGACTTCGGAATTTAACTTTAGGATGTTTTGGGTCAATATTTTTCTCAAAAAACGCAATATTATCTAAACTTCTAAATGTTCCATAAATGGTATCATTATTTTGCTTTACGATATAATCTAAAAACTGATTTTGAGAGAAACTGTTAATAGAAAATAGTATTGAAATTAGTAAAAGTAGGTGTTTATTAAAATTCATTGCAAGTATTAATTTTATTGTATATGTAATAGTTTTTAAATATAATTAAATCATCTCTCAATTTCAATCACCTCCAAATTTTCAATTTTCTTTCCATTAATCTCAAATCGTAACATGGTTCTCACTTTATGAAAGCCTGATTTTCCGATAGCACCAGGATTCATATGGAGCAATCCTAATTTTTTATCGTTCATTACTTTTAAAATATGAGAATGTCCTGTGATAAATAATTGTGGAGGGTTATTCTGTATATTATTTCGAATGGCTGGATTGTACCTTCCTGGGTAGCCTCCAATATGAGTAATCCAAACGTCAACTTCTTCACACATAAAACGGTTGTTTAGGGGAAATTCTCCACGTGCTTCCGCATTGTCAATATTGCCATAAACTGCTCTAAGCGGCTTTAACTTTTTTATGGTATCGGTTACCACTAAATCTCCAATATCACCCGCATGCCAAACTTCATCGGCTTGTTTTATGTATTTTAATATGCTGTCATCTATATGACTATGAGTATCTGAAAGTAGAAGAATTTTCTTCATTAATTTGGATAATATAATAATGTTAAGAGAAAGCAAACTTTTCGTTAGATGCTTTTCACTTTATGTATCTTTGACCTTTGCAATTCACATCATATGATGTTGTGCAACGTCAAAAATACAAGATTCTTTGCGATATTTTATAGAGATAGCTTATAAGGGAAAAAACTACCATGGTTGGCAAATTCAACCAGATGCAATTACCGTACAAGAAGTCTTGGAAAAAACGATGACGACTATTCTTCGGAAAGAAATTAAAGTTACTGGCGCAGGAAGAACAGATGCAGGTGTACATGCAAAGCAGTTGTTTGCTCATTTTGATTTTGAAGAAATTAAAGAACTAAGGGAACTTAGATTTAAGCTTAATTCTTTACTGCCTAAAGATATTTCTGTACAAGACATATTTAGAGTAAAAGAAGATGCGCATACTAGATTTAATGCTTTAGAAAGGGAATATGAATATAAAATCACTTTTAAAAAGGATCCCTTTTCTGAAGACTTCGCACATCTTATTCATTATATTCCGAATATAGATTTAATGAATAATGCAGCAAAAGAGTTATTGAACTATAAGGATTTTCAATGCTTTTCAAGAACTAATACCGAAGTAAAAACGTATAATTGTAAGATTGAAAAAGCATTTTGGAAAAATGAAAACTCTCAATTAGTTTTTACAATTTCAGCAGATCGTTTTTTACGTAATATGGTAAGAGCGATTGTAGGAACTCTATTAGATGTTGGTTTTGAAAAAACTAGTCTAGAGGATTTTCATGAAATTATAAAAAGTAAAAATAGGAGTAAGGCTGGGACATCTGCTCCAGCTAAAGGACTTTATTTAACTAAAGTATTATATTCAGAAAATATAAAATATTAATTAATTGAGATCCCTGCCTACGCAGGGAATATTATGGCAGCATCTGGTAAGGCATTCGATTTTAGTTTATTTAAACGATTATTAGGTTACACTAATGCCTATCGTTTAACCTTCTATTATGTGGCATTTGCAGCAATAGCCATGTCAATTTTAGGGGTAGTTCAGCCAGAATTATTGCAAATTACTATTGATGAATCCATAGTTCCAAAAGATAGTGAAAACTTAGTTTTTTACATCAGCTTAATGGTTGGTTTGATTTTTATTGAAACACTATTGATGCTTACCTTTATTTATTTGGCAAATTGGTTAGGGCAAAACGTTATTAGAGATATTCGAGTAAAACTCTTTGAATTAATGTTGAGCTTTAAACTAAAATATTACGATACCAGTGCTGTGGGGAAACTAACTACAAGAGCTGTAAATGATATAGAAACGATTTCTAGTATCTTTAGTCAGGGTTTGTTTATGATAATTAGTGACTTACTGAAAATGCTGGTTATTGTTGGTTTTATGTTTTATAAAAGTTGGCAATTGGCATTAATTGTATTGGCAATTTTACCAATAATTTTATATGCGACGAGAGTTTTTCAGAAGGCGATGAAAGTTGCTTTTGAAGATGTAAGAAATCAGGTTTCCAATTTAAATTCTTTTGTACAAGAACGGATAACGGGAATGAAAATCGTACAAATATTTACACGAGAAGAAACAGAATACAAACATTTTAAAGAAATAAATGAAAAGCATAAAAAGGCTTGGGTAAAAACGGTTTGGTATAATTCGATATTTTTTCCAATTGCAGAAATTGCTTCCTCTATTGCTATTGGATTTGTAGTCTGGTATGGAGGCCTTAATGTTATTGCTGGAGGTAGTATCACCCTTGGTATTATAACTTCATTTATAATATTGTCACAAATGTTGTTTAGACCTTTAAGACAAATTGCCGATAAGTTTAATACACTTCAAATGGGAATGGTTGCTGCCCGACGAGTGTTTGAAATTTTAGATACCAAATCTCATATTGACGATTCTGGAACAAAATTATTGTCAGATACCAATGGGTTTATTGATTTTAATAATGTGCGGTTTAGTTATATAGAAGGGGAGGAAATAATAAAAGGAATTTCTTTTGCGGTACAACCTGGAGAAACCGTTGCAATTGTAGGTGCTACAGGAGCAGGGAAATCGACTATTATTAATTTATTATCCCGTTTTTACGAAATTAATAGTGGTGAAATCAATATCGATGGGTCTAACATTAATGACTACACTTTAAAATCTTTACGAAGTCATATTGCAGTTGTGCTTCAAGATGTGTTTTTATTTGCCGATTCTATATTAAATAACATAACACTAAACAATCCCAATATTTCTGAAGAACAAGTTATCGCAGCAGCTAAAGAAATTGGGGTTCATAAATTTATTAGTTCCTTACCTAATGGTTATCATTATAATGTAAAAGAAAGAGGAGTAATGTTGTCTTCTGGGCAAAGACAATTATTAGCATTTTTACGTGCCTATGTTAGTAAGCCTAGTATATTAATTTTAGATGAAGCTACTTCTTCTGTAGATTCTTATTCAGAAGAAATGATACAAACTGCTACTGAAAAAATAACTAAAGGACGAACTTCTATTGTTATCGCACATAGATTAGCGACAGTAAAAAATGCAGATAAGATAATAGTTATGGATGCAGGTAAAGTTGTTGAAATGGGATCTCATAAAGAACTTCTTGAAAAAGAAAATGGGTATTATAAAAACCTTTACGAAGTTCAGTTTTTAGAAAAAGAAGCTATTTAATATTAGTTGCTTAAATCATTTTCCAGAAGTTTTGTTAGTTCTTCAAGATTTTCAAAAAGCACAAAATCCCCTTCTTTTAAATAAGAAATTTGACCATTTTCTTCAGAAACGGCTATACAAACAGCATCCGTTTTTTCAGTTATACTAACTGCAGCTCTATGCCGAAGTCCAAATCGTTGTGGGATTTCAAGGTCGTTTGACACAGGTAAAATTACTCTTGTGGCGTTAATAGTATTTTCTTCTATAATAATTGCTCCGTCATGAAGTGGGCTGTTCTTAAAAAAGATGCTTTCAATGATCGGTTGATTGATTTCAATATTCATTTCATCACCAGTATTTTTTACAAAATCCAAACTATTATTGCGTTTAAAAACAATAAGAGCTCCAGTTTTAGATTTCCCCATTTTCTCACAAGCCTTTATAATTGCTTCAACATTTGTTATTAGATCTATTTCACTTGACTTAAATTGTTTTATAAATTTTCTACGAGCACTAAAATTTGTAGATCCTATCATTAATAAAAATCGTCTAATCTCTTGTTGAAATACTACAACGAGGGCTATCATTCCAATTCCTAAAAATCCACCTAATATTTTACTAAGCATTTCCATATCTAGAAATTCGGTAATTTTCCAGATGGCATATAGAATAACAATGCCAATAAAAATATTAATGGCAACAGTACCTTTAATAAGTTTGTAGGTATAATATAATAGGAAAGCAACGAGGACTATGTCTACAACGTCTATGATTCTAATGTCTAAAAATTCCAAGGGATATAGGCTTTTTGTAAAAGTACTTTAAATCAATGAGACTTCAAATTTTGTGTCAATTTTATACATTCAATAGCTTCTTTTACATCGTGAACACGTAGAATAGAAGCACCTTTATATAATGCTATTGTATGTAAAGAGGAGGTGCCATTAAGAGCATCTTTTGGAGAAATATCTAGAGATTTATAAACCATAGATTTTCTTGAAATGCCAACTAGCATTGGTACATCAAGATTTTTGAAGAGTTCTAATTTTGATAGTAATTCAAAGTTTTGATTCATGGTTTTTGAGAATCCAAACCCTAAATCAACAAGCAAATCATTAATTCCGTAGGATATTGCTTTTGCGATTTTTTCAGAAAAATAAAACAGTAAGTCTTTGATGATGTCTTTATATTCTGTGTTTTGCATCATGGTTTCGGGATTACCATTCATATGCATCATAATAAAAGGGACTTGCAAATTTGCTATAGTCTCAAACATTTTATCGTCCATATTTCCTGCAGAAATGTCATTTATTAATGCAGCCCCATTTTCTATACACTGTTCTGCGATATTACTTCTAAAAGTGTCAATAGATATAAGTGTGTTTGGAAATTCTTTTAGGATAAGAGAAACTACTGGTAAAACTCTTTTTAATTCTTCTTCTTCTGAAACAAATTTTGCGCCAGGTCTTGAGCTATATCCTCCTAAATCTAGAAAAGTAGCGCCATCACTTAACATTTTTTCAGCTTGTGAAACAATATCTTTTTCCGAAGTTAATTTTCCGCCATCATAAAATGAATCTGGAGTAAGATTTAAGATGCCCATTACTTTGGGTGTTGATAAATCGATAAGCTTTCCTTTACAATTAATTGATTTCAATTTTTTAAATTGATTTATTTAAGCGAAATTTACGGAAAATCTTACAGAACTAATGCCAAATACTTCAAAACAGTTTGATACTATAATTGATACTTGTAGAAGCTTGTTTATCAATAAAATGAAAGATTACGGAAGCGCTTGGCGTATATTGAGACTTCCATCATTAACCGACCAGATATTTATTAAAACCCAAAGGATCCGTGGTTTGCAACAAAATGATGTACAGAAAGTAGACGAAGGGCAAGCGAGTGAGTTTGTGGGGATAATAAATTATTCCATTATGGCTTTGATTCAATTGGAAAAAGGAGTGGTTGAACAACCAGATTTATCTCTGGAAAAGGCTACAGATGAATATGATAAACATGTAGCTGAAACCAAGCAATTAATGATGGATAAAAATCATGATTATGGTGAGGCATGGCGAGATATGAGAATTAGTTCCCTTACAGATTTAATATTGCAAAAGCTTCTTCGAGTAAAACAAATTGAAGATAATAAAGGGAAAACATTAGTTTCTGAAGGGATTGATGCTAATTATCAAGATATGATTAATTATGCTGTTTTTGCATTAATTCTCCTAGAGGAAAGTTGAAAAAGTGTTTTGTCCCCTTGAGGGGACTTTAGGGGTGTTTCTAAAATTGTAAAACACCCCTCTTAATCTCCCCTCAAGGGGAGAATTTAATTGAGATAAATATGAAATATATAGTTACATTTTCTAGAATATTTGTTGGAGTATTATTTATTATTAGTGGTTTAATAAAATTGAATGATCCTGTAGGATTTTCATTTAAGCTTAAAGATTACTTTGCACCAGATGTTCTAAACTTAGAAATATTTATACCATTCACACTAGCAATAGCTATATTCATAGTGATTTTTGAAGTAATGCTTGGAGTAATGCTCCTTATAGGATATGCAAAAAAGTTTACGATTTGGAGTTCTTTATTAATGATTGTTTTTTTCACCTTTCTTACTTTTTATTCTGCATTTTTTAATAAAGTAACCGATTGTGGATGTTTTGGTGATGCTGTAAAACTAACACCTTGGGAATCTTTTACTAAGGATGTTGTATTGCTAATTTTACTATTAATTATTTATTTTGGGAGAGCAGATATAAAACCTTTATTCACGAGTAACGGAAGGAAGGTTATAGTGTATGTTTCTTTTATAGGTTGTATGTTTTTAGGCTATCATGTTTTACAACACCTTCCATTAATCGATTTTAGACCTTATAAAATTGAAGCAAATATTACAGAAGGAATGGCTTATCCACCAAATGCACCAAAACCTATTTTTGAATACCATTGGACTTTTAATAATAATGGTATTGAGAAGACTGTGATTACTCTTGGTGATTTTCCAACTGAAGAAGGAGATTATACCGTAGAGACCGTGATGCTTCAAAAAGGATATGAACCTCCCATTCATGATTTTACCATGGAAAGGGATGGAGAGGATTTTACTTCCGTATTTTTAGAAGAAGAAAACTTAATAGTTATTGTTGCTTATAGTTTAAGCAATAGCGAAAAAGAAGGATTTGTTCCTATTAAAAGAATAACGGATACTGCAATTAAAGAAGGATATCAAGTTATTGGACTTTCAGCTTCAAGTAAAGAAGTAACCGAAGCTTTAGCTGAAGAATTTCAACTTAATTTCGAGTTTTATTTTTGTGATGAGACCGCATTAAAAACAATTATTCGTAGTAATCCTTCCATTATGGAATTGCAAAAAGGAACGATTTTACAGAAACTACATTGGAACGATTCAGAGGAATTAAAGTTAAAACCATTAAAATAGAATAAATAGTGCTAGGGTATTTACTTCAAAAAATAGGATATGCAATACTCACCCTTTTTGGAGTAATAACCGTTATCTTTTTTTTATTTACAATCCTTCCAGGTGATCCAGCTCGCATGATGTTAGGTCAGAATGAAACCGCAGATCAAGTTGCTATTGTTAAAAAAAAGTATGGATTTGATAAGCCTGTCAGCCAACAGTATTTGTATTACTTAAACGATTTGTCACCTTTGTCTTTCCATAGTAGTAATCCAGAGGATTATACATATTTGTCAAAGTTAAAATACACCGATATAAAATTATTTTCAATTGCTGAAACAAACGTTGTATTTAAATTTCCATATTTACGAGAATCTTTTCAGAAAAATGGAAAAAAAGTAAGCTCAGTAATTTCAGAAACTTTACCTAATACTGTGATATTGGCAATTTCAGCAATTTTTATAGCCATGCTTTTAGGAGTGCTTTTAGGAATTATTTCTGCTATGTTTAAAGATGGATGGTTAGACAAAATCATTCAATTATTAAGTACCATAGGAATGAGTGTCCCTTCTTTCTTTAGCGCAATAATCTTTGCTTGGTTATTTGGGTTTTTATTGCATGAATACACCGGACTAAATATGACTGGTAGTCTTTATGAAGTAGACGATTTTGGAAATGGTAAGTATATACAATGGAAAAATTTAATTTTGCCAGCTATAGTTTTAGGAATTCGACCATTGGCTGTCGTGAGTCAATTAATGCGGAATTCTTTGTTGGAAGTCATGGGCACAGATTACATTCGAACAGCTAAAGCAAAAGGATTAACATTATTTACAATAATTAGAAAGCACGCATTAAAGAATGCACTTAATCCTGTGGTAACTGCAATTTCGGGATGGTTTGCTTCTATGTTAGCTGGAGCTGTTTTTGTAGAATATATATTTGGTTGGAATGGTTTAGGAAAAGAAATAGTAGATGCTTTAAATACATTGGATTTGCCTATAATTATGGGAGCAGTAATTGTAATTGCAACTTTATTTATTATAATTAATATTTTTGTGGACGTAATCTATGGATGGTTGGATCCGAAAATTAGGAATTGAAATACTTATTTGTTTTGTAACCTAAATCGATAATAAAGAAATTAATAAATATGAAAAAATATTTACTATTAATCACCTTTGCTTTTGCTGTGTTTTCAGTAAAAGCACAAGAAAACACATTTAGTACAGAAGCGTTAAATGATGTGTTCTTAACTACTGAAGAAACAGAAATTACTTTTTTTGAGATATTAGATATTCATAAGGGTAAAACAATATTTATTGATATTTGGGCAGGATGGTGTAGTGATTGTATAAAGGGTATGCCAAAAGTTAGGAAAATGCAGAAAAAGAACAAAAATGTAGTGTTTTTGTATCTTTCTTTAGATAAATCTATCGAAAAATGGGAAAAAGCTATAAAAACCTTTAATGTTAAAGGAGAGCATTATTATATTAAATCTGGCTGGAAAGGTGGCTTTTGTTCGAGTATAGATTTAGATTGGATTCCAAGATATATGGTGATTAACCCAGATGGAGAAATAGTTTTATTCAAAGCCATAAAAGCGGATGATGAAAGAATAGTTGAAGCATTAAAAAATTAAAAATTTAATTAAAAGAGATGTCTCAATCAAGTTGGGATAATATTATGAGAAAAAATATAGTAGCAGGAAACTGGAAAATGAATAAAGATTTGGCTGAAACAAAAACATTGATTTCAGAGTTAAAAGGAGAAGTTAAAGCTTCCGATACTGAGGTTATGATTGCGCCTACTTTTACTAATCTATTAACTGCTTCAGAAAGTTTAAAAAATTCTGAAATTGAAGTAATAGCACAAAATATGCATTTTGCAGAAAATGGTGCTTACACTGGAGAAATTTCAGGAACGATGCTTAAATCTATTGGTGTTAAAACTGTAATTATTGGACATAGTGAACGTCGGGAGTATTTTAATGAAGATAATGTATTGCTAAAACAAAAAGTAGATTCTGGTTTGCAAAACAAGATGAGAATTATTTTTTGTTTTGGCGAAAAATTGGAGGATCGAAAATCTGGAGATCAGTTTACAGTTGTTGAAAATCAGATAAGAAATGCGCTTTTTCATTTACCAGAAGAAAGCTGGGATTCGATTGTACTAGCATACGAGCCTGTTTGGGCTATTGGCACAGGAGAAACTGCATCTCCAGAACAAGCACAACAAATGCATCATTTTATTAGACGTTTAATAAGCGATCAATATAACTTTGATGTTGCAGATAGTATATCCATACTTTATGGTGGAAGTGTAAAACCTGAAAACGCTAAAGAAATATTTTCAAATCCTGATGTGGATGGAGGACTTATTGGGGGAGCAGCATTAAATGCAAAAAGTTTTATGGCAATTGCCAATGCTTTTTCTTAAATTTGAGAATCCCTTTTATTTCTCCCTGTGAATTCTTAACTCATGAAAGAAGATTTTCTACATTATGTGTGGAAGTATCAGAAATTTAATGTTCAGAAACTTATAACCACTAGTGGA
The DNA here is from genome assembly GCA_913063255.1 of uncultured Flavobacteriales bacterium. Classification (GTDB taxonomy): domain Bacteria; phylum Bacteroidota; class Bacteroidia; order Flavobacteriales; family Flavobacteriaceae; genus Marifrigoribacter. The sequence continues at coordinate 9,624 of CAJXYJ010000038.1, read as the reverse complement.
GCTAATTTAATTATTGTTAAAGTAGGGGAACATAATTTAAACTCTGGTCCAGATTTTTTTAATGCTCAAGTATCGATAGGCGATCAACTTTGGGCTGGAAATATTGAAATCCATATACAGTCGAGTGATTGGTATACACATCACCATGAAAAAGATATAAATTACGATAATGTTATATTACACGTAGTTTGGGATTATAATGCCGATATTTTTAGAAAAGATAATTCTATAATACCTACTTTAGAATTAAAATCGTTATTGGAGGTAAGTGTTCTAAAAAATTATCATCACTTATTTTCAAAAAAACAGTTGTGGATTAATTGTGAAAACGATTTCCCTAATATGGACTCCTTTTTAATTAATAATTGGTTGGATCGATTGTATTTGGAACGTTTACAAGTAAAATCTTTATTATTTGAAAAGGAATTGAAATCCTCAAACAATCACTGGGAAGAATTGTTGTTTAAATTGCTTTGTAAAAATTTTGGTCTAAAAGTAAATGGAGAATCCTTTTTTAGCATTGCCCAATCTATAGATTTTTCTATCATTAAAAAATGCAATCATGATAGCTTAGAAATTGAAGCCTTGCTTTTTGGTCAAGCTGGTTTTTTTGAGGAGAATAAAGAAGATTCCTATTTTGAGTTATTGAAAAGTAAGTATATATATTTAAAGTATAAATTTGGTTTAGATAACAATTCGGTTAATTCCCCTAAATATTTTAGATTACGACCCTCTAATTTCCCAACAATACGATTATCACAATTATCAGTTTTATTTACTGAAAAACAATCATTATTTTCAATAATTATAGAAACTAATAGTGTAGATGAATATTATTCAATATTTGCTATTTCAGCAAATGATTATTGGGATGCACATTATAATTTTGGAGTTTGTTCAACGAAAAAGAAAAAAAGATTAACTAAAAAGTTTATAGACTTATTATTAATAAACACGATTATACCTTTAAAGTATTGTTATGCTAAATTTTCAGGACAAGATGCTTCAGAAGAAATTATGAGTTTAGCATCTACTATTCCATCTGAAGAGAATTCTATTATAAAGAAGTTCAATCAATTACGCCCAGTTGCTGCAAATAGTTTGCAATCCCAAGGCTTACTACAATTAAAAAATGAATATTGTAATAAACACAAGTGTCTGCAATGTGCTGTTGGTAATTCTATTTTAAAGAGAAATTGATGATTTAATAAGTGATTATTGTTTAATGTAATCTGAAAATTATTGAAGTTTGATTATTAAAATAGATTTTACTTTAAAATCAGAATATAAATCTATAAATTCTATTAAAAATTATTATTTTGCATTATGTTAAAAATGGTATATTCCATACGCCACTATTTTGAAAAACATGGCTTTTATGTAAGCTCTCGTTTTGCAGATCGCCTTGGGATTAGAGCAAAAAACGTTCGTCTTTTTTTTATTTATTTATCATTTGCAACTATAGGTATTGGATTCGCTTTATATATAACTATGGCTTTTCTATTGCGTTTAAAAGATTTATTTTACACTAAAAGATCTTCAGTTTTTGATTTATGATAGAGTTTTTTCAAAAAAAAATAGTTTTCCCCGTTTTACTTTTGTTATTAGTTTTTTTAACAGGAGCAATAACTTTTACACTAGCATTTGGCTTTTCAATAGTCGATGCTATTTATATGACCATTATAACTATTTCTACAGTAGGGTTTAAAGAAGTAGAGCCTCTAACTAATGCGGAAAAATTATTTACTTCGGGATTAATAGTATCTAGCATATTTATTATGGGTTATGCTTTAGCGGTTTTCAGTGAATATATATTAAGTAGAAATAATCTTGGAAATTTAATACAAAAGAGAGTAGAAAAAAAAATAAGAAAGATGAATGATCATGTAATAGTTTGCGGTTACGGGAGAAATGGACAACAAGCAGTTCATAAATTATTGGCTTATAAACAACCCTTTATTGTTATTGAAAAAGATGAAGAAGTAGTAGAGAAATACTATAGTGAATTGGTGTCGTTTGTTTTGGGTAATGCAAACGAAGATGAAGTCTTAAAAAAAGCTGGTATTGAAAAAGCTTCTACACTAATAAGTGCTTTACCGAATGATGCAGACAATCTCTTTGTGGTTTTATCAGCTAGACAGCTTAATAAAAATTTGAAAATTATTAGTCGTGCAACTGAAGAAACCACATTAAAAAAATTAAAATTGGCAGGAGCGAATAATGTAATTATGCCAGATAGAATTGGTGGAGATCATATGGCGTCTTTAGTGGTAACTCCAGATTTAATTGAGTTTTTAGATAACTTGTCTGTTTCTGGAGATGATGATAGTATGAATGTAGAACAAGTACCATTTTCTAAAGTTTGTCCAGAAGGAAAAGAAATGGCGATTAAAGATTTAGATCTTCGTAAAGAGACAGGCTGTTCTATAATTGGTTATAAAACACCAGATGGTGAGTATATTGTAAACCCAGAACCATCTTTGGTTTTAAAAAGAGGATCTAAACTTATTCTGATTGGAAGGCCTCAACAAATTGAAAAATTGAAGAAGGTATACCATGTTTAAAACCCTTTAACAAATTAACTGACAAAAATTTGAAGTCCCGTTTTTTTTTAGTTTCTTGCTTCTCTGAAAAATGACATCATTAAGAATTTAACTTAAACTCTAATTATGAAGAAATATCTTCTTTCCCTTTTTACTTTTATAATTCCTTTTTTAACTTTTGCACAAGACGCAACAGAACAAGGATTAGATCAAAAAATTGATCAAGTTTTTGGAAATGCAACAGGTTGGTTTGTAAATATTATTTTTTATCAGATCCCATTTAGTGATACCGTTCAAGTATATTGGGTTTTATTTCCATTAATTATTGGAGCTACCTATTTTACTTTCTATTTTAATCTTATCAATTTTAGAGGTTTTTTTACTTCTATAAATATAGTTAGAGGTAAATACGATGATGTAGATCATCATGAATCATTAACTGGTGCTGGGGATTTAAATGCGGGAGAAGATCATATAGAAACTATTGCTATTGAAGGGCACGAAGGAGAGGTATCTCACTTTCAAGCTTTAACTGCTGCACTTTCAGCCACTGTTGGTTTAGGAAATATTGCCGGTGTTGCTATAGCTGTTTCTATTGGTGGTGCAGGAGCAACATTTTGGATGATAGTTGCAGGATTCTTAGGGATGGCATCAAAATTTGTTGAATGTACTTTAGGGGTGAAATACAGAGATATAGCTGAAGATGGAACTGTATATGGAGGACCTATGTATTATTTAACTAAAGGGCTTAAGGCAAAAGGACTTGGTAAATTAGGGAAAGTATTGGCAGCAGTTTTTGCTGTTTTTGTTATTGGTGGATCTTTTGGAGGTGGAAATATGTTCCAAGTAAACCAGGCCTTTCAATTAGTTGAAAATATTACAGGAGGCGAAACTTCTTTTTTACATGGTAAAGGATGGTTATTTGGAATAATCATGGCAATACTTGTTGGTATTGTTATAATTGGAGGTATTAAAAAAATAGCAAAGGTTACCGATAAAATAGTGCCATTTATGGTCGTTATTTATGTTGCAGCCTCTTTATTTGTTTTAATCGCAAAATACGATATGATTGGAAATGCATTTGCTCAAATCTTTAATGGAGCTTTTAGTCCAGAAGGTGTAGCGGGTGGAGCCATAGGGGTTCTAGTTCAAGGGTTTAGACGTGCTGCATTCTCAAATGAAGCAGGTGTAGGGTCGGCTTCAATTGCACATGCCGCAGTAAAAACAAAATATCCAGCTTCTGAGGGTATGGTGGCTTTATTAGAACCATTCATTGATACTGTTGTTGTTTGTACAATGACTGCATTAGTGCTAATTATAACAGGAAATGTAGTTGCTGAAAATGCTTCATTAAATGATGCTCAGGCAATATTACTAACCTCTGGTGCTTTTGAATCTGTTATATCATGGTTTCCTTATGTATTGACAATAGCGGTGGTTTTATTTGCTTTTAGCACAATGATTTCTTGGTCATACTATGGTTTTCAGGGTTGGGCTTATTTATTCGGTAGAACTAAAAAAATGGAATATGCATACAAATTACTTTTTTGTGTGTTTGTAGTAATTGGATCTGCAGCAAGCTTAGGATCTGTAATTGGGTTTTCAGATGCAATGATTTTTGCAATGATGGTACCTAATATGATAGGTCTTGTTCTTTTAGCACCTAAAGTAAAAGAAGAATTAAATAAATATTTAAAAGTTATAAGAGCTAAAAAGGCATAAATTTTAAGTATTTTTATAAATAACTCCCCAGAATAATATAAAACTATATTCTGATGGAAAATATTAAATCCCATTTCGTGTTCAATAGATCACAACGAAATGGGATTTTGTTTTTAATATCATTAATTATAGGTTTGCTGAGCGTCTATTATTTTACAGATTTTTCAGAAGAAGATATATTAGATATCAATTCTCCTGAAATTATTTCTCTTCAAAAAGAGTTAGATTCTTTAAGGCAAATAGAAATTGCTTCTAGAAAACCGAAGATATTTCCCTTTAATCCTAATTTCATAACTGACTTTAAAGGCTATACATTAGGGATGTCGACTAAAGAGATTGATCGCTTGCTTCAATTTAGAGCAAAAGATCAATGGATTAATTCAGTTCAAGATTTTCAAAAAGTTACTAAAGTTTCAGATTCTCTTTTAAAAGTGATCAGTCCATATTTTAAATTTCCAGAATGGGTTACCAACCCAAAACCTAAAAAACAAATTAATAAAGGTTTTAAAGAAAAGCCATTTGCACAAAAAATAGACCTTAATATAGCAACACAAGAAGAGCTTCAGAAAATAAGTGGAATTGGAACTGCTTTGAGTAAACGTATAATAGCTTATCGTTTAAAATTAGGAGGATTTACTGCAGACTCACAATTAAATAATGTGTATGGTTTAAATGAACAAGTTGTAGAACGAACTTTAAATGAATTCACGGTAAAAACCCCAAAGCAAATTATTAAAATGAATATCAATGTTATATCAGCTTCTGATATTGCAACGATACCAGGAATCTCTTTCGATTTGGCCAAACGAATATGGGAATTTCGTATACTTAGAGAACGAATAAATGACTTTTCAGAGCTAGAAATAATAGAGGGTATGTCTCTAAGAATGTTAGCAAGAATTCAACTATATTTGACCCTTGAATAAATACTTCTATTTGGAGTAAATTCTAAAAAAAAAACAATCAAAAACAAATATGAATAATATGTATTTTACAGAGGAACATGAGCTTTTTAGAAAAAGTTTAAAAGACTTTTTACAGAAAGAAGTAGTGCCTCATATAAATAAATGGGAAGAGACGGGAACCGTAGAACGGTTTATCTGGAAGAAAATGGGAGAGATGGGCTTTTTTGGAATTAACTATCCTGAAAAATATGGTGGATTAGATCTTGATTTATTTTATACAGTTATTTTTTTGGAAGAACTTCAAAAAATAAATTCTGCTGGGTTTGCAGCAAATATGTGGGCACATGCTTATTTAGCAATGACGCACCTAAATAAAGAAGGGAATCACGATATAAAAGAAAAATATTTGGCACCAAGTATTACAGGTGAAAAAATAGGATGTCTTTGTATTACAGAACCTTTTGGAGGATCGGATGTTTCTGGTATGAGAACAACTGCAGTAAAAGAAGATGGAAACTATGTTATTAATGGTTCCAAAACATTTATCACCAATGGTATTTATAGTGATTATTTAGTGGTTGCTGCTAAAACTTCTCCAGAATTAGGAGGAAAGGGAATCAGTATTTTTGTTATGGATAGAGATACTCCTGGTATTTCTTCTACAAAATTAGATAAGTTAGGTTGGCGAGCAAGCGATACGGCAGAAATTGCATTTGATAATGTAACAATACCTGCTGAGAATTTAATGGGAGAAGAGAATATGGGTTTTCCTTATATTATGCAGCATTTTGCTTTAGAACGTTTGGTTATGGCTGTTAATGCACATGCGCGTTCTGAATTTGCTTTAGATTATGCAATACAATATATGAAAGACAGAGTCGCATTTGGGAAAAGTATATCAGAGTTTCAAGCTCTTCGACATAATGTAGCGCAAATGGCAAGTGAGATTGAAGTTTGTAAAACTTTTAACTATAGTACTGTCAAAAGATTGAATGATGGGGAGTATGTGGTAAAGGAAGCGACTATGGCTAAGTTAACTTCTACTAAAATGTCTGACGATGTGATGTACCAATGTCTTCAATTATTAGGAGGTTATGGCTATATGGAAGACTATCCAATGGCTAGACTATTTAGAGATAGTAGGCTAGGACCTATTGGAGGGGGAACTTCAGAAATTCTTAGAGAAATAATTGCCAAAATGGTCATAGACGGTAAAGGATATAAACCGGCAACATAAAAGCTATAGAATAGCTGTTTAACATTAATAATATAAAATGAAGCATAGCTATTTCAATTATTTTATTTGTTTTTTCATATTAATATTTTCTATTAACTCTTATTCTCAAACGGACTTAAAAAGTAAAGTAGTTGATTTTATCACTTACTTACCATTAGAGAATGCAAGCATTTATATAGATAAATCTACCATTGGTACTATTAGTAATACAGACGGTAGATTTGTTTTATCTGTACCGAAAAGATTAGAAAACGACACTCTTGTTATTTCTTCAATTGGCTATAAAAGTTTTAAAATACTCGTTAGTGAATTTGTAAATGATGAAGATATCTTTCTGGAAGAAGACATAGCTTCTTTAGATGAGATTTTAATTATAGCAGAGACAAGGCCAAAAACAGGAAATGATGTTGTATTAAGAGCAATTGAAGAACTTCCCGAAAATTTACCAGATCAGCCTTTTTTACAAAAGGGTTTTTTAAGGCACAAAGAGCGAAATAAAAATGAATACAAGTGGCTTATTGAAAGTGCCATTACATTGTATGATTCTAGTTATGCTTCTGGTGCTAAAGACAATCTGAAAATTAACGTAGATGAAAATAGAAAAAGTTACGATTTAAGAGATATAGATAGTTTGTTTGTTTATTCTTCCTATTTAAGGAGTACCTCTAAAAATTTTAAAATGAAGTCGAAACAACTTCGTAGAGATACTATAGAAACATCGAAACTTGTAGAAGCTATTAAATGGAATGATGAGCGTGTAAACGGTATGAATTTTCTTTTTAAAGGGAAACTTAACTTGATTAGAAACTCAAACATGTCCAATGGTTTGTTTGGAGAGAATATTCTTGAAAGCCATCAATTTAATATAGATACTATATTAGTTGATAATGGAAGAAAACTTTATAAAATCGAAATTAAAAGAGGTTTAGATTTTGTTGGATTAAATACTGAAGGAATCTTCAATGAAGGATTTGAATCTAAAGGTTGGATTTATATTTATTGGGATACTTTTGCTATTAAGAGAATCGAATACGATTTAATTGCATCTTCAGAAAAACAAAAGAGAAGAAGTAAAAGTCTGCTTGGTACATTAAATAATCATAAATTGGTTATTTCGTATATGGAGTATCAAGGTAAAATGTATCCTAATTATTATTATTACGAAACTCCAAAACTAGTTAATGTTGGAGACAGATCCTCTGATAAAAAATATATAACTGAAGAAGAGAAGAAAAAGTTAAAAGAGGAACAATTTTACTACACCGTACAAGAAATTCTTTTTACCGAAATCATCCAAGAAACAGATTTAATATCTGAAGAATTACAAAAAACTTGGTCTGAAGATATATTTTTACAACGACCTTATAATAAAAACTTCTGGGAAAACTATAATATATTACTGGAAAGTGAAGAAGAAGAAAAGCTAGTTCAGGATTTAAGTAAGCGAGCAACGTTGTTTAAAGAATAACGTGAATATTTTTTAGAAAAAAAGCTTTCATCTAATTTTATATATCCAAAATTGTAATTATCTTTGCCGACCTAAAAGAGAGGAGGTTAAGAGTTATGTTAATAATACCAATAAAAGAAGGAGAAAATATAGACAGAGCGCTAAAACGTTTTAAGCGTAAGTTCGATCGTACAGGTACAAAGACCCAGTTGCGAGAAAGAAAGCAGTTTACAAAGCCTTCCGTAAAAAGAAGAGCACAAGTTCAAAAAGCTCAATACATACAAAATCTTAGAGACCAAGAAGAAATTTAATTGTTCTTGAATCTAATAGAATATAAATCCGTTGAATTTTAGTATTTTTACTATTCAACGGATTTTTTTTATGCCCTTTAAAAACTTTATAGATTATCTTGCTTTAGAGAAAAAATATTCTTCTCATACGGTAATAGCATATAAAAATGATTTAAAAAAATTTTATGAGTTTGCTGCCAATGAATTTGATTATTCAGAAATAACAACCATTCATTATTCAATAATCAGAAGTTGGATTGTTAAGCTAGTTGATAATGGCTTGTCTAATCAGAGTGTAAACCGTAAAATTTCTTCACTAAAAACCTATTATAAGTTTCTTTTAAAAATAGGTGCTATAGAAGTAAGTCCTTTAGCAAAACACAAGTCATTAAAAACTTCAAAAAAAATACAGGTTCCTTTTTCAGAAAAAGAAATTGAAAATGTATTAGCCCTATTAAAAGAGGAAAAAGATTTTAATGGCGTTCGAAATAAATTGATTGTTGAGTTATTTTATTCAACAGGAATTCGAAGAACAGAATTGGTGAATTTAAAAATAAAGGATATTTCTTTATCTCAGCAAACGATAAAAGTGTTAGGTAAAAGAAATAAAGAAAGAAGAATACCTCTGTTACCATCCGTTATTGAAACTATAAAAGATTACACTTTTTTAAGAGATAGTCTCGATACAATAAAAGACTCTAGTTTTCTTTTTTTGACCTTAAAAGGAGTTAAAGTTTACGAAACTCTTGTTTACAGAATTATAAATTCTTATTTTAGTACGGCTTCTGAGAAAGTAAAAAAGAGTCCTCATATATTACGACATTCTTTTGCGACACATCTTTTAAATGAAGGAGCAGATTTAAAAGCGGTAAAAGAGCTATTGGGGCATTCGAGTTTGGCGTCTACACAAGTCTATACACATAATAGTATAGCGAAATTAAAACAAGTATATCAAGATTCTCACCCAAGGAATTCAAAATAAGTATTAACTTAAATCAAGAGTATGAAAGTAAATGTACAAACAACAAATTTTGTTGCAGATCAAAAGCTTATTGATTTTATTACAAATAGGCTTTTAAAGTTGGAAATGTTTTATGATCGAATCATATTTGCAGATGTTTTTTTAAAGGTTCAAAAGACTAGTGAAAAGGAAAATAAGCTCGTTGATGTATTATTAAGTGTTCCAGGAGATGAATTAATAGTAAAAAAAGAATCTAAATCTTTTGAAGAAGGTACTGATGAATGCGTAAAAGCCTTAGAAAGACAGCTTAAGAGAACGAAGCAGAAACAAAGAACATTTTCTTGAGAATATTTCTTAAAAAAAAGTTTTTTTAAAAAGATAATTTATATACATTTGCAGTCCGTTAGAAATAGCGGGCTTTTTTTTGCGAAAAAGTAAGCCGAAAGCCGATGTAGCTCAGCTGGCTAGAGCAGCTGATTTGTAATCAGCAGGTCGTGGGTTCGAGTCCCTCCATCGGCT
>CAJXYJ010000037.1 GCA_913063255.1 uncultured Flavobacteriales bacterium | reverse complement strand
GTTTCAGAATAAAAATTAATCATTGTTCTTTTTAAAATATTCTTGGACCTTTTGCTTGTATTCTTGTTGCAAAGGTAATGCCTCCCTGTTTAATATTTCGGTAGTGTTAAAATATTTTTTTATCTCCTCTGGATTATTAGTAGAAGGGGTTTTAAAATTTGAAAAATTTGTTTTAGATTCCCGTTTCATTTCCTGCCCTTGCTCAAAAGTTGCTTTATCTAATTTTAGAAGTTTATGTTTTAAATTTAACATTTTTTCCAAGGTCTGTTCATTGAAACCTTTGTCTAATAATTGCTGTTCGATTTCTTCCATTTGTCGCAGTAAGTTATTTGCATTTCCCTTGTTACCTAACTGACGAAGTTTGTTTTCTAATTGTTGGCGTAGCATTTGTTGTTCTTTATATATTTCATAAAGCTCTCCGTTCATTTGCTCTCCAAGCCCTTCAGATTCGCCACCTTCCTTTCCACCATCTTTGTTCCCTTTGCTGTTTTTTCCATTTTCTCCTGAACCATCACCATCCCCTTGACCTTCGCCCCGGCCCTCTCCTTCACCTTCCCCTTTTTCACCACTTTTCTTTCCTTTTTTAACTCCTTCCCCCATTTTCTTATTTAGGCCTTCCTGCTTTTCTATAATATCTGGTAGCTGAAAACCTTCGCCCTCGCCTTCTCCTTTGCCTTTTCCACTTCCTTTTCCTGAACTAGGTATACTCATCTGGTTTTGCAAATTACTTAAAACATTACTTAAAAGAATTGCTAGTTCATTTGCGCCTGTAATAGTGTATTGCTGGCTTGAAATTCCTTGTCTCAATTTATTATCAGCAAGCCGTTCTAAACTTTTATCTAAATTGAACAAAACATTTGTAAGGGATTTATTTATTAACCCTCCCATCATAGGTTGTCTTAATGAAAGTGCAAAGATACTGTCGTCTATATGCTCGAAGTTTTGTTTTAAATCGTTTTGAATTATTAATTTTTTTCCAAAAAGAGGGTTCCCGTAATCGATGGTATTAAAGTCTTCCATTAAATCTTCTTGCTCAAAAGAAAACACCACTAAATTGTCAACAATTTGTCGTAACATTTCTAAATCTTCGCCTAAAGATTCCATTTGCCCAGCTTTCATTTTCATTTCCATTTGCTCGCTCATTTTTTTCATTTTTTGAGCTGCTTTTTTTTGATTTTTAGATGCACCAGGTTTATTTTCCTCTTCTAATTTATCTGTGGCTTTTTTCTGTTCTTCTTGAACCTCTTCCTCCTCTTTTTTATCATCTGGAATGTCCATTGGTTCTTTTAGATCTTTATTATCTTTTAGAAGTTCTTCTTTTTCTTTCTTATACTCCTCAAACTTCTTATTAATTTCTTCTTGCTTTTCTTTAGTGTTTTCTTCCTCCGGAGCATCTGCAAGTTTTTCTTGCTCTTCAGCTAACCTCTCAAGCTCTTCTGCAAGTTTTTCAGCTTTTTTAGCTACATAATATCGCTTGGTAAGCTCTACTAATTGCTCTAAGTTTTTTTCTTGGTTCTTATTTTGCTTTGCTAATTTTTCCAACTTTTCGGTAAGCTCTTCTTTCTCAATTTTATCTTGTAGCTTTTCTAATTCTTCTAGTAGTTTTTCGTTTTCTTTTAATTGTTCTTCGTTTTCTTTAAATCGTTCCTCAAGCTTTTCTTTAAAAGGGTCTTCTTCTTCATTTTCTGGTTGAAAGTTTTCTAAATTCTCTTTTAATTCCTTAGAGAAATTTTTCATCATTTCTTCCTGCTGCTGTTGTTTCTTTATAAAGTTTTCTAATTTCTTTTTATCATTCCAGTTCAGCTCCTCCTTTTCTTTTTGATTTTTAGAGAGTTCTTCCAGTTTTTTATCTTGCTCTTTCATATTCTCCAGAGACTTATCCAATCCTTTAATTGTATTTTCTTGATGTTGCAATTGTTCCATTTCAATTTCATCTTTAGTGAGTTTTCTAAAGGAATATATCGCTGATTTACTAGATTTAAAATTATGGATAGCATCATTATCAAAAACCTCAAAATAATATTCGTAAGACACCCCTTCCTTTAATTCGATTTCTCCAGGGAAAGCATATACAAATTGATCAAAATTTGAAGTATTCAGTGGTAATTTGATGGTTTCTTTTAGCGTTTCCTCCCCTAAAGGAAAATATACCAATTGTAATTTTGTGAGCCCATAATCATCTGAAACATTGCCTAAAAAATATACTTTTTGACTACTAGTACTATCTTGTTTGGACTGTACACTAATCTCTGGATATTCGTCGCGAATAACCCCAAGTGTAAAGGATAAGTTTTCGTAATCCTTTAACTCTTTATTAGAGGTTGTAATTGCATAATCTAACTTTCGAAATACCCTTTTATCGAATACAAATCCTTCTTTTTCTGAAGTAAAAAGATAAGAGCTATCCTTTGTTTTTAAAGAAACCTCATCGGTGTTTTTTGTTTTCATTTTCCAATGAACTTTTGTGCCTTCAGGTATAATTGCATTCCCTGTACTATTAAGTGTTTCGTCTTTTTTACCAGTATAGGAAGGATAATCTAAGGCCATTTCAAAAGTAACTAGAGCGGGTGTTTTAATAACATCTAAAATGTAGCTTTTAGAAATAACTGTATTAGCTTTTAAATTAAAGGTTATGGGTTCTTCAAGATTTAAAAAGGTAAATTCAAATAACCCTGGTGATGTGGCAATTAAATAATACGTTTCGTTATTATAAGTAATACTCGCATTTTCTGGAACAACCTCTCCTTGAGTTTTTATTTTTAGTGTAAAACTTTTATTTTCTAATCCTCTTAAGGAATTATTGATAAGAATAAATGAAAATGGAGCTGGTGCTTCATAAGCAGTGTCGTAATTAACAACCCGTTTATAGCTGTTTGAAAATATATCTTTATCCCCTAAAGCACTAAAAAGTAAAAATATAATAACAGGTATTGCTGCATACTTTAAATACTTGCTGTTTTTACTGAGATTAACGGCATGTTTAAAAGGAATTGGCTGTAAGTCTGAAGATTTTTGATCGATACTCGCTAAAAGTAATTCCGATTCTCGCTGATTTTGATTTAACTGAATTACATTTAGTAGCTTATCGCTAACTTCAGGAAAATGATTTCCTATTAATTTAGAAGCCTCTTCATGACTTATCCCTTTTTGTAAATTGAAAATCTTTAACAAAGGATAGGCAATAAATCGTAAAAACAGTCCTGTTTCAACTAAAACAAAGGACCAAAACAAAATGGTTCTTCCAGTGGAATCTAACCATAAGTAGTGCTCTACCAATAAAGTGATTAAAAGATATAGGAGGCCTATGGCGAAAAAAAGAATTGCTCCTTTTATCAATTCGCTTATATAGTACTTTTTAATAAATTGCTCCAGTTTTTGCTGGATGATAGAAAAACTACTCATATATTTTATTGAATACTATACCGAAAATACTATAATCTTTTTTAAAAACCTGTTAATGTTTTTGTAACAATAATTAAACCAAGTTCTGTTTTTTAAAAGCACGTTCATAGTTGTACCTTTGCGCCCTAATAAAAGTATAATTTTCATGTCGAAAAAAGTCAGAGTTCGTTTTGCACCGAGTCCAACAGGGCCATTACATATTGGAGGAGTAAGAACCGCATTATTTAATTATTTGTTTGCAAAAAAACACGGAGGCGATTTTGTGTTGCGTATTGAAGATACCGATCAAACCCGCTATGTAGAAGGTGCTGAAAACTATATTGTAGAAGCCTTAAACTGGTTAAACATTCCTTTTGATGAAGGCGTTGATAAAGAGGGTAAATTTGGGCCATATCGCCAAAGTGAGCGCAAACACTTATATAAAGAATATGCAGATCAATTAATAGCTTCAGGTAACGCTTATTATGCTTTTGATACTTCAGAGGAACTTAATGCTATGCGAAAAGAATATGAGGTAGAAAAAAAGACATTTATTTATAATTGGCATAATCGTAAAAGTTTAAACAATTCATTAGCGCTTTCTTCTGAAGAAGTAAATAGCAAACTCGAAGCTGGTGAAAATTATGTCATCCGATTTAAAACACCTATCAACGAAATCCTTCAGTTAAAAGATATTATTAGGGGGAATGTTCAAATAGACACCAATGTTTTAGATGATAAGGTTTTGTTTAAAAGTGATGGGATGCCTACTTATCATTTAGCGAATATTGTTGACGACCACCTTATGGAAATAAGCCATGTAATTCGTGGTGAAGAATGGTTGCCATCTATGGCTTTGCACATTTTATTATACAGTTCATTAGGTTGGAACGCACCAGAATTTGCACACTTACCATTGATTATGAAGCCTGTGGGGAAAGGAAAGTTAAGCAAGCGAGATGGGGATAAAATGGGCTTTCCTGTATTTCCGATAGAATGGAAAACAGCAGAAGGAGATCTGTTTTCGGGATATAGAGAAGATGGCTATTTACCAGAAGCTGTGATAAATATGTTGGCATTATTAGGTTGGAATCCTGGTACGGAGCAAGAAATATTTAGCTTAGATGCGTTAATTGAAGCCTTCGATTTAAGTAGAGTTAATAAAGCAGGAGCTAAGTTTGACCCTGATAAAACCAAATGGTTTCAAAACCATTATTTACAAGAACAATCCAATGAAGAGTTGGTTGAATTATTTTTTCCTATTTTAAATGATAAATTAGATGTCATTCAGAGCATTGGCGAAGAATCTCAAGAGATTTCTCGTTATACTAGAAATGACAATGAACTACTTATTAAAATTGTAGGTTTATTAAAAGAACGCGCCACTTTTGTTTCAGACTTATGGGAATTGGGCGATTTCTTTTTTATTGCTCCAGAATTATATAATGAAAAAGCTTCTAAAAAAGCATTTAAAGAAGATACTCCTGAAATTCTAAAAAAGGTAGTAGCGCTTTTAAAGGAAACAAATGGATTTTCTTCCAAAGAAATTTCAGAAAAAATAAAAGGGTGGGTTACGGCTCAAGAAATGGGTTTTGGAAAAGTAATGATGCCACTTCGACTTGCTTTGGTTGGTGAAATGAAAGGACCTGATGTATTTGATATCGCTTCCATTTTAGGAAAGGAAGAAACTATTTCTAGAATAGAAAAAGCAATAGAATATATGGGCTAGATAAAGTGTATAATCTTTCTAAAAATACACAACCAATGCAAAGATTATGTTACTACTATTTCCTTTAAAATCGGTGTTTTCTAAATCTTTATCGTTTAGTTTTCCCAACATATTGGTAACGCCATATTGATATTGAACAGTGGCCCTAAAGCTCTCAAGTCCTCCAGTTATTCCACCAGCTACTAAGAAATTAACTGGAGAGATGTCTTCTATATCTGTAGCTTTTAATGTATCGTATCCATCCAAAATATAATCTTCATACCTTTCAGAATCTACTTTCATTTTACCATTAACATTTAATACGGGTCCAAATTCTAGACTTAAATGGTGTTTTATGATATTATAACTTCCTAAAAAGTTTATTTGAACCGACGGTATCGTGTATTCTATATATTGAGTGTCAGTAAATGATGTAGGGTTACTTCCAAGAACTTCAACTTTAGTGTTAAGGAAATTAAGCCCATAAATCAAATCAAAGTTATTTCTAAAAGCACCACGCGTAGTAAACCCAAGCATAAGTCCTCCAGTCTGTTTTGTGGTTAAATCTGATGTTGAAATATCGAAAAGGGAATATCCAGCTGTTAGTCCAAGTCGATTATAATGATCAAAATTTCGTTGAGAAAAAGCTTGTTGAATAAATAAAAATGTAAGAATAACGAAAATTATTTTTTTAAGACTCATAAATTAAGTGGGTATTTAAGGTGACTAAAATAGCTTTATTTTCGTATCTTCAACAATGTAATAACTAAATAAAATTGTAAATATTATGAGTAATTTAATTGGCCTACCCATCCTTATTGTTTTAGGGTTGTTTTTATTGTTTCAAGTATTCTTTATGGTAAAGCAACAAACTGCTGCTATTGTTGAGAATTTTGGAAAATTTTCAAGTATTCGAACCTCAGGCTTGCAATTAAAAATTCCAATTGTACAGCGGATTGCAGGAAGAATAAATTTAAAAATTCAGCAACTGGATGTAATGGTAGAAACGAAAACAAAGGACGACGTTTTTGTAAAGCTTAAAATATCAGTTCAGTTTCAAGTAATAAGAGAAAACGTTTACGATGCTTTTTATAAGTTACAAAGCCCACATGATCAAATTACTTCGTATGTGTTTGATGTGGTTCGTGCTGAAGTTCCAAAAATGAAATTAGATGATGTTTTTGAAAGAAAAGATAATATTGCTATAGCAGTAAAACGAGAATTAAACGAAGCCATGATTAATTATGGTTATGATATTATTAAAACCTTAGTAACCGATATAGACCCAGATGTTCAGGTAAAAGAAGCAATGAATCGTATTAATGCAGCTGAACGTGAAAAAGTCGCTGCAGAATATGAAGCAGAAGCATCGCGTATAAAAATTGTTGCTAAAGCTCGAGCTGAAGCCGAAAGTAAACGACTGCAAGGGCAAGGTATCGCAGACCAACGTCGTGAAATAGCACGTGGATTAGAAGAAAGTGTAGATGTATTAAATAATGTGGGTATCAACTCTCAAGAAGCATCAGCATTAATTGTGGTAACACAACATTATGATACTTTACAATCCTTGGGTGAAAAAACCAATTCTAATTTAATACTAATGCCTAATAATCCACAAACAGGATCTAATATGTTAAATGAAATGATAACTTCATTTGCTGCAAGTAATCTTTTGGGAGAAGAAATGAAAAAAGAAAATGAAGCAAAAGGAATAGTAAATAAGAAAAGAAAACCAAATTCTCCTCCTAAAGAAGATTTTGAATATTAAGAAGTTTTAAAAAGGATGTTTTAAAAAAAACATCCTTTTTTAGTTTATAGGTTTTTTGCTTCGTTTACCAAAACTTCATTTTTATCTTCTAAAGCCTTGTTGATGAACTCTTTTATTTCTTCGTTTCTTTCTTGTCCGTCTTTTAATAAAACGCCTAAGCTAATCATCGTAACTATTCGGGTTCCTGCTTTTTTCACAGCTGTTCCAAATAAAGGTTGAAGTTCTTCGTAAGTAATTTTTTTAGCTAGTTCTTGTATTTGAGCTTTTACCTCTTCTTGTTTTTCAGTAGGGAACTTTGTGAACTTTTTTCCAAATTTCATGATTTCATTTATAGGTGAAATTTGAGGTTTATTTTGTTGTACTACTTGTTTTTGAATAGGATTCTTTTTGGCCCAGGAATCTTTCAACCCAACTGTTTTATTAAATACGATGTTTTTAGAAGTACTATCAATATCCACATTAAAATAACCTAAACGCTGAAACTGGTACTGCTCTCCTATTTGAGCTTTAGATAAGCTAGGCTCAATAAACGCGTTAATTACTTTTAAAGAATTAGGATTAATAAATTCCATAAAACTCTTGTCTTTATGATTGTCTGGAGCTTTATCTATAAATAATCTATCGTATTCCCTAACTTCAACTTTTACAGCATGTTTTATTGACACCCAATGCAAAGTGCCTTTTACTTTTTTAGATATATCCTTAGAATACGTGCACTGTACTTCTATTATATTTCCTTGATCATCTTTAACTACGTTTTCAGCTTTTATAATATAAGCGCTTTTTAAACGTACTTCACCACCTAGTCTTAATCTGAAGAATTCATCTCCAGCCTTTTCTTTAAAATCATCTTTTTCAATAAAAAGCTCTTTAGAAAAAGGCACTTTACGCATTCCGGTTCCATCAACAACAGGGTTGTTTTCAGTTTCAAACCATTCTTCTTTTCCTTCAGGATAATTGGTGATTGACAGTTTTAAAGGATTTAAAACAGCCATTACACGAGGTGCTTTCTTATTTAAATCCTCTCGAATACAAAATTCTAATAAAGAAACATCTATTACATTTTCACGTTTTGCCACCCCTACAGCGCTGATAAACTTTTTAATTGCAGCTGGAGTATATCCTCTCCTTCGTAAACCAGAAATAGTAGGCATTCTAGGATCGTCCCAACCATTAACTATATTTTCTTCTACCAGTTTAAGCAATTTTCGTTTGCTCATAATCGTATAACTTAGGTTTAGTCGAGCAAATTCACGTTGTTTTGGTGGATTTAGATATTTCTTAGAGCTGTAATTAATAACTTCATCTCTAAACCAATTATAAAGCTTTCTATGGGGTTTAAACTCTAAAGAGCATAATGAGTGTGAAATTTGTTCTATATAGTCACTTTCGCCGTGTGTCCAATCATACATCGGATAAATACACCAATCGTCTCCTGTTCTATGGTGTGATTTTTTTAATATTCTATACATTAACGGATCACGCATTAACATATTTGGATCTTCCATGTCTATTTTAGCACGAAGAACATAGGTTCCTTCATCAAACTCTCCATCTTTCATTCTTTGGAATAAGTCTAAGTTTTCTTCCACAGATCGATCGCGAAATGGGCTATTGGTTCCCACTTGTGTTGGTGTCCCCTTTTGAAGCCTCATATCCTCGCTAGATTGGGAATCTACATAAGCCTTACCTTCTTTTATTAAAAGTATAGCCCAATCGTAAAGTTGTTGAAAATAATCTGAAGAATACAATTCTTTATCCCATTGATAACCCATCCAAGCAATATCTTCTTTTATGGCATCTACATACTTCTGCTCTTCTTTTGCTGGGTTGGTATCATCGAACCTAAGATTAACAGGAGCGTTATATTTTTCTCCTAATCCAAAACTAATCCCAATAGCTTTTGTGTGGCCTATATGTAAAAACCCATTAGGTTCTGGGGGAAAGCGAAAGCGTAAATTTTCTTTCGGCATCCCGTTAGTTAAATCTTCTTCTATAATGTGTTCAATAAAATGAAGAGGTTCTGTTGTTTTTGACATAATTATCCTTTAATAAGTTCTACTTTTGTGTTTAAAGTTGAAGTTAATACGATACCACAACTAGTGCGGTATGCAAAAATAGTTGAAATGAGTACGATACGACTAAAAAATATAAAAATTTATGCTTTCCATGGTTGTATGATGGAAGAAGGGCAAATAGGTTCAGATTATCTAGTAAATCTTAAGGTTAGAGCTGATTTAAATAAAGCTCAGAAGTCAGACGAATTACAGGATACTGTAGATTATGTCTTGCTTAATAAAATAGTGAAAGATGAAATGGCTATTCGATCCAAGCTTTTAGAACATGTTGGAAAACGAATAGTAGACAGAATATTTACTTCTATTTCAATGGTAAGCACTGTTAATATAACTGTTGCTAAAGTTAACCCTCCAATTGGCGGTGATGTTTCTGAAGTAAGCGTAACAATAGTTGGAAAAAGATAAATTGTATTTAATTTGATAAAGTTCGAGTTTATATTTTATATTTGCATCTCTTAAAAGATTCCTGCCTTTGCAAGTAATAATGGCGTCGTGGCCGAGTGGCTAGGCCGGGCTCTGCAAAAGCTCTTACAGCGGTTCGAATCCGCTCGACGCCTCAAAAAAACCTCTTGTTTACCAAGAGGTTTTTTTATTCTATAGTTTTTATTGATTTAAAAACGTGATTTTCTTTTTATTGTGGCTTAATAGAACTAGAAGTTTTTTTCTAAAAACAGTTTAAGTTCTATATCAAAAACTTGCATCGTATTACTACTCCAATTAGAGTGTCCTTCATTAAAAACAAGTAATTTATTAGGTATTCTATTTCTATTTAATTTTTCTTCTAATAGTTCAGCGTTCTCTATTGGCACTTTAACATCATTTGTTCCATGAAAAATAATTGTTGGGCTAGTTCTTCTGTTAATTTGGAATAATGGGCTTATTTCTAAATTTATACCATAAGAATATGAGTAATAATTTTTATCAACTAATAAATCAAATAAATAATCAAAATCTGGATCATCTTGAAAAACAGTATGTGTGAAATCTGTAGGACCGGATATACTACAAACCGTTTTAACACGATCAAGCTTATCAAAAGTGTTGTCATACATTAACGCTAATTGTGCCCCAGCACTTTTTCCAAGTAGTGTAAATTCTGGAATTATATGATATACCTCTTGGTTAGAAGTTAATTCATTTAAAACTAAATCGATATCATTAAACTGATTTGGAAAGGCAAAATTATTGTCATTTGCCAATACATAATTCATGTTTACAATAGTGTAATTAGGGTTGGTGCTTTGAATTCTTACTAATAATTCCTCCATAGAGCTTTTGTCTCCATTCATCCAGCTTCCGCCATGTATAAGAACAATAACTTTTGTTTTAATTATAGTAAGAGAATTTATTGGTGAATAAATGTCGAAAGTTTGTTCTGGGCTTGAACCATAACTTATTTCCCTTGTTATTTGATAATTATTATTGTTATTTGATTTATTTAATTCTAAATTATTAACATCTAATACTTCTTTGTTTAAATCGTTTTTAGTGCAAGAAATAAACGCTAAAGAAACTATTAAAAATATTAGAAATAAATTTTTCATAAATTTTATTACAATTATTAAAGGTACAAAAATATATATACTTTAAGATTTATATGATATGTGATGTTGTTTTGCTAAAAGTTAAATAATTATTTTATAGTTTCTGTAGTTCTGGGAATTCTATCCATTCCTTTTTGAAGCTTATCTGGAAATATACCTTGTAATAATAATAATACCCCAAAACCTATTATTAATATGCTTACCCATTTTTTTGTTTTGATAATAAATCGAGGAGTAAGATTATTTTTTAGTTTTTTAGCAAGGAATATTTTAAATAAATCGGTAAGAAATAAGGTAACTAAAACGGTGGTTAAAAATAAAAAAACTCCATTATTTTGAGTAGTGATCGCTTGTGCAATAACTATAGTGGCAATCCAAGCTGCTAATACTCCAAAGTTTACAAAGTTTAATAGAAAGCCTTTTAAAAAAAGTCCTCCATGGTTTTTTTTAGTATTAACAGAGTAGTGTTCCCTAACAATTTTTATAAAAGATTTTGCTGTTCGTATATAAGATATTACTCCAAAAGCAATTAAAACTACTCCTCCAAAAATTAATAACCCCGGGTCATCTTTTACTTTTTCTAGTATCATACTAGTACTAAAAAAAGCGATTAGGATAAATATAATATCTGAAAAAATAGCGCCTAAATCAAAGAAAACAGCTGCTTTAAAACCTTTAGTAATACTAGTTTCTATTAAAGTAAAAAACACTGGGCCTATTGCAAATGCAAGAAGAAAACCATAAAAAGCCGCGTATAATAAACCATCGAACATAGTTGTACAAAAGTACTAAATACTTTGTTCTTGATTTATTTATATTATTTATTCTTCAACATCTTCTTTACTACCTAACATTTCAAAGTCTAATTGTTTTCTAACTAGATCTGCATTCTTAACGCGCACATAAACCTCATCTCCTAATTGGTATACTTTTTTAGATTTATCTCCAACTGCAGCAAATTCTTCTTTATGAAAAACATAATGATCGTCTTTCATATCTTGTAGTCGGACCATTCCTTCACATTTATTACTCACTATTTCTATATAAATTCCCCAGTCTGTAACACCAGAAATAACGCCTAAGAAATTATTGTCTTTATGATCAGACATGTATTTTACTTGCATGTACTTTATACTTTCTCTTTCTGCTCTAGCCGCTAATCCTTCCATTTCACTACTATGCGCACATTTATCTTCGTATAGTTTACTGTCTGTAGATTTTCCTTTATCTAAATAATGTTGTAATAATCGATGTACCATTACATCTGGATATCTTCGTATTGGAGATGTAAAGTGCGTATAATAATCGAAAGCTAATCCGTAATGTCCAATATTATTAGTGGTATAAACAGCTTTACTCATAGATCGAATAGCAAGGGTATCTACTAAATTTTGCTCTTTTTTCCCTGATACATCTTTTAATAATTTATTTAAAGATGCAGAAGTAGATTTTCTGTCTCGTGTATCAAGTTTGTAGCCAAATTGTCTAATTATATTTTCTAAAGCCGCTAGTTTTTCATCGTCTGGCTGATCATGAACTCTATACACAAATGTGTGTTTTACCGATTGCTTTCCAATAAATTCAGCTACACTACGATTTGCTAATAACATAAACTCTTCTATTAGTTTATTAGCATCTTTACTTTCTTTAAAATAAACCCCTTCTGGGTTATTATTTTCATCTAAATTGAATTTAACTTCCACTTTATCAAAGGATATTGCACCAGAACTCATTCGTTTTTTACGAAGAATTTTAGCAATCTCATCCATTTTTAAAATAGCTTCAGATATCTCTTTCTTTACTTGATAACTTTTTCCTGTGATGGAGATATTATTAGGAATTTCATGAATTAAATCCTCTTCGTTTTCAATTACATATTGCGCTTCTTCATATGCAAACCGAGCATCACTATAAGTAACTGTTCTACCAAACCATTTATTTATTACTTCTCCTTTGCTATTCATTTTAAAAACCGCAGAAAAGGTAAATTTTTCTTCATTTGGTCTTAACGAACAAGCATTATTAGATAAGACTTCTGGTAACATAGGCACCACCCGATCTACTAAATAAACAGAAGTTGCACGTTCATAAGCTTCATCATCTAAAATAGTTCCTGGTACTAAATAATGAGATACATCTGCAATATGAATTCCTATTTCATAAGTATCGTTATCTAAAATTTTAAAAGATAATGCATCATCAAAATCCTTAGCATCTTTTGGATCAATAGTAAAAGTTAAGTCTTTACGCATATCGCGTCTTTTCTTAATTTCCTCTTTATGTATTTTAGTATCTATATTGTTAGCATATTCTTCTATTTCTTTCGGAAATTCATAAGGCAGTCCATATTGTGCTAAAATAGAATGGATTTCTGTATTATGATCTCCAGGTTTACCAAGTACTTTTATTACATTTCCATAAGGAGAATCTGCTTTTTCTGGCCAATCCACTAAAGAAACCAACACTTTTTCTCCGTTTTTAGCATTATTTATATTTCCTTTTGGAATAAATATATCGGTATACATTTTAGCATCAGAACATACAACAAAAGCAAAACGTTCTTGTATTTGTATTACACCAACAAACTCCGTACGTTTTCTTTGAATAATTTTTGTTATTTCTCCTTCTTGTTTACCACCTTTTCTTCTTTTAAAAACATATACTTCTACTATATCTCCATTTAGAGTGTGATTTAAATTTTTGTTGTTGATAAAGATATCTTCTTCTAAATCATCAACAATAATATAAGCTTGTCCTCTTGAAGTAACATCTGCAACTCCAGTATAATAATTTTTTGAGGCTTTAATAATATATTTTCCTCTTTCTATTTCTTCAATTTTATCTTCTAATTGAAGTTTCTTTAATCGTTTAATAATTAAATTTCTAGTACTCGTATCTCTAACACCTAGGCTAGATGCTATTTGTTTGTAGTTTATTGGGTTTGAATTTTCTTTCCTTAAAATAGTAAGGATACTTTGGGTAAGATTGTTTGTATTAGAATTATTTCGCCTCTTATTTCTTTTCGACATTGTTTAATTTTATTAATTGTAAATGTAAGACTTATAAATGTATAGAGATATTATTAAATTATTATCTTAGAGTTATTAAATGTTAAACGACATGGAAGACTTTATAACTGTTGCTCGATTTACTTTTCCTAGCGATTATGCTGTTTTAGAGCTATTGCTTCAACAAGAAGAAATACGATATGTCTTTTTAAATGAAACTGTAATTAATATTCTTCCTTTTCATTCTAACGCTTTCGGAGGAATTAGACTGCAAGTTCATCTGGAAGATAAAGAGAAAACTATTAAAATAATTAACGATTTAGATAAGTCTGCTTCCTTGAAAATAGTATAGTTTTTTTGTTATCAACATATATTATATAATACTATTTGTTTTTAATAAATTTTAAAATAAAAATAGTGCTTATTATAGCTTGTTAATAGTTACTATAACTTTTTTACTATTTGTTTTGATTTTGAGTTAAAACAAGTTTATATAGATTTATCAACAGTAAATGAACTAGTTTCTTCTCTGAAAAATAAGTATATAGATTATTAGATTAACAGTTGTAAACAATGTTTATAAACATAGGTTTTTTAATAAGTATTTTATTTTATTTAGTTGAAAACCTACTTTTATTAACAGATAACTTTTCTAAAATTTAAGGCTAACTAATTTGCTTAATAAAATTAAAAAAGCCTATGAAAATTTTAATTCAATAATCAAAATTTAATTATTGAAATTTGATTAACAATTATCAACAGTTTGTTAACGGATAGAAATAATAAAGTTATTATTGATTATATCTAATATCTTTGCAAAAACAATCTTCTCATGAAAATAGCAATAGGAAACGATCACGCAGGTCCAGAGTATAAAAAAGCAATTATAGATTTATTAACAAGTAAGGATATTCTTGTAAATAATTATGGAACCGATACTTTTGATAGTGTAGATTATCCAGACTTTATCCATCCAGTAGCTGAAGATGTAGCTACAAATAAAGTAGATTTAGGAATTATAATTTGTGGATCTGGTAATGGTGCTGCAATGACTGCTAATAAATATCAAAAAGTGCGTGCTGCATTATGTTGGACTAAAGAAATAACAGAACTAGCACGATTACATAACGATGCTAATATTTTAAGCATTCCTGCTCGTTATACAAGTATCCCACAAGCTGTTGCTATGGTAGAGGTATTTTTAAACACCAAATTTGAAGGAGGGCGACACCAAAATAGAGTAGACAAAATACCTTGTTCTTAAAAAATGGGACATTCCCATTCACATAATCATTCTCACAGCCATGATCATAGGGATCTAAAAGGAAAGAAACTTTTATTTACTATTGTATTAAATATTATTATTACCATAACTCAGGTAATTGGTGGTTTAATTTCTGGTAGCCTTTCTTTATTATCGGATGCACTTCATAATTTTAGTGACGTTGTATCTCTTATTATAAGTTATATAGCAGATTTATTTGCAAAAAAAGACGCTTCATTTAAAAGAACATTTGGTTATAAAAGAGCTGAAATTATTGCAGCTTTTGTAAACTCTGCTACCCTTATTATTGTTGCATTTTATTTAGTTTATGAAGCAATTGTTCGCTTTTTTAATCCTCAAGAAATTGAAAGTGGACTCGTAATATGGTTGGCACTTTTAGCAATTTTTGCAAACGGTTTTAGTGTACTTTTATTAAAAAGTGAAGCTAAGGAAAATATGAATATGCGATCTGCCTACCTTCATTTATTTACAGATATGGCAGCATCTGTAGCGGTTTTTGTAGGCGGTTTATTAATGAAATATTTTCAATGGTTTTGGGTAGATAGTTTACTTACCATATTAATTGCAGTATATCTTTTATATATGGGTTACGATTTATTAAAAGCTTCATTTAAAGTGTTAATGTTATTTACTCCTGAGGATATCAATCTAGAAAAAATTAACAAGTCCATTTTACAAATTCCTGAAATTAAAAACTTACACCATATTCATATTTGGCAATTAAATGAAGACGAAGTACATATGGAAGCTCATGTAGATTTTTATAAAAATATCACCTTAACCGAATTTGAAAAAGCTTTAACTAAAATAGAGGAAATTCTATTTAATGATTTTGGTATTAATCATATAAATATTCAACCAGAGTTTCAGAAATGTGATTCAAAGGATATTGTAGTTCAGGATTAAATTGTCATTCCGACATAGCGATTTTATTGAGCAACGAGGAATTTCAATAATTTTAATTTAATTAAAGATTCTTCAGTTGTACCTCCTTCTGAATAACACATACAAATATGAAAATAAACGTAAAAACATTTGAGCAACTCGCAAATAAAGAACTCTACGAAATTTTACAACTTCGGTCTGAAGTTTTTGTAGTAGAACAAGATTGTGTATATCAAGATATAGACGGAAAAGATGATAAAGGACTTCATATTATAGGCTCAAAAGAAGGTGAAATAGTTGCTTATACTCGTTGTTTTAAACCAGGGGATTATTTTAAAGAAG
This sequence comes from uncultured Flavobacteriales bacterium, assembly GCA_913063255.1. Lineage (GTDB taxonomy): Bacteria > Bacteroidota > Bacteroidia > Flavobacteriales > Flavobacteriaceae > Marifrigoribacter. The sequence continues at coordinate 3,883 of CAJXYJ010000037.1, read as the reverse complement.
CTTCTATTGGGAGAGTTGTTGTAAAAAAATCACAACGAAAGTATAAATTTGGAAACGACATAATGAATGCTTCTATTGAAGCTATTAAAAACCATTATAATACTAGCCTTATAAAAATATCTGCTCAATGTTATCTAGATAAATTTTACACCAACCTTGGTTTTAAAGCCATAGAGGAAGGATATTTAGAAGACGGAATTCCACATATTGCAATGATAAAAAGCGGTGAACTATCTTAATTTTACCACTGTACCATAAGCTAATATTTCTGACATACCTTGCATCACCATAGAAGTAGTTAAACGGATATTAATTATTGCGTCTGCTCCCATTTTCTCAGCATCTTGTTGCATTCTAAACATTGCTTGTTCTCTTGCTTGTGCTTGTAATTTAGTGTATTCTTCAATTTCTCCACCTACTAAACTTTTTAAACCAGCAAAAAGATCTCGACCAACATTTCTTGCTCGCACAGTACTACCTCTAGCAATTCCTAAAATTTCAATTACCTCTTTGTTTGGTATTTTATCAGTTGTAGATAGTATCATTTCTTTATTTTTATAAATTATTTTTTCTCTTCATATATAATTATTTGCAAGCCATCTGGATCTTTAAGGTATAAATATTTTGATCCCCATGGACGATCAACAGGCCCTCGTGCTTTCCATAATTTTTGCAATCGTTCTACCCAAAACTCCATAGAACCTGTTTTAATCTGTAGATCTATTTTATCATTAAGAAAGGGTTTTTTAAAAGATGGATTAAAATAACTATGCTTAGGCTCTATTTCTGAAACTTCAATAAAGGCATTACTTTCTTCAGAACCAATTCTTAAAATACATCCACGAGATCCATTTTCATCATCGTACTCTTCAACGATATTAAATTGTAATACTGAGGAATAAAACTGTATGGAAGCGTCAAAATCTCTAACCCTTATTGTTGTTTTTAAATTTACTAAATCCCCCATTTATCTAGTCTAAATTATTAATAACACTTTTCATTTTTTCTTGTACTTCTAAAGCAAAACCTCCTAAAGCATCATTATTAACAGCACCCATAGAAGCAATTGGATCAACAGCTGAAACCTCAATATCTCCATTTTCATGTTCTTCAACAATAATATTACAAGGTAGAAACACCCCAATTTTATCTTCAGCTAATAATGCTTTGTGTGCAAAATGTGGATTACAGGCTCCTAAAATTCTATATTTTTTAAAATCCACATCTATTTTTTCTTTAAATGCTTTTTGGATGTCAATTTCGGTTAAAACTCCAAATCCTTCTGATTTAAGTATTGCAGTGGTTTGTTCGATAACAGCATCAAAATCTTTACTTTTTACAATCTTATTAAAATAATAACTCATCGTTTTATTTTTTTATAATTTTTCTTATACCCTAAAGTTACGGATATAGAGGAGAAAAAAATAAAATTTCGATTGGATTTATTTATCTAAAGATTTAACATCTTTATTAAAAGGAATGGTGAGTTGTACCAAAATATTTTCATCATCGGTATGGTCTGAGGAATCCAATCCATATTTTATTTTATTTGGGTCATCATACACAAAAGTTCCAAAGATTCGGTCCCAAATAGAAAGCACATTTCCATAATTACTATCGGTCCAGGGCAACTGATAATGATGATGAAATTTATGCATATTTGGAGAAACTATTACATAACTTAAAGCCTTATCTAACTTTAAAGGCAGCGAGATATTTGCATGATTAAAATAGGTAAACGGAATGGTTAACATTCTATAAAAAAAGTAATAGGCTATTGGCATTCCCATTACTAAAATTACGGATAACGCAAAAGTTTCTCTAATCATAAAATCTAAAGGATGGTGACGTGTTCCTGTGGTAACATCTACATGTTTGTCGGTATGATGTGTAATATGAAGTCTCCACATCCACCGTACCTTGTGTAATAAAAAATGCACTAAATATTGGGAAGTAAAGTCCAATACCAACACAGAAATTAAAAGTTTTATCCAAACGGATGCTTCAAAAAGATTAAGGATACCAAAACCAGAATTAGATAACCATTCATTTATAACGGTTAATATTATTCCAAAGGCAGCATTTATAATTACAACAAATAATAATAAAACTAAATTCGTTTTAGCATGCTTCCATTTACTTTTTGGTTGAGCGTAAAAAGAATAAACCCCTTCTAATATCCAAAAGAAGCTTAAAAAAAAGATAATCCAAACCGCTTTACCCCATACTGGCATGGTTTCAAAAAATTCAAGAAATGACTGCATAAATTATTTTAATATTTTACTATATTTTTTTGGGTCGTTTAACACCTCTACCGCTTCAATTATCTCTGGACTATTTTTTAAATGATAATTGTACATCCCTTCCCGATAAAAATAACGCTTTAAAATCTCATCTTTTAGTAAGGTAGTAATTTCACCTTTTTTATCTACTAAAGCTTTTTCTTTTGCAGCATCAATATCACTCATTAACCTGCTATACGCTTCTTTTATTTCTTTATCGATATGTTCAGTTTCCGCCTTTCGAAGCGCCTCTGCGAATTCCTTTTCCGTATCTGTTTCATATTCAAAATTATTCTTTTTTAAGAATTGTAAAAAATCCTGAAAATCAGTTTCAGAAAAATCAAAGGCATTCCAATCTTTTAGGGAATGTGAATAATAATAATTAGTTGCATAATCGAAAATTCCACGATCTTTTAATAATGCAGTGGTAATTGGACTAAACTTTGCAGATTCAATTTCTATATCTGGAAGAATTCCACCACCATCATAAACAGTTCTACCTCCTTTTGTTTTAAAGGCATTATACTCTTTTGGATTCAAACGGATTGGGTCTCCATTCTCATCACGATTCCAATAATCCAGCGCTTGTATACAACGACCACTTGGGGTATAATATCTTGATATGGTAACTTTTAATTGTGTTCCGTAAGTAAGCTTTTTAGGACGTTGTACCAAACCTTTACCGAAGCTACGTGCACCAATAATTACCGCACGATCTAAATCTTGTAGGCCTCCAGAAACAATTTCGCTAGCCGAAGCACTTCGCCCATTTACTAGAACAACTAATGGGATTTCTGTATCTATAGGAGCTAGCCTTGTTTTATAGGTTTTGTTATACTTTTTAATAACCGACTTTGTAGTTGTAATCACTTCACCCTTTGGAACAAATAAGTTAACCACACTTATAGCTTGATTAAGTAAACCACCAGGATTTCCTCGTAAATCTAAGATGATTTTGGTAGCGCCTTGAGACTTTAAGTCTTCTAAAGCTGCTTTGGTTTCAATAGTTGTTTTCTGATTGAACCTAGAAAGCACAATATATCCAATATCCGTATTTATTAACTTATAAAACGGTACCGCATGAACATCTATTGCTCCACGAGTAAGTGATGTTGTTTCGGTTTTTCCTTGCCTAGTATAGGATAATTCTACCACAGAGTTGGCTGCGCCTTTTAATAATTCAGTTTTATCCCCTTCAAATTCAGAAAGAATAATATCCCCAATCTTAATAATTTCATCTCCAGCTTTTAGACCAGCATTATCTGCAGGAAAACCTTTAAAAGGCTCTACTATAATAACCTTATTGTCTTTAGAGTTAACGGTTGCTCCAATACCTGTATACATCCCCGAATTATTAATACGAGCGTCTTCCACCTCTTGTTCGTTCCAAAAAACAGTATAAGGGTCTAAATCTTTCAACATGCCCTTAATTGCCTTATCCATAAGAACCGAAGGAGTTGTTTCGTCCACATAATTCATATTCAACTCCTTGTAAAGCGTAGTGAATATTTCTATTTGTTTTGCAATTTCAAAAAAATCGCCTTTAAAACTCATGGTAGTAAACAAGAGTCCTAAAGCCAGAACAGGAACTAATATTTTCT
>CAJXYJ010000036.1 GCA_913063255.1 uncultured Flavobacteriales bacterium | reverse complement strand
CTACTCACTACTCACTACTCACTACTCACTACTCACTACTCACTACTCACTACTCACTACTCACTACTCACTACTCACTACTCACTACTCATCACCCATCACTCCTGCGTCACCAAAGGCCCCAATTCTTTTCCACCTAATAAATGCATATGCAAATGAAAGACCGATTGCCCTGCATCTTCATTAATGTTCATAGTCAAGCGATAGCCTGTTTCTGAAATCCCCTGTTCTTTTACTATTTTTTTTGCTACCAGAAAAAGTTTTCCTAGAATCAAGGTGTTTCCCTCGATAACACCATTGATGTTAGGGATTTGCACATATAAGGATTGTGGGTTGTTATGAGCAATTGTTTCTAAAAATATGATTATATTTATGGAAATATACTTATGATGAAGCCCTTTTTTATTTTATTATTATTTAGCTCAACAGTTTTCTCGCAGATAATTAATTTTCCTGATGCTAATTTTAAATCTAAATTATTGTCAGCTGAAGCTGGAAACGGTACCGCGTATCTGTGCAATGGAAACTCCTTTACACTTGATATGAATAATGACGGTGAAATAGAGGTTTCTGAAGCATTAATGGTGTGTAGCCTTGCCATAAGCAACTCAAATATATCTGATCTTACAGGACTTGAATATTTTACAAACCTTGATCATTTGCAATGTAATAACAACGCTGTAACCGAATTGGATTTATCATCATTAACAAACTTGGTTGGAATTAATATTAATAATAATCAACTAACGAGCTTGAATGTCTCGGGCTTAACTGAGGTACAGGGCATATCTTGTACAAACAATCAACTAACATCACTGGATGTTTCTGGATTAATAAACCTAAATGTTTTAAATATAGCTAATAACCAATTAACGTCCTTAAACATTGATGATGCAAATAATTTGCAATATATCTATGTTCAGAATAATCTATTAAATTCCCTTGATATAAGTAACCAACCTGAAATTACTTTTTTAAATTGTTCATCGAATAATCTAACTTCCTTAAATGTAAAAAATGGCTCTGGGGAACCTTTGTTATTTGATGATAATCCAAACTTAGAATATATATGCGCAGATGCAGAACAACTTAACCATGTTGAAGATAAGATTATCGAATATGGGCTAATTAATTGTTTTACAAATTCTCTTTGTTCCTATAGTTCCGGTGAAGACTATTATACTATTTATGGAAATGTAAAATACGACGAGAATCTAGATGGCTGTGACTCGGTAGATATTGATTATCCCTTATTAAGGTTAACATTATCAGACGGCACCAATAATGGAGATGTATTGGCTGATGAGTCTGGAGATTATCATTACCTTGTACAGGAAGGCAGCTATACAATAACACCGCAAGTTGAAAATACAGTTTTCTTTACAGTTAACCCATCCCAAGTTATAGTTGAATTTCCATCGCAATCGAGTCCTTTTGAACAGAATTTTTGTCTAGAACCAAATGGTGAACATCCAGATCTTGATATAAGGTTTTATCCACTCGCAGGAACCATAAATAATAGTAATGATGCCTATCCTGGGGCAGAATCAAGTTATAGAATAATCTTTAGTAACAAAGGTAATATGACCCAATCTGGATCTATACAGCTTATTTTTGATGATGAAGTGTCTGATTTTGTTTCATCGACTCTTCCTATTTCAAATGCTGGTGAGAATATGTTGGAATGGGATTTTAGTGATTTACATCCTTTTGAATCGAGAGAGATTGAGTTTACATTGTATATTAATGGACCATCAGATAACCCACCCTTAAATGAAGGAGACTTTATTCATTACACCGCATCGCTCATTACGGATGAAATAGATGAAACACCAGCAGATAATACGGTATCCATAACACAATTAGTTTCATTTGTAATTCTTCTGAATACCGTAGAATATACCTTTTCTGATTATTTTACGCTATATCCAAATCCGGTAGAAGAGATATTAAATATTGATGTTCGATTGGGAATTGAAATCGAAAGCATGGGAGTTTATAATATTTCGGGACAATTGGTTTCCCTTTTAAAAGATCAGAATACTTTTTCAATGGATGTTTCATCCTTTCAATCGGGCACCTATTTTATAAAAATTCAAACCAATAAAGGCGTTTTTAATAGTCAATTTATTAGAAAGTAAAAAACAAACCTATAGCCCATCAAAATTTGTTTTAATAGATTTTTTTCCCGTCATCATAAGGAAATTTATACAAATGATTTGCCTATTCCTCCTGCGTCACCATAGGACCTAGTTCTTTTCCGCCTAACAAATGCATATGCAAATGAAAAACCGATTGCCCAGCATCTTCGTTAATATTCATAACCAAGCGATAGCCTGTTTCTGAAATCCCCTGTTCTTTAGCTAATTTTTTAGCCACCAGAAAAAGTTTTCCAAGGATTAAGGTATCTTCCTCGGTCACCTCATTAATGGTGTGGATTTCCTTTTTAGGTACGATGAGCAAATGTACAGGCGCTTGCAGACGCAAGGGTACAAAAGCGATGATATCCTCATCTTCATAGACAATAGTAGCGGGAATCTCTCTATTAATGATCTTGGTAAAGACCGAACCTTTTTCTATTTTTTCTGTCTTTTTTAATTGGTATTCTGGATTCTGACTCCAACTACTAGTTATTGCAATTAGGAATAGTAAGCTGGCTAGGGTAATTTTATTATTTAACATAGGGATAAATTTAATATTAAGCAAGTTGCCCACGATGAGGTTTTAGAGCTTCTCTGCAAGTATTCATGTCTTTTTCTTCCACGATCATAAAGGCGATGCTGTACATATCGGAAACCTTTGTGATATCTATCTCAGAACCTTCTAACTCTTCTAGTGCTGCATACTCTCTAAGATGAATGCAATGATGCTCTGCAATTTTTAAAGCTTCTGGACCTCTAAAATCCCAAAGGAGTTTTATTTTTTTGGACATCTTTTTTATTAGGTGTTTTTATAATTCGAATACCGCTTCAATTTTTCCAATATTAAAACCTTGATCTATTACAAACTGATACTCTTTAGAATTTGGATCTAAGACAGGGTTGCTATGGTTAAAATGAATAAATATAATTTTACTTTTTTCTTCTTTGGGGAGCATTTTAAATTTTTTGAGACTCTCCATGATAAAAGGGTGGGGGATAGCACTCATATCACGATTTCCCAATTCAGTGCCACTATAAAAAGTAGCATCTAAAAAAGCATAATCTACTTGTTTTATTTCGGCGATAATATCTTTATCCCATTTTTCCCATTTATCAATATCTGGAATAAATAATGCGCTTTTATTGGGGCCTTTAATGCGATAGCCTACAGTCTCAGAATATTCATCCCGATGCGGCACTAAAATAGGAGTGACGGTGATAGACTTGGATAGCTGTACCGCTTTTTCATTTTCCAAATCATGAAGCAGCACATTCTTATTGGCTACCAATTGGTCCCAAGGACCATTAGTACTAAGAAAGTCTTTCATTTTTGGCATGGCATATACCGTAATGTTTTTGGCATTCATCGCCTCCTTACCTAAAAACATCAAGCCAGTATAATGCCCTATATGTGCATGCGTTAAAAAGATGCCGTCTACTATCTTGCTATCCCTTTTGGGTTTATAGCTGTTTAATAGTTCTATTTGAGCACCCATATCTGGTGTCGCCTCAAATAGATAGCTTTTGTTATTTTGGGGATCTACTAGCCCTAAGGAGATTATTTTCCTACTTGGATCTGGATTTTTAAAAAGATTTATACAACAAGACTTATTACAAGCAATTTGCGGTGACCCTGCATCTTGTATAGTCCCAAGAATAATAAGGGAGGTATTTTTTATAGGCAGGCTAATGTGAACTTCTTCTTTTATAACTTTCTCAGCATCTTTATTCTCCGCACAGGAAAGCATAAATATTACGAAAAAGAAGAAGATATATTTGCTCATTTTTGTTTCGATATTAATGACAAAGTTTAGTTTATGAGGTCTTAGCAAGCTTAGTTCGCTATGCATTATACACCATGATGTGTTTTCGCTTTAATGTTGAACGGATAATTCAATTAAATATTCATAACCAACTGCGGTTGCTATGGCAATACCAAAACTTAATAATGTTCCTATTAAAATATACTCGGTTAAACTTCTATCTTCAGCTTTAGATAAATCACTAAATCTAAATACAGATTTAGCTGCTAGAAGGAATCCAATCCCTTCCCAATAATTCAAAATTACAAAGCAAAAAATAAATAACCTCTCTAATATACCGATGTATTTACCTGCTTGATTTGGTGATTCATTATCCATTTTCCATTTTGATAAAAGTATTTTTATAACAATAGAAGATACATAAGTAGTTATTAGAACAAACGTTATTAAGAGTAAGGAATCGATACTGTAAACTGAACTTATATCTATTGTAAAAGGATAGTAAAAATGAACTGCTACCATAATTATAATAAAGTGTAGAATTTGGTCTCCAAAAAATAGTGTACGCAAATTAATTTTTTCATTCAAATTCAATTTTATTACATCAATGATGTAATGTGAAATTATTATTAAGACAATACCTTTCCAGTAATGAAGGTTGAATTGTAATGTGACTAATAATAAAACGGAATGAATTAATAGATGCCAATATAAGTAGGGTGATTTGTGTTTTTTCTCTTTTTTATCATCAATCCAATTATCGGCTTGAAATAAAAAGTCACCCGCTAAATGTGCTAGAATAAATTTTATTGCTAATGCTAACATTTATTTGTAATTTTTTGTTGATAATAATGAATTAGTTTTTGAATTTCATAGTACCCAGCTCTTTTTAGACTAGTGCTTATATTGCTTTGTTTTTTATGAAGTAAAATAGCCAATTCCTTTTGATTAAAACCTTGACCAGACTCTATTGCAGTTTTAATTACTAAACAAGAAGTAGTAGTCCAGTTATCCATGGTAAGAGTAGCAAGATCAAACATTAAATTCATTGTTTGATTAAAATCTTTCCATCTGGTCTGAATGCTAAGAGTTTGTTTTTTTAGTTTCTCAAAAGATTCTCCCGAATTGATAAATGCGCTTCCGTTTGATTCCGATATTTTTTCTGACTCATATGTTTTTTCTCCAATCCCAATTGCTATTCTAGCGTCTAATGATTTAAACTGCTTTATTGCTGTCTTAATTAGTATTGCGATTTTTAATGCATCCTTTGGCGATGTCTCCATTTGAAAACTATCCCCTCGATATATTTCCCAAGATTCTGGTTCTGAACCATATTTGTTCAAAACCTTTTTTAATTCAGGCATCCATTTTTCTACATCAACGTTTCTAGAATTGATAATATCTCCAGTTATTATTGCAACCATAAGTATTAATTTCCATCAAATATATATGCTTTTTTGCATATAATCAAATATATATGCAATATTGCATATAATTAAAATTATATTCCTTTTAGCATATATAGAAAACGAGGAGGAAGAATTTACTCATTTCTTTCTGCTTTTTATATTCTCAATCCGCTCTGCCGCACGAGACAGCAAATACCACCACTCTTCATTGTCTTTATCTTTACGGTACACTCTTATGGCACCAGCACTTACTAATATTCTACGCAGGCCATCTTCATCATCGTCCCAACCCCCTAGGTGTTTTTTTAGGGTTTTAAAACTTCTATCTGTAAATTTTTTATGCTTTAAAAAGTGCTTTGCAGATTTGATCACCATAAGCTCCGCTTTGGCATGTGCTCTTTGTCTTGCGCCAAGGATATAGCTAATAAGACCCGTTAAAATTGCTGGAATCGTTGCGATGAATATGGTTTGCCAAAAACTCATGATTTTATTGTATAAGATTAGTTACTTTGTTTAAGCAACTAATTTAGTAAATAAGTAGGAATTTCCGATAGGAAATTCAACAGCAATGACACGAGCATAGCGAACTGGTGAAACAATTATAGGCGGTGTTGGCAATAGTTATTCTTTTAAATATTTAATAAAATTTTCACCTAATTCCGTTATAACTACTGAAGAGCTTTTGTGATCCTCAAAAACAAAGTTACTTGACTCATCCAAAAAATCATTTAATCCTGCACCTAAGCTTATAAGAGATTTGTTTTCTAAGTCATTTATATAATATTTAAATTCGTATTTAGTTAATTTACAGGAAGATAAGCTGTCACAATATATTTTATAAAAATTTGAATAAGAAGCAATTTCATTTAACTCTTTTTGATTGAATTCTACTAACTTAAGAATGCTCAATTGTATTATTGATAATTCTGTTATAAAGATTAAGAATAATCTGATCGAATCTGTTTCGAAATTAGCTTGATTACAAAATGATGCTATATAAAAATTGGCAAGAGCATTTTTCTTTTCTTTTGATTTGATTTTTAAGCTTGTTGTTATCATTTTTTGAGTAAAGTCAAAAAAATCTTCACTTTCAAGATATTCCTTATTAAAAGTTTCATTGTCCAACAAAGAAATTTTTTCCGATAATATTTCTACAGTATCATTAATTCTAGATTGGTATATACGGTTAGGAATATCAAATAATATTTCATTAATCATAGGTCCAACAAATGGTACAACCCCATAAACTCCTTTCAATATTCCAATCTTTGTTTCTTTAAGTTCAGGTCTCGAATTTAATATCTCAGAAGTTATTTTTCTTTTTTTATCAGACATTATTTTAAATTAATTATTGCCAACTTGTTATATCATCACTAAAGGTAAATTTATCGGATTATATTTCCGGATAACATTACCATTTGTTTTATTAAAATAAAAAATCCCCACTCTTGGGTCCAATGGACCTAGGTAAGCGGGGAGAGGTTTAAAGATACTATAAATTGATTGTTGTCCTATTTTATTTAGCTTAATTTTTTAATTCCTCTTTAATCAATTGTGTCAACTCATGTATAGATGCTTCAATTTTCACCAAATACTGAGTTCCTGTAAACAAAACGTCATAGACATCCCGGCATTCGGCGACTAATTCGTTATAATGCTTATGAAACAATATGGGATCCATATGTATATTCTTATCAAATTCCGTTTCAGCAAGTAAGCCTCCTGTAAATCCCATTTTTTTTCGAATAATAGGAGCAAGATGGTAATGATACTTATTGTCCAAGATAGCATCTACATTTTCATAGCGTTTGTATTGAAAGTCGTACAAATTAATCAATAGCGATTTTATTTTTTTGGATTGTAATAAGTCCAAACTATTATTCGAAGTGATTAAATCGTAAACCCCAGTCTTTGGAAAAAAGCTCCAAACCCCTAAAAGAATATCTCCAATCAGCGTATCCAGTTCATGGGGATTCATTTCAGTTGCATAGGTGTCGGCCTCCCCAAAAATTAATTTTTTATGGGTTTCTAAACTTTTAGTAAGCAACCCTTTTATTCGTTGAGCTTCTATAGCATCTTGTTCTAAGGAAATTAGCAAATTGGTATACACTTCATCGGCCATTATTTTGGACTTTCTATTTTCATTCCAATTATTTATGGAAAGGGCAATCAAAATTCCAATAACTACCAATACAATTTCTCCTATAGCATATCTTATATATTTAAGAGGCTTATTATCGTCTGCCATTTTTTTACGTATTTTTCTGAAGAAGGGTATCATATATTCATGTTAATTTGCTAATTGTATTCTCACCATAGCGCTACAAGAGTTTTGATTTTAATAATTCTGTCTAATCCATTACCTTACTCTCTGACTTCTTTTAAGGGGGTGAACATAATGTGCGCCTTATGGGTGCCAGGGTTCATTATCCAAGGATGATTTGACGCCAAAGGTACTTCTGGTAATCCGGTAGTTTGAGATGTAGCCCATGGCATATACACAACATAACGGTATTGAGCTCCTGCAACAATAGATGTTTCAGGGTTGTATTCTGTTTCTGATCCATAGTATATATGTAAAGTCGATCCAGATTTTCCCATGACAAGTTTACCAGTCTTCACTTCTTCCTCCCTAATATCAAATATTTCTTTAGATGTCTTCCCATCCGATCTCAATTCTCTTCCTCTTGCCATAAAGGCTTCCAGGTCTTTGTGATAACAAGCGGTATTAAATCCATCCTGATTAGGATTATCCGCCAAACAAATAAATTCATTGTTTCCTTCTTTCAAGGTGACAAATTCCCCAGCCATATTGTAACCAATGACTTTAGACCCCTTTCGGCTTTCTTTTGGAGCAGCCATTAATGCAGTTGCAATTAAAGCTTCGTCTGAATCAATTGCCTTAAATTGTTCTTGTATTTCTTTCGATTCACTGACGATTATTTCTGTTTCACTTTCAGTCGCCTTTTGGTTCGAGTTTTTAGTTTTATCCCTCGAATTACAAGAAACCAAAATTGCTGTAAAAACAAATGCTGTAATTATATTTTTCATATTCGTTTGTTTTTTAATAAATAAAAAATCCCCAAACCAATTGCCAAAGGCAATCGAGTAGGGGACTTGATAAATATACAATAAATAAGGGAAGCGCTACAAAAGGTCTCTAAATGGGTATAAAAGAAGAGGAACTGGAGTTACTTTTTTAAAGAGGATTATCGGTTATAATTTAAATCTTCTTGATACTGTTTCAGAACTTTGTGGGCGGCATGATATCCAATATCGATTATTTTAGCAGATTCCCTAAAATTAAGAGGATCGAATTGTTGTACCCCTTGTGGTTCGATTAATAAATTGCAAACAGCACGATCTGTACGTACAGAATTATTGATTCCGATTCTAAAACATCGTTCTAAAATGCTACTGATAGAATCTACACCTTCTTCTTTATCAATATAATTAACTTGAGAGCCAATCAAAACTTCGCATTTACCTCTAATGGTAGAAGCAGGAAGGTTTTTAGTAAATCCTCCATCCACATAATAGTCCCCATTAATCTGTATGGGTTTAAAAGTGATAGGAATAGAACAAGATGCGATTGCTGCATCTGCAAGGTTTCCCTTGGTGAAAATAACATTTTTGCCAAGGGATAAATTGGTAGCGGAAATATGCATGGGTATTTTTAAATCTTCTATATTTTCTGGAAGAAAATCTTTCAATACTTTTCGTATGGGTTCATGAGATGCAACTTCTAAATTGGGAAGTACCATCTTTAACAATCCAGACTGAGATCTATTTTTAATAATTTTATCTAATTCTGAGAAGGTATACCCTGCTGCTATAAATGCACCCAATACAGCGCCCATGCTAGTACCAGAAATTACATCTGGTTGTATGCCAAATTCTTCCAAGGCTTTAAATACGCCAATATGTGCGAAGCTTCTAGCTCCATCGCCACTTAATGCTAATCCGTAACTTTGTGTATCCATTTTTTAAAATATTTCTTTTTTAAAGATATTCTTTTTTAGCCAATTTCTACCTTCCCCCTGGAGGACAATGTAATTTTAAATAGTTGGTATATAAGGTAGATAAATGCTTAAAAGTCCCTTCTCCTTCGCTTAATCCATGAGATCTGTTAGGATAAGGCATAAACTGAAATTGCTTATTGTGTTTTATCAATTCGTTTAATAGCAGTTCTGCATTTTGATAATGGACATTATCATCTCCGGTACCATGAATAAAAAGTAAATTTCCTTCTAGGTTTTTGGCATAGGTAATGGGTGAACCTTCAATAAAATCTTCCATGTTTTCTTGGGGTAAGCCCATAAAACGCTCTTGGTAAATATTATCATAAGTTAATTGATTGCCCACTGCTGCGATTGAAATCCCTGTTTTATATATCTCAGGATATCGAAACATTAAATTTAAGGTGGCAGATCCACCACCACTCCAACCCCAAACTGCAACTCGTTCGGCATCTACAAAATCCCATTTTAAAATCTCTTTAGCTGCCATAGCCTGATCATTTATATTAACGACCCCAATTTTTCTGTAAATGGATTTCCGCCATTCTCTTCCTTTAGGAGCAGGAGTACCTCTATTGTCAAGTGAAATGGAGATATAACCATCTCTCGCCATATCACCATTATACAAAAAGTTTCTACTGCTGTTATAGCTGTCGTTTACCGTGGTCATAGCAGGTTCGGAATACAAGTAAAAGACCACAGGATATTTTTTATTTGGATCGAAATTGGTAGGTTTTACCATCCATCCATCCATTTCAACATTATCTGCTGTTGTTATGCTAAAGAACTCAGTAGTTGGTTTTTTTTCTAGCTTTTTCAAATTTTTAACAATACTTTCTTCTTGGGTTAATGCTTCGTGATTGGCAACATTAATAAACTCTTTAGTTCTTGGAGTAAAGTGGTTGGTAAAACTATGTTCTGCATAGCTGCCATTTGAAGAGAAAGAATAATCGTGGCTTCCTTTTAAGCTTTCCGGACTTAGTAATTCATTTTTCCCTTTTCCATTCAATTTGGACTTATACAAATATTTTTGTGTGGCATTATCTGGTGAAGCTAAATAATATACATATCCTTCTTTGGGATTGATGTGTTTTAAATCGATCACATCGTAATTTCCTTTTGTGATAAGTACCTCTGGTTTTCCTTCTAAAGAAACTTGGTATAAGTGCCTCCAGCCATCTTTTTCTGAAGCCCAAAGAATGCTATTGGTTTCTTCTAAAAAACTAAAGTTATTGGTATAATCGATTTCATAGGGATTGCCTAACTGAAATAAATCTACCCAAGCTTTATCCGATTCTTCTTGAATTATATTTGTACTTCCATTTAAAGCATCTGCAATGTATAATTTGCTATGGTTTTGTTTTCTGTTTAATTGTTGAATTAAAAGTTTGTTGGTATTTGGAATAAATTCCATCCGTACTAAGTAATTCTGTGAGGCATCTCCAGGAACATCCATCCAAGTTGTTTTGGTATCGGAAAGATTTACAACCCCAACTCTACAAACTGAAGGGCTTTCACCAACTTTAGGGTACTCTAAAGGCACTAATTGCGAATAGATAGAGTCTGTGTTGTTTACCATATAAAACTTCTTGATGGCGCTTGCATCTATCTGCCAATAGGCAATAGATTTACTGTCGGGACTCCAACGAAACCCATCTCTACAAGCAAATTCTTCCTCATAGGCCCAATCAAAAGTTCCATTTATTAAAGAAACCGTGCCATTGGTTGTTAAGGCTTGAACTTTTCCAGTTGTATAATCTTCAGAATATAAATTGTTTTCAGAAACATAAGCGATGCTATTTCCATCGGGAGAGAATTTTGCAAACATTAGGGTGGAAGGAGGAAGGCTTTTACCGATTTGTGTAAGCATATTTGTTTTAAAATTAAAAACCCAATAGTCTCCTTTGGTATGTAGTCTCCAAACTTTATTAGTATTGGTAAACAGTAATATTTTTTCTTGGTCTTCTGAAAATTTAAAATGAGCGACTTCTAAAGGCTCTGATTTTCCAGCTGGAGTAAGTTGTGCTTTGCTAATTACTGTTTTCGCATCATGGTTTGGTAGGGTATAGGTTAGTAGTTGGTTTTCTTCCAATTTAAAATAAGAATCTCCATCATTGGTCCAGTTTACTTGCGCTTCTCCATTAAAACTAAAAGAAAAAAAACAAATAAAGATGAGAACTTTAAGGGTGTTTGAATAGAGGGAGAAGGGCTTTTTTACGTTTTTCATGGTTATTATTTATGGATTTGTTTTTTATTTCTATTTTGAATGCTAAATATAGCGTTTCAACTTTTGTTATTTTAATTCAATGTCCCTATTTTTCATCAATAGCAATATTCAATAATTTTAACAGGAGCTCTGCTTGTTCTTCGATCGAAATATAGCTGTTCTTTTTTATCGCAAAAGGAACACCAGTTGCCGCCAAAAGTGTTCTAAGATTATCTGATGAAATAAGGTTTTCCCAATCTAGTGCGTGACTAACTATAATCTTTGTATTGATGGTGTCATTGGCATGATATGCTATAAAGCCTTCTGGTAAAGCCATTCCACCTAATATTTTTGGTCCAATCCGTCCCTGAATTTCCAAGAAATATTCCCGATGAATTAAGTCGAACTCCGCTACTTTTTCAACTCGATATTTATATTTTAATAGGGCTATACGCAAACTATCGTCTTCTATAAGATGAAGCCGCCCACCATATAATAAATCTTCAACCGCCGCTTTGTTCTGATTAAAAGTAAAATACGTTGAGACTAATATCACATCGGTAACAAACTCCATGGAGTCTATAATGGTAGTCGAATTCTTTAGAAATAAATTTAAACGATTACGAGCTTCTTCTTGCTTTTCTAGTCTAGGAATCCAATAAGAGTTCAGTCCGTTGGAATCTCTTGTAATATCATTTTTTAATGCAATAAGCGCATTCTGTTTAGATTCATTTTCTTGTACTTGTTCCCTTATAAAATTCGCAATTAATACAAATAGAATTCCGATAATTACGATGGCGATTTCCCCAATAGCATATTTTAGGTACTTGCCTACCTTCTTCTCTTCGGAATTATTTTTACTGGTAATCTTATTCTTTTTTGTCATAAAGTTTTTTTAAATATACCTCTGTATTGTGCTTACCGCTTTCAATTAGTTTTTGTTTCTGTTCTTCAGAAAGCTTTTTTACTTTGGGGCTTATGCCTACGGAAGAAATAGAAATTGTTCTATCCCAATCGTCTTTTGTTAATTGTTGTCTATTTAGATTTTCTATGACCATAATATAAAAAGCGGAAACATAATCTTTGAAATTATGGATAGTAAATGGAGCTAAATCTTTTGTAGTAGAATCTTCTTGAATTTGTTTTTCAGTATCTATTCTGAATCCTATAGTCTCATAATTTGGAATTCTATGAACCTTTTTCAAGGAATCGACTATTATAGTATCAAAAATTTGAATTGGAAAATTCCCAATTATCCCTCCATCAACCATTATATCTAAACTCTCATCTTTTTTTGGTTTGGAATATATTTTTCCATTTTTATCGACAAATACAGCTTGATAATAGAGTGGGATTGACATTGATATTCTAACAGCATCTTTAATTTTCATTTTTGGATATGTTTCTCTTGAAAGTATCACTAATTTTTGTTGATTAAGACAAGTAGCCGTAAGATAAAGATCTTTATAACCTTTTTGATATAATTGTTCAAATGTAATTTCGGAGTTTCCTGTTTTTTCTTTTATTAGATTACCAATCCAGTTGGTGAATTTCTGACCTCGATACCACCCATATCTGTTCTTGGTACGAGAAAATCCTCCAATAAAAAAAAACCTACCATCATTGAATTTTTGAAATTTTGTGTTGGAGATTATTGTGGTCAATTCTTCTGAAGTGTATTCTAGTGAAATTAAAAGTGCAATTATTGCTCCTGCAGATGTACCTCCAACTTTTTCAACATTATTAATAATACTTTTCTGTTCTAAAGATTGAACTGCACCAGTATAAGCTATACCTCTAATGCCCGCACCTTCAAAGACTATATTTTTTATATCTGGATTTTGCGAATACCCTATGGATAAAAAGAAAGTAAAAAGCAAAATACTGATAGCCTGCCATTTCATGTTTTTAAATTGTACAGAACTTGTATAAATTTTACTTGTCATACTAATTAGTAGCTTTCAATAAATAAAAAAATCCCCAACAGATTACTAAGAGTAATTGTGTAGGGGACTGGTTAAATATACAATAAAAAAGGAAGTGCTACAAAATGTCACTTAGAGAGGATATAGAAAAAAAGGGGTGGATTGTTTTTTATGTTTTTGTATAGGATTTTTTAATGACTTATATAGATGTTTAGAATTCGTTATTTATTTAGTTCCGTGTTTTCTTCATCAGTTAATAATCTTGAGTGTATAATAAATCGTACGCCAAGTGGAATTTCTAAAGAAAAACTAGAACCTCTTCCTTCTGTTATATCTACTGTTAAATGGGTATGTTTCCAATATTCAAATTGGTCTTGATTCATATAAAAGTTCACCCCATCTAATTGTCCAAGCAGAATATCACTATCGTCCAAATACATATCCGCTTCTTCAAGAATCATTGGTGCCGAACCATCACAACATCCTCCACTTTGATGAAAAATTAAATCCCCGTGTTTTTCTTTTAGCTGATTAAGTATTTCAATTGCTTTTTCTGTTATTGCAACTCTTTTATAATCCATAATTTTGTCTTTAATTGAGAAAGGCTGACCAAAATTTTAGTCAGCCTTCTTATGGTTCAAAATATTTATAAGCTATTAAAAGAAACCTAATTTGTTCTTGTCGTAAGAGATAAGCATATTCTTTGTTTGGCGATAATGATTCATCATCATCAAATGTGTTTCACGTCCAAACCCGGATTTTTTATAACCACCAAATGGGGCGTGAGCGGGATAAGCGTGATAACAATTTACCCAAACTCTACCAGCTTTTATTGCTCTTGGGACTTGATATAATTGATGAGCGTCTCTTGACCAAACCCCTGCACCCAAACCATAAAGTGTATCATTTGCAATTTCTATAGCTTCTGCTTCATCTTTAAATTTAGTTACAGATACTACAGGGCCAAAAATTTCTTCTTGAAAAACTCGCATCTTATTATGACCTTCTAAAATAGTAGGTTCAATATAGTAGCCATTGGATAAATCCCCGTCTAACTTACAAGCATTACCCCCTGTAAGTACTTTTGCACCTTCCTCTTTACCAATTTTAATATAAGATAGAATTTTTTCGTACTGATCATTAGATGCTTGTGCACCAACCATAGTACTTGCATCATATGGATTTGCTTGAATGGCTGCTTTTGTACGAGCAACAACTCTTTCCATAAAGGCATCATATATATCTTCCTGCACTAATAATCTAGAAGGACAAGTACACACTTCTCCTTGATTAAATGCGAAAAGTACGGCTCCTTCAATTGCTTTATCTAAGAATGCATCATCTTCATCCATAACAGAATTAAAGAAAATATTTGGTGATTTACCACCCAATTCCATAGTTACAGGATTTAGGTTTTTAGATGCATATTGCATAATTAACTGACCTGTGGTTGTTTCTCCTGTAAAGGCAACTTTATCAACTCCTGAATGAGATGCTAATGGCTTACCTGCTTCTGGACCAAAGCCGTGTACTATGTTAATTACTCCTGGAGGAAATATTTCTGCAATTTTCTCCATTAATAAAGTTGCTGTTGAAGGGGTTTGCTCTGCTGGTTTTAAAATCACACAATTTCCTGCTGCTAATGCTGGTGGCATTTTCCAAGACAACATTAATAATGGAAAGTTCCAAGGTATAATTTGACCAACCACACCTAAAGGTTCTTTTAAATTTATAGAAATGGTATTAGCATCTAATTCTGCCATAGAACTTTCTTCTGTTCTAATTGCTGCTGCAAAATACCGCCAATGGTCAATGGATAATGGTATATCGGCATTTATTGTTTCTCTAATTGGCTTCCCGTTATCACAAGTTTCAACTAAAGCAAACTCTTCTAAATTTGCTTCAATAATTTCTGCAACCTTGTTTAGCATTGCTGCTCTTTCTCCTGCGGAAGTATTTCCCCAAGCATCTTTTGCTGCATTGGCTGCTGCTACTGCATTATCAACGTCTTCTTTTTGAGAACGTGGATATTTAGCAATTTGTGTGTTGTCAATTGGGGATGTATTGTCAAAATACTGACCGCCAATTGGTTCTACGAATTTTCCGTTAATGAAATTTCCGTACTTGTCTTTAAATTTTGGTTTTGAATATGCCATCTTTAACACCTTTAAAAATTAATAAATCTTACTCTTTTTTAGATTATTGTTTGTTTAATAAAATAAAAAAATCCCCAACAAATTACCAAGGGTAATCAGATAAGGGGAGTGTGTTAAAGATACAATAAATACTGTTATGTCCTAATATATTTTAATTAAATGGTCATAGAGAACAGACGGGTATCGGGTTGGTTTTCCAGCAATCGTAGATCGAAAGACATACAAATATTACGTACAAACATTCTGCCTTCTTCTTTTACAGTGACTTTGCTGTCGGTTATAGTAACCAATCCATCGTCGATTATTTCTTGTAGACGATCTATAATGTCGTTTTTTACAACTTCTGGAAGACTATCGTTCCATTCGGTTTCTAGGTTACACATAAGGTTTAAAATGTGTTTCCGAATCACTAAATCGTTTTCAGTTAATAAATGCCCTCTAAAAATTGGAATAATACCTTGGTTCACCTTTTCAGTATAGGTTTCAACCGATTTTTCGTTTTGCGAAAATCCGTACCAAGAATCACTTATAGAAGACATTCCCAAACCTATCATTAGTTTGGTTTTTCCCGCTGTATAGCCCATAAAATTACGGTGTAGTTTTTTGGCTTCCATGGCTTTATAAAGAGAATCTGTTTTTAATGCAAAGTGATCCATTCCTATTTCTACATAGCCATTTTCAAAAAACAGTTGTTTTCCTAGCTCATATAAATAGCGTTTTTCATCATCTTTAGGCAAATCCTTTTCATCGAATCCTCGTTGTCCAACTCCTTTAATCCATGGTACGTGAGCATAGCTATAATAAGCGATTCTATCGGGTTTAAGCTCGATAGTCTTACTTATGGTATCTCTAATGCTTTCCTCATTTTGAAATGGTAATCCAAAGATAAGATCGTGACTAATCGATTCGTATCCTATTTTTCGGGATAACTCGGTAACTCGTTTTACCTGCTCAAAAGATTGAATTCTATGAATCGCTTTTTGTACCACTGGGTCATAATCCTGGATTCCAAAACTATTTCTTCGAGAACCCAAGTCGTATAGGGTTTGTAATTGTTCTTCGGAACTAAAATTAGGATGGCCTTCGTAGCTTAATTCAAAGCCTTCAATTTTTTCAGCTCTTTTAAAAATACCGTTGATCAACTTTTTTAAATTCTCTGAAGAAAAGAAAGTAGGCGTTCCACCACCCAAATGAATTTCTCTAATTTTTGGGGTATCCACTAGAAGATCACAGTATAAATCCCATTCTTTTAATAAAGTGTCTATATAAGGCTCTTCTACTGAATGTCGTTTGGTAATTCGTTTATGACAAGCACAAAAAGTACACAAACTTTCACAAAAAGGTAAATGAAGATATAGGCTAATCCCCTCGGAATCGTTACTTTCTTTAAAAGATTTTATGGTGGAATGTTCCCAATCTTTTAAAGCTATTCCTTCTTTATCCCAATAAGGGACAGTGGGATAACTAGTGTATCTCGGGCCTGGAATGTTGTATTTTTGTATTAAATTATTTGTCATTTTTAACAGGTATTATTTCACAAAAGTAGGGGTAGCGATTTCGAAAATCTATGACAATGGTCAGCTACAAGTTATACCCAATCTTTAGGGTTTTTTAAAATAGAAACCAATTTTCCTTCTTGACTTCCCTCTTTAGGCAAATGATTGTAATGCCATTGAACCTTAGGTGGTAAGCTCATTAATATGCTTTCGATACGTCCATTGGTTTTTAGTCCAAATAAAGTGCCTTTGTCATGGATTAAATTGAACTCTACATAACGACCTCTTCTAATTTCTTGCCAATCTTTTTGTTCTTGTGTAAAAGAAGTTTCTTTTCTTTTTTCAACAATAGGAAGATAGCCCTTTAAAAAACTATTGCCAATCTCAGTTACAAAATCGTAACGGTCCTGCATACTAAGCGAATCGGTTTCTTTTAAATAATCAAAAAACAGACCGCCAATCCCTCGAGCTTCTTCTCTATGGGTATTCCAAAAATATTCATCGCAACGTTTTTTGTATTGAGGATAAAATTCAGGGTGGTGCTTGTCGCAAGCATCTTTACAGGTTTGATGAAAATGAATGGCATCTTCCTCAAAAAGATAATAAGGAGTTAAATCTTGACCCCCACCAAACCAACTAGAAATGATTTTACCATCGGCATCATACATTTCAAAGTAACGCCAATTAGCATGAACTGTAGGTACAAATGGGTTTTTAGGGTGTAATACCAAACTTAAGCCACAAGCAAAAAAATCGCAATCGTTAACCTTAAAATACTTTTGCATCGATTCGGGTAATTTTCCATGAACGGAAGAGATATTAACCCCACCTTTTTCAAACACATTTCCGTTTTCAATTACTCGAGTTCTTCCACCACCACCTTCAGGACGTTCCCAGAGATCTTCTTTAAAATTGGCCTTACCATCTATCTCTTCTAAAGTAGAAGTTATAGTATTTTGTAAGGTTTTAATATAGGCTAGAAACTGGTCTTTCATTTTTTTATGCATTAAGCTTTAGGCTATAAGCTCAAAGTATTTTATTATCACTAATCACGTTATGCTTTATATTCTTTTACAGCATCAATAAATGCTTTGGCGTGATCTAACGGAATATGAGGTAAAATACCGTGACCTAAATTTACGATATACTTATCTTTTCCGAAATCATTAATCATCTTAGTAACTAATTTTTTAATATCTGAAGTAGAAGAGAGTAGACGTACAGGGTCAAAGTTACCTTGTAAAGTGATCTTGTTTCCAGTAAGTTGTCTAGCAACCTGTGGGGAAATAGTCCAATCTACTCCTAAAGCTGAAGCGTTAGATTTAGACATTTCTTCTAAGGCAAACCAACATCCTTTTCCAAATGCAATGACAGGAGCATCGTCTTTTAAAGCCTCAATAATCTGGTTGATATATTTCCAAGAAAATTCTTGATAATCAACTGGAGACAACATACCACCCCAAGAATCGAAAATCTGAACCGCATCCACTCCAGCTTTCACCTTTTCTTTTAGGTAGGCAATGGTAGTATCGGTAATTTTTTGTAATAAAGTGTGAGCAGCTATTGGTTGTGTAAAACAGAATTCTTTTGCTTTATCGAAATTCTTTGAACCTTGTCCCTGCACACAATAACATAATATAGTCCAAGGAGATCCTGCAAAACCGATTAATGGGATATCATTATCCAATAATTCTTTAGTGGCTTTAATGGCATCCATCACATAACCTAAACTATCATTAATGTCTGGAACAATGGTATTATCTACATCTTTTTGAGAACGAATTGGATTGGGCAACCAAGGACCTAAACCTTCCTTCATTTCAAAGGGAATGTTCATGGCTTGAGGAACCACCAAAATATCCGAAAATAAAATGGCAGCATCCATACCATACCTACGAATAGGTTGTACCGTAATTTCAGAAGCCAACTCTGGAGTTCGGCAACGTGTGAAAAAATCGTATTTCTCACGGATAGCTATAAATTCTGGTAAGTAACGTCCTGCTTGACGCATCATCCATACTGGAGGTCTTTCAACGGTTTCTCCTTTTAATGCTCTTAAAAATAAATCGTTTTTTATTTTTGACATAGTTATTTCTTAGTAGTATTAGCAACTGCTTCCATAGCGGTATAAATTGCTTTTTCTGTTTTTAGTAAATCTTTTTTTGAAAGTTCTGTACATAAAAACCAAGCTTCAAATTGAGAAGGAGGTAAGAACACTCCATTTTCTATCATCGCCCAGAAAAATGTTTTAAACAATTCGGTATTACTGGATTGTGCAGTTTTAAAATCGACGACCTTTTCTTTAGTAAAAAATGGATTTATCATCGAACCAAAACGGTTTACTTGTAAATCGATACCGTTCTTTTTAGCAGCATCTAATAATGTATTTTCAAGCTGCTTGGCAATTTTCTCGAACTTTTTATATGGATTCTGGAAATCCAATTCTTTCAGTGTTGCCAATCCACATGTCATGGCAATAGGGTTCCCCGATAAGGTTCCTGCTTGGTACATATCTCCAAGGGGAGAAACCATTTCCATAATTTCGTTTCTTGCGCCATAGGCTCCTACTGGGAAACCACCACCTATAATTTTTCCTAAACAGGTAATATCTGCTTCAATACCTAATAACTCTTGAGCGCCACCAAATTTAGACCTAAAACCTGTCATCACTTCATCGATAACAAGTAGTATTCCTTTCTCTTTTGTGATGGCTCTTAATTCTTTTATAAATTCTGGACTTGGTAAAACCACTCCCATATTTCCAGCTATAGGTTCGATAAAAACCGCAGCGATATCGGTATGTTTTTCTAAATGTACTTTTACACTTTCTATATTATTATACTCTGCAATCAGAGTGTTTTTTACTGCATCATCTGGAACTCCTTTACTTCCGGGAATACTTAATGTTGCCAATCCCGATCCTGCAGCAACCAATAAGGCATCTGAGTGACCGTGGTAACAACCTGCAAATTTTATAATCTTATCATGTCCCGTAAACGCTCTAGCCAAACGTATTGCACTTAAAACTGCTTCAGTACCCGAGTTTACAAATCGAACCTTATCCATACCTGGAAAAGCTTCACAAACAACTTGAGCCATTTTTATCTCTCCTTTTGTAGTAGCTCCAAAAGTGGTTCCTTTTTTTAAGGCATTTTTCACTTCGTT
>CAJXYJ010000035.1 GCA_913063255.1 uncultured Flavobacteriales bacterium | reverse complement strand
AAAAATGTACAAGATCGCCGAAGAGATTTAAAAGCGATTAATCAGAATCATTTTGTAAATGAAGATTCCAATTATTGTTTTGGAGAAGGGGGTGCGGGAACCTATTCAGACGGTAAATTGTATACCCGAAGTTTAAAACGTGGAGATGTAAGAAGGATTTTTGAAAATTTAGTTTATCACGGTGCAACCGAACAAATTTTGGTAGACGCCCATCCTCATATAGGAACTAATAAATTACCCAAGGTGGTAAAAAACATTAGAGAAACCATTTTAAAATATGGTGGAGAAGTTCATTTTGAAACTCGAGTTATAGATTTCGTAATCAAACAAAATAAACTTTGCGCCATACAATTACAAAACGGAACTGAAATGACGGTGAATAGTGTGGTATTGGCTACAGGACATTCCGCTAGAGATATTTATGAATTATTACATAAAAAAGAAATTGCTTTAGAAGCCAAGTCGTTTGCAATGGGAGTACGAGTAGAACATCCACAACATATTATCGACTCGATTCAATACCACTGTCAAGGAGAACGAGATGAGTTATTGCCTGCTGCTGCTTATAGTTTGGTACATCAGGTAAAAGATAGGGGTGTTTACTCCTTTTGTATGTGTCCCGGCGGATTTATTGTTCCTGCTGCAACTGCTAATGGAGAAATAGTAGTTAATGGTATGTCTCCATCAAAAAGGAATAATCTATATGCCAATTCAGGAATGGTTGTAGAAATTAATGTACATAAAGACTTGCATAAGTTTGAACATTTTGGCGTGATGAAAGGTTTAGAGTACCAAAAATCTTTAGAAAAATTAGCTTGGACTTCTGGTGGTAGAACCCAAACAGCACCAGCACAACGATTAACCGATTTTGTGGAAGGAAAGCTATCTTCAGATTTAAATACTACCTCCTATCAACCAGGATTAAAATCTGCTCCTTTACACTCCCTACTTCCAAAATTTATTGGCGGTAGATTACGCACAGGTTTTAAGAATTTCGGAGTTAAAATGAATGGATTTTTAACTTCAGAAGCAAATGTTATTGGAGTAGAATCTCGTACTTCCTCTCCTGTTTCCATTCCTAGAAAAGACAATTTAGAACATCCTGAAATTGAAGGATTATATCCTTGTGGTGAAGGTGGTGGCTATGCTGGTGGGATTGTTTCTGCGGCTATGGATGGAGAACGATGTGCTGAGGCGGCTGTAAAAGGACTTTAGGTGATTGGTGATTGGTGATTGGTGATTGGTGATTGGTGATTGGTGATTGGTGATTGGTGATTGGTGATTGGTGATTGGTGAAGGAAAAAATATTTTTATTTCCATTTTACCATTTTCACAATATTTTATTCACACATTAACACTTTCTCTATTTACTCCAACCTTTCATTACTTCATTCCCACACTCTATCATTAATTCATTAAATCATTAACCATCAACAACTTTCCATCCCTGGAAATGCAAGCATCTGTCCCATTCCAACAGTAAATAACCAGTTGCCATAAATGGCATGTTCAATGCTCACTAATAGGGTTGATTTCGTTTTTAAATAGGTAAGACCAAATAGCAATCCTCCAATAAAAGTTAAAACAATAACCAAGGTGTTTTTAAAAAATATGTGAGCCAAACAAAAGAGAATTGCATTTATAAAAATGAGCAACTTTTTGTTTTTAAATAGGCTTTCATATCTGGAATAGAAAAAAGTTCTATAAATAAATTCTTGTGGCCATACCGAAAGAAGGGTATACACAAAAAGGATAATTACCCATAATTTTGGATTATTAATTGGAACACAAAACAATTTATCGGCATCCATTAAATACACATAAAGTGTTGTAATTACAACAATAACCATAAAAGTGAAGGAGATTCGTTTCCAGAAGTGATTCCAATCTAGACTCCTGTTCATTTTAAAAGAAAATTTTTCAATACGGAGCATTACTATAATTATGTAAATAAAACTCGTTAAAACCAACCCAGCTTTTATCCAAATAGGAAAAGAAAGTACAAGACTTATAGGAAGTAAAATGAATAGAATAAAAAGTTCTGAAGTTTTATAAGGAATGCTTTTCATAATTGTAAAGGTATTGCTGTAGTATTTTTCACTTCACTAATCGTAAAGGAAGTATGGGTACTACCAATATGTTTTAAGGTCGTTAATTTTGTAACCATAAAAGATCGAAAATGGGGCATGTCTTTCACAATTACTTTTAGTAAGTAGTCATAGTCGCCACTAACGTGAAAACATTCCAATACCTCATCTAATTTTGTCACTTCTTTTTCAAATTTAGTAAGAAATTCTTTGGCATGCTGTACCAGTTTTATCTGACAAAAAACTACAAAGCCTCGATCTACCTTCTCTTTATTCAAAATACTTACATATTGTTTTACAACACCAGCCCTTTCCAGTTTTTTTATCCGTTCGTAAACAGCAGTAACCGATAAATTTAATTTAGAAGACAATTCTTTATTGGTTTGCTTGCAATCTTCCTGAAGGTAATTTAATAGTTTCCGATCTATAGCATCTAAGTTCATTTTGAAAAATTTTCTGAAAAATACAAAATATTTAATTCATTAAAGAATATATATCTATATACTGTCCAATATACAGATTTATAATCCTAATTTAATCAATACCATTGATATATAAACTAATAATTCTTATTTTTGTAATCAATTAAAATATACCATGCTATGAAATTTAAACCAGCAAATAAAATTCAAGACTTACAATATTTTGGAGAATTTGGAGGTGTAAACCCTTCTATATCCGATTCATCTACTTATACTTTTCTTTCTGCGAAAACCATGTTTGACACTTTCGAAGGAAATGCAGATGGTTGTTATTTATATTCTAGACATACCTCACCAAGTAATCTATATTTGGGGGAAGCACTAGCTGCTATGGAAGGAACCGAAACTGCTAATGTAGCAGCAACTGGTATGGGAGCAATCACTCCTGCATTATTACAATTATGTGGAGCAGGTGATCATATTGTTTCTAGTCGAACTATTTATGGAGGAACTTATGCTTTTTTAAAGAACTTCACTCCAAGAATGCAAATTGAAACAAGTTTTGTAGATATTACAAAGTTAGAAACCGTAGAAGCTGCTATAAATGAAAATACAAAAGTGATTTTTTGTGAAGCAGTAAGTAACCCTCTTCTCGAAGTTGCTGACATAAAAGGCTTGGCTGAAATTGCTAAAAGACACAATTTAAAATTGTTAGTTGATAATACTTTTTCTCCATTGTCAATTTCACCAGCAGA
Organism: uncultured Flavobacteriales bacterium; assembly: GCA_913063255.1. GTDB lineage: Bacteria > Bacteroidota > Bacteroidia > Flavobacteriales > Flavobacteriaceae > Marifrigoribacter. Next base: position 17,128 of record CAJXYJ010000035.1, on the reverse strand, counting down.
ATTAGGAGCTGATGTAGTTTTACACAGTTTAACAAAATTCATCAACGGTAGTAGTGATACTATGGGAGGTGTAATTTGTGGAACTCAAGATTTTATAGATTCTTTACGTAGTGTAAATGATGGTGCTTCAATGCTATTAGGTTCTTCAATGGATAGTATGAGATCTGCATCTATTTTAAAGAATATGCGAACGCTACACATCCGTATAAAACAACATAGTAAAAATGCACAATATCTTGCGGAGCAATTTGAAGATTTAGGATTAAAAACAGTTTATCCTGGATTGGTTTCTCATCCTAGTCATGAGATATTTAAAAGCATGATGAATGAAGAATATGGTTTTGGTGGTTTATTAACTTTAGATGTAGGATCTTTAGATAAGGCAAATGCCTTAATGGAATTAATGCAAAACGAAAATCTTGGTTATTTAGCGGTAAGTTTAGGATTCTACAAAACATTATTTTCTGCACCTGGAAGCTCTACCTCTTCTGAAATACCTGAAGACGAACAAAAAGAAATGGGACTTACCGATGGATTGATTCGTTTTTCTATTGGACTGGATAATGATATTGAACGAACTTTCCAAGTGATGAAAGAATGTATGGTTAAAGTAAATATCTTAAAGCCAGAACTACAAGAGATAGTATAAACTCTATAATGATTTATTAAAAAAAAGGCGGCCTTAAAAGACCGCCTTTTTTTGTGTTTGCATATCGCTGTTCAAAATCGTAACATTACAATCCTAATTAAACAAAACATTTATGCAAAGTCAAGATATTAAAAAACAATCTCATGAAGATGAAGTTATTATTGAGAATAAAGAACTTAGCATCTGGGAAGCAATAATCCCAGTGATTGCATTAATAGTAATGTTAGCTTATAATGTTTTCATTTATGGGGATGATGCTTTAAGTGGTAGCAATCAGTTTATTTTATTAATGGGAGGTGCTGTTGCTGCAATCGTAGGCTTTAAAAATAAAGTTAATTTTAGTCAAATGATGGAAGAGGTTGCAGAAAACATTAAATCAACAGCAGGAGCCATATTAATACTTTTAATGGTTGGCGCTCTTGCAGGTACTTGGTTAATTAGTGGCATTATACCAACAATGATTTATTATGGATTACAAATACTAAACCCCACAATTTTTCTAGCAGCATCTTTAATAATTTGCTCTGTAATATCTATAGCAACAGGTAGTTCTTGGACCACAGCTGCAACAGTTGGTATTGCCTTAATTGGTATTGGTGATGCATTAGGTATTTCATTAGGAATGACTGCAGGAGCAGTATTATCTGGCGCATATTTTGGAGATAAAATGTCTCCAATGTCTGACACTACAAATTTAGCTCCTGCAATGGCAGGTACAGATTTGTTTACTCATATAAAATATATGGCTATAACGACTATACCTACCATTATTCTTACCCTAATAATATTTATAATTATAGGACTTACAATGGATGTTTCCGGTCAAGCAGATACAACAGTAATGCTAAATGACATAAAAGAAGCAATTAATATCAGCCCATGGCTGTTTTTAGTGCCTGTACTTGTTATAGTTTTAATTATTAAAAAAACTCCGCCTCTTATAGCATTATTATCAGGAACTCTTTTAGGTGGGCTATTTGCTTTGATATTTCAACCCGATTTAGTAGCACAAATTGCAGGGGCTGATAAACTTGACTTTAATTCAGCTTACAAAGGAATAATGAATGCTATGACTGTTGAAACCTCCATCCCAACAACAAATGAAGCATTAGTAGATTTATTTAAAGCTGGGGGAATGAGTAAAATGCTTGGAACAATTTGGTTAATTCTATGTGCTATGATTTTTGGAGGTATTATGGACGCTATCGGAGCATTAGCCAGAATTAGCGAGTTTATGCTAAAAATGTTCCATTCTGTATTTGGGTTATTCGCAAGTACAGTGTTTACTTGTATAGGACTTAATTTTACTGCATCAGATCAATACTTAGCGATTGTAGTACCTGGAAAAATGTATGCAAAAGCATTTAAAGACAAAGGCCTTGCTCCCGAAAATTTAAGTAGAACTTTAGAAGATGCTGGGACGGTAACTTCAGTATTAATCCCTTGGAACACTTGTGGGGCTTATCATTCAGGCGTATTAGGAGTTTCTGTTTTTGATTATGCTTTTTATGCATTCTTTAATTGGATGAGTCCATTTACCACCTTATTATTTGCTGCCTTAAACATTAAAATAAAGCAACTGGTTAAAAAGGATCCTATCGTAGCCACGAAATAAATTTATATAGATTATACTATAATTTCGATATAATAAAATACTATCGTTCCATAAAAAATTAAAATTCTTTATAAGAATAAAACACTCCTTGTGTCGTATTTTTGTGTCAAAGGAAAAAAATAACTCAATAAATATAAAATTATGTCATTAGTAGGAAAAAAATTTCCAAACATTGAAGTAGATGCAATGAATAAAATGGGAGCCACTTTTAAGGTAAACGTATTGGAAGAGGCAAAAAAGAACAATAAGAAAGTTGTATTATTTTGGTATCCAAAAGATTTCACATATGTATGTCCAACTGAACTATTTGCATTTCAAGAAGCATTAAAAGAATTCCAAGACAAAAACACTATTGTAATTGGTGCGTCTTGTGATACTGCCGAAGTTCACTCTGCTTGGCTACATACTTCAAAAGATAATGGAGGAATTGAAGGTGTAACGTACCCTTTATTAGCAGACACAAACAGAAATTTATCAAACCAATTAGGGATACTTCAAATTGGTGAAGAAACATATAACGAAGAGTCTGATACCATTATCATGGAAGGACCGAATGTTACTTGGAGAGCAACTTATCTTATTGATGAAGAAGGAACTATTTTTGCTGAAAATGTGAATGTAGAACCTGTTGGGAGAAACATTCCAGAATATTTAAGAATGATAGATGCATATACACATTTCCAAAAATATGGTGAAGTATGCCCAGCAAACTGGAAAGAGGGAAAAGACACTTTAAAAGAAAATAGAGACAGTGTAGCAAATTATTTAGCTTCACATTAAATAAATTTAAACAATAGATATTATGGCTACCGTAACATTAAAAGGAAACCCTATTCACACCTTAGGTGATTTACCCAAAGTTGGAGAGCAAGCTCCAGACTTTAGTCTAGCAAAATTAGACTTATCCAATGCAACTCTTGAAGATTACAAAGGACAAAAAGTTGTTTTAAATATCTTTCATAGTATTGACACTGGTACTTGTGCAGATTCTGTAAGGGAGTTTAACAAAGTAGCATCCCAATTAGATAATACAAAAGTTCTTTGTATTTCTAAGGATTTACCGTTTGCTATGGGGCGTTTTTGTGGGGCTGAAGGAATTGAAAATGTAGAAATGCTTTCAGGTTTTAGGAATAACTCTTTTGGAAAAGCCTATAACTTACTATTTACAGATGGGCCAATTGAAGGCTTATTTTCAAGATGTATTATTGTTTTAGATGAAAATGCAAAAGTTTTGTATACAGAACAAGTACAAGAAGTTGTTGAAGAACCTAATTATAATAATGCCTTAGAAGCTTTAAAATAATTAGAACAATTACCAATAGGCTCGAAAAAGAAAATTAGGTGTAATTCCTAAAGAATATTTATCGACCACTACAATAGGATCATTTAAGTTGTTATTACCCGTGTACTCTCGACTTAAATGGTTTTTTTGGTTATATACATTTCGGATTGAAAAGCCCAGTTTTCCTTTTAATTTATTCTTCTTAGAGAATTTAAAATCATAGGTTGTTGAAAAATCCAATCGATGGTAATCGGCTAATTGTTCGGTATTAATTCCAACAAAAGAATAAATCCCATCATCTTCCGAAACTACAGCTTTTGTATATGGTTTTCCTGTTCGCCAATTCCAGGCTAAAGCCACTTGAAACCGCTTCATTTTATATGCAACGGAGCTGGTAAAGGAATGCTTGATATTAGTATTTGAAGTAAAATCGAAATTATCATTAATTCCATCATAACTACTTTCTACATGATTAAAAGTGTAACTAACCCAAGTTTTAAAAGTATTAAAGTCTTTTTTAGCATAAAAATCAACGCCTAAAACATTTTGTTCTCCAATATGAAAACTACTGTCGTCTGGATTTAAAAACCCCAATGAAAGTGCCGTTTTACCTTCAATGTTTTTATAATAACCATCCACATCTAAACTCCAACCACTAGCATTATATAAAAATCCTGCAGAAACTTGAAGGCTATTAATAATTGGAAAAGTATCCCCATCTGCCAAACGCCATAGTTTATTTTCTAACGAAAGATCACTTAAAATTGTTTCATCAATTTCACTTATAATTTGATTTTTAATCTCCCCAGATAGTTGCAGTTTTAAATTTTTAAAAATCTCTTTATAAATCAATATTCTTGGCTCCAAACGTACCGCATCTAATTCGTGATAATAATTGGTTCTAAGTCCCATATCCACATCAAATAATTTTGGATTTTTATAATGATATTGAAGGTAAACGGAATGGGTTTTAATTACTGTTTTGTCTGAATCTAACACTATAGACAAATCAGAGGTTTCTTTAAACAAATAACTCACATCTTTTAAAACGTATTGATATCCAAAAGTTAGGTTATTGTTAGTATTTGTATGGATGATTAATTCCGTAGACAAACCGGAATCATAAATTTCATTTCGTTTTTCAAAATCTGAAATTTGCTCTATGTCTTCCGTAGTTATATAATTATAAGCCAAGCTATATCTAGATAGAAACACCTTGGTTTTCTGGCTTATCTTCGGATTCCAAATTTTATTCCAACCAAAACTATAACCATCGTTTTTTATCTTTAAAACATCATTAAAAGATTGGTTTAAATCTTGATCCTCCACTACATAATCCAAATTATTATCTATAAATATGGTACTAAAATAAAAGCTGTTGTTTTTATTGAGTTTGTAATTTAGTTTTAAATTATAATCGATAAAAAAGAAATCATTATTTGTACTTTGAATATTAGTTATTTTAGTATCCTGAAATACCTTATCTGCAATTTTATCGAAAGTCGGAGATTGATACAATTCGGTATAACTCCTCCTTAATGAAGCCTGGGTGCTCAACTTATCTTTAATTATAGGAGTTTCTATAAATACATCTGCATTGATGCCATTTATACCAAACCCTGCTTTAAAACGGTCTGCAATCCGGTTTGTAGAATGAATATCTATCACACTAGATACTCGCTCTCCAAATCTGGAATGGGTTCCTTTATTATGAAAAATCACTTCGCTTGTACTGTTGGGATTAAAGGCGGAGAGCATCCCAAACAAATGCCCTTTATGATACATATTTATCCCATCCCAAATAATCCGATTTTGATCTAATGCCCCTCCCCTAACTGTAAATCCTGTGGCTGTCTCATTAGGACTGATTACCCCTGGTAAAAGTTGAATGCTTTCTAAGATATCAGCTTCAATCAATCCGGGTAAAATTTCTAACTTTTTTGGGTTTATAGTGAATGTTGCATCTTTATTTTTATAAATACCTTTGGTAAGATAGCCCGTAACAATAACGTCTTTTAATAATTGGATTTTATCTATCGATATATATTCCTCGCTAATAATGATATAGCGTTCATTTATTTTTTGAAAATTTATAGCAGTTAGAATAGAGATTTCTTCTAAAACCTCATCTAAAGTTCGCTTCTCTTTTTCTAAGGTTATTTTCTTGTTCTCTAAAAAAAGATCTTGGTAAGAAAACCTTACATCGAACGTATCTTCTAATTGGAGTAGCGCTTCAGTTACTAATAGGTCATTAAATTGAATAGAAAAAGCAGCCTTCTCTTGAGAAAAGGCTACTATTAAGGGCAAAAAAAATAAGAAACAAATTAAATTTTTCTTTTTCAATGATTCTTCTATTCTAGTATATATATTCCTTTTTCCTTTTTATTATAGTTAATGTTCATTGTCCTAAAAACCGATGCTAGGGCTATTTCTAAATTGTTATGACTAAAACTCCCGGTAAAAATTTGAGACCCGTTTATATTATTAGCGTCAATTTCAATATTATATTGTTTCTCTATTGCAAAAATCACATATTTTAATGGGACACTTTTAAAATTACTCTCACCATTTATCCAAGTTGGCAAAGGTGTACTCGTGTTAAATTCTTCAAAAGCGTTTCCGTTAATTTTTCTATAAGAATTAGTTGGGTTTAGAATATAATCCTTTTGGTTATTAATCACTTTTACTTTTCCCTCGAAACATGTAACTTGAAAATAATCATTAATTGCATTAACATTAAATTGAGTTCCCAAGACCATCACATCCCCATAAGCAGTTTTTACTGTAAATGTGCTTCCTTTTTTAACTTTAAAAAAAGCTTCCCCAGTTAATTTTACAACCCTATTCGCATTCCATTCCTCTTTATAATAACTAATTTCTGACTTTGCATTTAATACCACTTCAGATCCATCCAGTAAAAAAATAGTTTTTTGTTCTGCGTTAGCGGTTCCTATAATTATTTCTGAATTGTTAAACATTGAAAACAATCCAAAGAGAACTAATAAAGACGCTGCAATAGACATTCCCCAACCCAGGTTTTGCCTTTTTTGTTTTCTTTCCTTCTTTTGAACAATTTTATCTTGAATTTTAACGAACGATCCAGATAATGGTTGTTCAAAGGAATCTAAAACAAGTAGTCCTTTTTTAATCTTTTTATAGGCGATAAAATCTGCTTCCGAAACAAGATTTTTCAATTCTTTATCTGAAATATCCCCTGCAAGCCATGTTGCCAAAAAGGATTCATTTTCTGTATTATTATTTTTAATTTCTTTCATAGTATCATTATAAGGACAACGTTGTATTAAAAAACCCTACTTTTTATTTTATACATTAAACATTTCCTATTTTATCTTTCATTATTACTAATGCAAAATGCATTCTCTTTTCTACGGCTTTGACCGAAATACCCAGTATTTCTGCTATTTCTTTATATTTTTTCTTTTCCATTCTATTCATTAAAAAAACTTCCTTTTGCTTTTCGGGAAGGGAAGCAATTGCATCTTCAATTTTTACTAGAAACTCTTTTTCTATCATTAAATATTCAGGGGTTTCATCATTACTTTTTCTTAATTGATACTTTTGGTGATTGAGCACCACCTTTTCATGTTTTTTTATATTTAAAAATAAATTTTTAGCAACCGTAAATAAAAAACTTTTGGTTTTATCATAGTTTACATTCCCACAATTATCCCAAAGTTTCACAAAAGCATCTTGCATAATATCCTCAGCTAAATCCATATCCTGTGTTTTAAAATATAAAAACCGCTTCAAATCTTTTGCATACGCATGGTATATCTTTTCAAATACTTTTTGATTACAAATATTATTTAAATCCTTAATCATGATTATATTGCAATAAATTTACTCTACAAATCTATATAAAAAATAAAAATATTTTCTGGTAGGGTTTTTTAAACTCTAATTGTCTTATCTACAATTAACCACAACTTGTTCTACTTACAAGTTCTAAAAAATTAACTATGAAACCCCTAAAACTACTTTTTTACAGTGTACTAATTAGTTTAGTAACACTAACATCTTGTACCAACAATGATGTTGACGATCTTCCTAACCCTCAAGAGAGTGTAACTATGCAAACCGCCTTAACAGAGCTAGGCACTCTTTATAATGAAGATGGGACAATTAATAGTGATATGAATCCCACTGGGAATTTATTATTCGATTTCTGTTTCGAGTTTGTTTACCCCATTGAACTAATCTATAATAATGGTTCAACGGTAACGGTTAACAGTAATGAAGAATTAATAGAAATTTTAATTAACTCAACTGAGGAATTATATATAGTAGGTATTGAATTTCCATTTAATGTAGAAATTTTTAACCCTGACTCTAACGAAGTCGAGATTATTACCATTACTAACGAATCTGAATTTGCAGCTTTATTAGCCAGCTGTCTTTTTGGAGATCCTTGTGATTGTGATGATGAATATGAACCTGTATGTGTTGAAATACAAGAAAACGGTCAGACCATAATTATAACATTCCCAAATGCATGTTTTGCAGAATGTGAAGGATTTACAGAAGATCAATATTTTGAATGTGATGAGAATGATTGTGAATGTGATGATGTATACGATCCGGTTTGTGTAGAAACTCCAAATGGAGGTATTATAGAATTTGATAACGAATGTGAAGCACTTTGTGAAGGTTATACTCCAAACGATTTTGTAGAATGTGAAGAGGATGGTTGCGATTGCCCAGACGAATATGATCCGGTTTGTGTAGAAACAGGAAGCGAAATTATAGAATTTTTTAATGCTTGTTTTGCAGAATGTGAAGGGTTTACCGAAGAGGACTTTGTAGACTGCGAAGATGATGGTTGTGATTGTGACGATGAATACGACCCTGTATGTGTGGTAATTGAAGAAAATGGGCAAACGATAATTATCACTTATATCAATGCTTGTGAAGCAGAATGTGAAGGGTTTACGGAAGAGGATTTTGTAGATTGTGAAAACGATGAAGATTGTGAAATTTCAGAATTAGAAGTTTCGGTTGGTGAATGTAATGATGATGGCACTTACTCTATCACTATTAATTTTGAATATCAAGGAACCGATCAAGCTTATTTTGATTTATATGTTAGAAATGATGTTTTATTAGGTTATTATGCTTTAGCAGATTTACCATTAACTCTTGAGAATTTCGAATTAAGTGGTTATGATTACGATTATTTAAAAGTTTGCATCAATGATAATTCGGACTGCTGCCAAGCAATAGAATGGGAAGCACCAGATTGCAATAATAATGGTGGAGATTGTAATATTTCTAACCTTGAAGTTGAAGTTGGTGAATGCAATCCAGTTGGATCTTACGCTCTTACCATAGACTTTGATTACGAGAATACAGATGGCCAGCAATATTTTGATTTATTTGTTAGAAATGATGTATTTATTGGTTACTACGAACTAGCAGATTTACCACTTACTATCGAAAACTTTGAGTTGAGTGGCTATGAATACGATTATATAAAAGTTTGTATCAATGATAATGCAGATTGTTGTGAAGCTGTAGAATGGGAAGCTCCAGATTGTAATGGTAATGAAGATGACTGTTATGAATATGTATTCCCGATTAGTTTGACTTTAAATACAGGTGATGCGGTTACCGTAGATTCTAATGAAGAAGTAGATTATTATTTAGACCTAGGATACTATTTAGTTTATCCTATTGAGCTAATTATTAATGATGAAACTATAACTGTTTATGAAGGAATCCTTGAAGGTGCCTATGGGGATAGATGTGATTAATTTATCCTAATAGTTTTTTTGTTTGTAAATAAAGACTGCCTTAAAAGGCGGTCTTTATTTTTTTATTTTACTTTTGATATATTACAAAACAATGTCTAAAAAAGAATCTTTTTTTAAAAATCGTTTAAATGGAATTGGCTATGCTTCAAAAGGAGCTTGGCTATTAATTAAAAGCGAAGCCAGTATAAAGGTCCAGATTGTTATAGCAATGTTAGTAACTATTGCAGGTTTTTATTTTAATATTACTGCTAACGAATGGGTTTTACAAACCTTAACCATTGCATTAGTTCTTAGCATCGAAGGAATAAATACCGCCATAGAAGAAATTGCAGATTTTATACATCCCGACCATCATCCAAAAATTGGCTTGATAAAGGATATCGCAGCTGGTGCTGTATTTTTTACTGCTATTGCAGCGATAATAATTGCTGGTATTATTTATATCCCTAAGTTTTAGTTTTTTTTCTAAATTATGTAGCTTGTACGAATTGATATTGTATTTTTGTTGGTATACAACCCTCTAATTAATGGCCAGAAAAAAGAAAGACAACGGTAAATCTTCCAAGAAAAAACAGAGAAAAATAAGTTTAAAGTTATCCAAACAACAAAAAGTATTGTTGGGTAGCTTTTTAATTTTATTTGGTATTGCTTTGTTTTTTTCTTTTGTATCCTATGTTTTTACTGGCCAAGCTGACCAAAGTATTCTTACTGAAGGATTAAATCGTGAGATAAAATCCCAAAATTGGCTCAGTACTTTTGGTGCCTTTTTAGGACATTTTTTTATCTATAATGGCTTTGGAGTTTCTTCTTTAATATTTTCTTTTTTATTGACTCTCACAGGAGTTTATTACTTTTTTGATTTCGCAAAAAAACAACTATTTAAATATTGGTTTTGGGGTTGCTTAGTAATGATCTGGATTTCTGTATTTTTTGGTTTCTTTTCTTCTTTAAGTAATTTGTTTAGTGGAACAATTGGTTTTGAAATCAATGACCTACTTCAAGATTATTTAGGTTTTATTGGCTCTGTTTTAGTAATGGTATTTTTACTAATTATCTACTTAGTGGTTCGTTTAAACATTACTCCAGACAAAGTAGCATTGGTATTTAAAAGAACTAAAAAAGATATCGTAGCAGATTTCAATTCAGAAGAAATTCTTGCTAATAAAAACGATACTCCTACTTCTACAGTTACTGTAGAAACCACCTCAAAAGAAATTGATCTTAGTGATAACTCTAAGGATACACCAATTGTTTCAAGCAATAAAGATTATCCTCCCTTAGAAGAAATTACCCTAAAAACAGAGCCCGATGTTATCCTTCCAGAGGAAGAGGTAACAATGAAGGTAGAACAAGCAACTGAAGAAGTAGAAGTTACCAAAAACTTAAGTGATAAATTAGTGAGTGACTTCGGAGAATTTGATCCCAAATTAGATCTTAGTAAATATAAATTTCCAACCATTGAGTTGCTAAAAGATTATGCCAAGAATACAGGTATAACTATCAATCAAGAAGAATTAGAAGAAAATAAAAACAAAATTGTTAGTACCCTTAATAATTATAAAATTGGTATTGCAAGTATAAAAGCTACAGTTGGACCAACAGTTACACTTTATGAAATAGTCCCAGAAGCAGGTATACGAATTTCAAAGATTAAAAACTTGGAAGATGATATTGCTTTATCCCTTTCCGCATTGGGTATTCGAATTATTGCTCCTATACCAGGGCGTGGAACTATAGGAATAGAAGTTCCAAATAAAAACCCCAGTATCGTCTCTATGCGTTCTGTAATTGCTTCACCTAAGTTTCAAAATGCAGAAATGGAATTACCAATAGCATTTGGAAAAACCATTAGCAACGAAACCTTTGTGGTAGATTTAGCAAAAATGCCTCACCTATTAATGGCAGGTGCAACAGGACAAGGAAAATCTGTAGGGTTGAATGCAATTCTTACTTCTTTACTTTACAAAAAACATCCTGCAGAAGTCAAATTTGTATTGGTAGATCCTAAAAAGGTGGAGCTTACCTTATTTAATAAAATAGAGCGCCATTACCTTGCTAAACTACCAGACTCTGAAGAAGCCATCATTACCGATACTACCAAAGTAGTACATACTTTAAATTCTATGTGTATTGAAATGGATGCACGTTACGATTTGCTAAAAGATGCAATGGTTCGTAACATTAAAGAATACAATACAAAATTTAAAGCTCGAAAATTAAATCCTAACGACGGCCATCGGTTTTTACCCTATATCGTTTTGGTTATCGATGAGTTTGCAGATTTAATAATGACAGCTGGGAAAGAAGTAGAAACCCCAATTGCTCGTATGGCACAATTAGCCCGTGCTATTGGCATTCATTTAATTGTTGCTACCCAACGTCCTTCGGTAAATGTAATTACTGGTATTATAAAGGCAAATTTCCCTGCCAGAGTTGCATTTAGAGTTACCAGTAAAATTGATTCCCGAACCATTTTAGATAGTTCTGGAGCCGATCAATTAATTGGCCGTGGTGATATGCTATATACCCAAGGAAATGAATTAATTAGAATACAATGTGCCTTTGTAGATACTCCAGAAGTAGCAGATGTCACAGAGTATATAGGGTCGCAAAAAGCCTATCCAGATGCTCATTTATTACCTGAATACGTTGGTGAAGAAGGTGGCACAGCTCTTGATAATGATATCAGTGAAAGAGACAAGCTCTTTAGAGATGCAGCAGAAGTATTGGTTATTGCTCAACAAGGATCTGCTTCACTTTTACAACGTAAATTAAAACTAGGGTATAATAGGGCAGGAAGAATTATAGACCAATTAGAGGCATCTGGAATTGTTGGCCCCTTTGAGGGCAGCAAGGCTAGACAAGTTCTGGTTCCCACTTTAGAAGCATTAAACCAACATTTAGAAAACGAAAATAATGAAATCTAACATTTATAAATTTGCTGTTTTGGGCATTTTATTTATTACAGCATTAACGGTACAAGCACAAGAAGCAACAACATTATTAGACGAAGTTTCCAGCAAGGTTAAAAATTACGATAATATTGCTATTACTTTTAAATACACCCTTAACAATACCAAGGAAAATATTAAGCAAGATACCCGAGGAGACATTACTTTGCAGAGAGATAAATATGTTCTAAATATGATGGGAATTACTCGAATGTTTAACGGAACCAAAATATTCACTATTGTTCCTGAAGATGAAGAAGTAACTATTTCCAACTATAATGAGTTAGAGGATAAAGACATTTCTGCTTCCAAATTACTTACTTTTTATGAAGAGGGATATACTAATAAAATGGATGTTGTTCAAACTGTAAAAGGTAGAAAAATTCAATTTGTAAAGTTAATTCCTATCGACACCAATGCAGAAATTAAAGACATTCTATTAGGAATCGATATGCAAACAAAACATGTATATAAACTAATACAAACCGATTCTTTTGGGACCCAATACACCATTACGGTGAATTCTTTTAAGACCAATCAACCTATTTCGGAAACGCTTTTTCAATTCGATGAAAAAAAATATATAGACGAAGGATACTATATAAATAAGCTGGACTAATCCCCTTATGAAAGTTTTAGATAAATATATTTTAACTACCTACCTAAAAACATTTTTTAGCGTATTTATTATTCTGATGTTTATTTTTATACTTCAGAGTATCTGGCTTTATATCTCAGAACTTGCCGGTAGAGGTTTAGATCTTCTTATTGTCTTAAAATTTCTTTGGTATGTTTCCCCAAGATTAATCCCTTTAGTTTTACCCCTTACCATATTGGTAACTTCGATAATGGTTTTTGGAGGTTTTTCTGAAAACTACGAATTTGCAGCGATGAAATCTACAGGTATTTCATTACAAAGAGCGATGAAAAGCCTTACCGTTTTTATCGTATTATTATCTGTTTTGGTATTTTTCTTTGCCAATAATGTAATTCCTTATTCTGAATACAAATGGCTAAACTTACGACGGAATATCCAGCAGTTTAAACCTTCTATGGTTATTGCTGAAGGGCAATTTAGTCAAATTGGAGAGGATTTTAATATCAAAGTCGATGAAAAAAGTGGAGATAACGATCAATTTTTAAGCAATATTGTTATCCATCAAAAAGATGCAAAAAGAATTAGTGGTAATCATACAGTAATCATTGCCGATAATGGAGAGTTAACCAGTGAAGAAGGGAGCAATACCCTATCTCTAGTGTTAAAAGATGGAAATTACTACAGTGAAGTACAAAGCAAAGATGCCGCAAAACGAAAAAGAGAGCCCTTTGTTAGAAGTTATTTTGAAGAATACATTATTAACATAGATCTTACCGAACTTAATAATAAAGATGTAGAAAAAGAGAATAAGTTGAACAGCCATAACATGTTTAATACAAAAGAACTAAGAGCTGAAATCGATTCTCAATCTCAAAGATTTACCAATACAGTAACTGCTTTTTCAAACAATATGTATTATCGTGCTGGAATGGCAAAATTTTACGATAAGAACAAAAAGAGTGTCATTTTCAATAAACACGAAGACTCCATAGTTTTTAATGCTACTACAGATACATTGCTTCATATATTTAATGCAAAGCATCAAGCAAGTATTGTAAAATTGGCCATTAATAATTTAAATAGCACTTTACAATCCATAGAATCCAAAAAAAAGGAATATGTTATTAAAACCAAACGACTAAATAAGTTTGAGATCGCTTTACATGAAAAATATGTATTGCCTTTTGCTTGTATTATTTTGTTTTTTGTAGGAGCTCCTCTAGGCGCAATCATAAGAAAAGGTGGTCTGGGATTACCTATGGTTATTGCTATTTTATTATTTTTAACCTACCATTTTATTGGTATTTTCGCAAAGAATAGTGCCGAAGACGGAACCCTGTCCCCTTTTATCGCTTCTTGGACGAGTACGATGATTATGCTACCCCTTGGAGCCTGGCTAACCTTTCGAGCAACAACCGATCAAGGCATACTTGATATGGGGGCATTTTTGCAGCGCTTTAAATGGCTTTTTAAATCAGATTCTGAAGAGATTAAAACTGAAGAAAATAAAGTATTATTAACCCAACAAGAGAAAGCATTTATCCTTTCAAAAGATGAAAATCAACTAAAAGACATCTTAAAAAATTATAGGCAATATAATTATTCCGAAGACATTAAGAATGCTTCTTTTCAAAGATTAAAAGAATTAGGATATAATGAGAATCAATTAAAAGTTAGTGGTGATTTTGAAAACACAAAATATTCTAATGTTGTTACTTCATATAAAGAATTTTCTAAAAATTCTAAGGTTGCTTTAATTCTTTATTTTTCCTCAATAGCTCTTTTATTGCTAACGATTCTAAACCTAGTTTTAGATACTCAAAACACTGAGAGTATTTTTATTATTATCAATTATATTAAGTTTATTTCTATTTTACTGTTTTATTTTTTCGCAATTAAAGCTTTTATAAACCATTATAATTTTTATAAAAAAATAGATAAGAAAAAAGAAGCCGGACTTATATTCTTATTTTTAGTAGTTGGAGTTTTAATTTATGTTTTTACACACTTTTATTTTAAAAAAAGAATGAAAGAAGAATTAGAAATGATAAGATAATCTACCTCTTAAACTTTAACTATCTTTGCACTCATAAAAAAATGCTATGATTTCTACAGAAAAGGGAAACAATGTAAAACTTAACACCATTGAAGAAGCCATTGAGGACATCAAAAATGGGAAAGTTATTATTGTTGTGGATGATGAAAACCGAGAAAACGAAGGCGATTTTATAGCTGCTGCCGAAATGGTAACGCCAGAAATGATCAACTTTATGGCAACCCATGGACGTGGTCTTATTTGTGCTCCTCTAACCGAAGAACGTTGTAATGAACTTGGTTTAGATTTGATGGTGCAAAACAATACGGTCTTACATCATACTCCATTTACGGTATCTGTAGATTTAATTGGTCATGGCTGCACTACCGGTATTTCGGTGCACGATCGTGCTAAAACCATAAAAGCTTTAGTAAGTGAAGAAACAAAAACACACGATTTAGGACGTCCGGGTCATATTTTTCCATTACGCGCTAAAGAAGGCGGTGTATTGCGCAGAACTGGACATACCGAAGCTTCTATAGATTTAGCCCGTTTGGCTGGGTTACTACCTGCTGGGATTCTAGTAGAAATCTTAAACGAAGATGGAACGATGGCTCGTTTACCACAATTGATAAAAGTTGCTGAAAAGTTCGATTTAAAACTTATTTCTATCGAAGATTTGGTTGCTTATAGAATGGAACACGATTCTTTAATTAATAAAAAAGAAGATTTCTATATCAATACCAAGTTTGGAAGTTTTAGAATTAGAGCCTATAAACAAACTACCAATAATCAAATTCATATTGCCCTTACCAAAGGAACTTGGAATGAAAACGAATCTGTAATGGTACGTGTAAATGCTTCCTTAGTTAATAATGACATCTTAGGTATTTTGACTAATAATGCCGATGAAAAATTAAACGATATGTTCCGTATTATAAATAAAGAAGACAAAGGAGCTATTGTTTTTATCAACCAACAAAGTCAATCTTTAAATTTATTGGCAAGACTAAAAGTATTAAAGGAGACCCAAGAAGAAAACACTATTGCTAAGGCACCTAGATTAGATATGGACACTAAAGATTTTGGTATTGGCGCACAAATTCTTCACGATCTCGGAATTCATAAAATAAGATTGGTTTCTAATAGTAAAGAAAAAACTAAACGTGTTGGAATGATTGGTTATGGATTAGAGATTATGGAGTATGTAAATTATTAAATATTTACCACATCTTATTATTATTCTTAATTGAATCTTAAAGTACCCTGAGTTCCTGACCTAAGGAAGGAGTATCGAAGGGTGCTTTTGAAATTAAATTTTCAGAGATTCCTCACTAGCGTTCGGAAAGACAAAAAATTATAAAACAGACACAATAGCTTGTTTCATCTTTTCAGCTCTTTCTAAAACTTCTTCATCTGTCCAACCAATTTTAACCAAAGAAGAAATGGTTCGGCTCATCACCGCATCACTTTTTGAAAAATCGGTAGCATTTAATTTTTCTAACTGATTTCTAACTTCAGCAGTTACATTTCCTAAAGACTTTATATTTCGTAAATGTTCCCATCCATTTATATAATGCCAGTTATTAGTGTACCAATAAAAGTTGGCGTCCGCACCTGCTTCAGATAAAGCATTAATTGCCTTTTTTGTTAATTCTTCCGTAGGTAAAAAGAAACTTAAAAAAGAATAGTTTTCTTCTCCCCCTTCTGGAACTCTCCTAAAAGTAACACCGGCTACCGTTTCTAAAACTTCTCTTACAACCGTATAATTTTTTTTCTGAATTGCTAAAATAGCATCTAACTTTTCCAATTGGGCAACTCCCACTGCGGCATGGAGTTCAGAAATACGATAGTTATAGCCCATATTAGGATGGGTTTCGGCTCCTCTATCCTTCCCAACATGGTCATGTCCATGATCTTGGTATTGATCTGAATTTACATAATATTCCTTGTTATTAGTAATAACCGCACCACCTTCACCACAGGTAATGGTCTTTACAAAATCGAATGAAAAACATCCCAAATCACCAATACTTCCTAAAGGTTTTCCATGATAGGTTCCGCCTAATGCCTGACAAGCATCTTCTAATAAAAGTAACTCATGGGTATCACAAATAGCTTGCAATGCATTTAGATCTGCCATAGAACCGCACATATGTACTGGCATCACACATTTAGTTTTGGGAGTAATGGCAGCTTCCACTGCTTTTGGATCAAGCGTTAATGT
>CAJXYJ010000034.1 GCA_913063255.1 uncultured Flavobacteriales bacterium | reverse complement strand
AGATCAAAACTTACTTCCATCGACAGTTTGTCATTTCAAGATTTAAATGAAGATGCAGATTTAATACCTTTAATGACGCAAGAAGATGAGGAGGCAATGAGTAAAGAAGAATTACCAGAAATACTTCCAATATTACCTTTACGAAACACTGTTTTATTCCCAGGAGTAGTTATTCCTATTACTGCTGGTCGTGATAAATCTATCAAGCTTATCAACGAAACCAATAAAGGCAATAAAGTGATAGGGGTTGTATCTCAAAGAGATGAAGAGGTAGAAGATCCTGGATTAGGAGATATTAATCCAATAGGAACTGTTGCAACAATATTAAGAGTATTAAAAATGCCTGACGGTAATACTACCGTTATCCTTCAAGGGAAGAAGCGTTTTGAAGTTACTGAGGTTATTACCAGTACTCCATATATGACTGCGACTATTAAAGAAGTTCCAGAAGCGAGACCAGCAAAGGAGAATGATGAGTTTAAGGCCATAATAGACTCAATAAAAGAAAAGGCATTAGAGATTATTAAACAAAGTCCAAATATCCCTTCTGAAGCGGCATTTGCTATTAAAAACATTAATAGTAGTTCTTTTTTAATCAATTTTGTTTCCTCTAACCTTAATGTACCGGTAGAAGACAAACAGAAGTTATTAGAGATTAACGATCTTAAAGAACGTGCTTTAGAGACTCTTCGATATATGAATATTGAATTGAATAAGTTGTCTCTTCGTATGGATATTCAATCTAAAGTAGAGAGCGATATAAGCCAACAGCAACGAGAGTATTTCCTTCACCAACAAATGAAAACCATTCAAGAAGAGTTGGGAGGTAATTCATCTGAAGAAGAAATAGAAGATATGCGTGCTCGCTCCAAAAAGAAAAAATGGAATGAAAGTGTAGCAGAACATTTTGAAAAAGAATTGTCCAAATTGCAACGTATGAATCCACAAGTTGCAGAGTATGGGATACAACGAAATTTTCTAGATTTATATCTAGATTTACCTTGGGAAGAATACAGTAAAGATAAATTCAATTTAAAGCATGCAAAGAAAATATTAGATCGGGATCATTTTGGATTAGATGATGTTAAAAAGCGAATTATTGAACATTTAGCTGTTTTAAAACTTCGTAATGATATGAAGTCTCCAATTCTATGTTTATATGGCCCTCCAGGAGTTGGAAAAACATCTCTTGGAAAATCGATAGCTGAGGCATTAGGAAGAAAATATGTAAGAATGTCACTTGGGGGTATGCGTGATGAATCTGAAATTAGAGGTCATCGTAAAACCTATATTGGAGCAATGCCTGGAAGAATTATTAAGAACATTAAAAAAGCAGAAACAGGAAACCCTGTTTTTGTGTTGGATGAAATTGATAAACTTTCCACAGGAAGTCAAGGAGATCCATCTTCAGCGATGTTAGAAGTATTAGACCCTGAGCAAAACAATTCTTTTTACGATAACTTTTTAGAGGTTGGGTATGATCTTTCAAAAGTTATGTTTGTTGCTACAGCAAATAATTTAGGGAGCATACAGCCAGCATTAAGAGATCGAATGGAAATAATAAATGTTTCTGGATATACCATTGAAGAAAAGGTAGAAATTGGTAAAAGACATTTATTACCTAGACAATTGGAAGATCACGGTCTTACTAAAGAAGATTTAAAAATTGGAAAAGCTCAATTAGAAAAAATTGTAGAAGGCTATACTCGCGAAAGCGGTGTAAGAGGCTTGGAAAAGCAACTAGCAAAAATGGTGCGTTATGCTGCTATGAAAATAGCAATGGAGGAGGAATACACTAAGAAGGTGACCAACGATATTATTATTGAAGTATTAGGAGCTCCAAAGTTAGAACGAGATAAATATGAAAATAATGATGTTGCCGGAGTAGTTACAGGATTGGCATGGACACGAGTTGGTGGTGATATATTATTTATCGAATCTATTATTTCTAAGGGTAAAGGAACACTTACTCTAACAGGAAATTTAGGAAAAGTAATGAAAGAATCTGCAACAATTGCAATGGAATATATTAAAGCAAACTCAGAAAAATTAGGAGTTTCCTCAACTATATTTAGCAAATATAATGTGCATATTCACGTACCAGAAGGAGCAACACCAAAAGATGGCCCTAGTGCTGGGATTACTATGTTGACGTCATTAGTTTCTTTGTTTACGCAACGTAAAGTAAAGAAAAGTCTAGCGATGACGGGAGAAATTACTTTACGTGGTAAAGTCTTACCTGTAGGAGGAATTAAAGAAAAAATTCTTGCTGCAAAACGAGCGCATATAAAAGAAATTTTACTTTGTGAAGATAATAGAAGAGACATAGAAGAGATTAAACCTGAATACTTAAAAGGTTTAAAATTTAGTTACGTCAAAGACATGAGTCAAGTATTAGATTTAGCATTAACAAAACAAAAAGTAAAAGATGCTAAAACATTGTCGTAAAACAAATCGCATAAGGTTTTTTAATACATCAAAATAAATTATACTTGTAGTCGTTTAAACTTTCAGGAAAAGGCATTTTGCGTACATGAACCAAAGGGTAATCATTTTATTTATTTTATTTTCATCTTTGTTTGCGCAAGCTCAAGTTGGGGGACGTTATACCTATCAATTTTTGAATTTGACAACCTCACCCCGTATGGCTGCTTTAGGTGGGAAAGTAATTACTAATTATGATTATGATCCTACACAAGCATTAGTTAATCCTGCTAGTATTAATCCCGAAATGGATAACCAGCTTTCTGTAAATTACGTAAACTATATTGGAGATGTTAATTATGGTTCTGCTGCCTATGCTTACTCTTGGGATCGGCGTACACAAGTTATTCACGCAGGAGTAACCTATGTAAATTACGGTACTTTTGAGGGTTATGATGAACAAGGAAATGAGACCAATAGTTTTAGTGGAGGAGAAGTAGCATTATCTGTTGGTCATGCTAGAAATATAGCCTTTACAGACTTTCATATAGGTGGAAATATAAAATTTATATCTTCTACTTTAGAACAGTATTCTTCTTTTGGAGTAGCTGTAGATATTGGTATGATGTATGTTTATAAAGATTGGGATTTAAATATTTCTGGTGTTGCTAGAAATATAGGGACTCAAATTACTTCCTATGATGAAATTTATGAGCCCTTACCTTTCGAATTGATTTTTGGGATTTCACAAACTTTTGAAAATATTCCGATTAGATGGCATCTTACCTTCGAGAATATGCAAATCTGGAATGTAGCTTTTTCTAACCCTAATAGGGAGGAAACTGATTTAGAAGGAAATGTTGAGGAGGAAAATATTAATTTTATTGATAATGTATTTAGGCACACTATTGTTGGAATAGAATTATTTCCAGATAAGGGATTTAATATTCGTTTAGGTTATAACTTTAGAAGAGGAGAAGAGCTTAGAATTGTTGAGAAGAGAGCATTTGCAGGTATTAGTGCAGGTTTTTCTATGAAATTAAATAAACTTAGGTTGAGTTATACGTATTCTAAATTTAGTGTTGCTGCTGCAACTAGTTATTTTGGTTTAAATATAGATCTTCAATAAGTTTATTGATTTAATAAATATACTGTTTTGAAAAAAATTACCATAGCCATTGACGGGTATTCCTCTACAGGAAAAAGCACTGTTGCAAAACAACTTGCAGAATATCTAGGATATATTTATGTAGATACTGGAGCTATGTATAGAGCGATTACGTTTTATGTTTTGCAAAACAAGTTTTTATCAACAACCAAATTTGATAAAAAAGCATTATTAGATGCACTACCCACTATTGTAATAGCGTTTAAAAAAGAGAATGTTAATAGTAAACCTGAAATTTTTTTAAATGGAACTAATGTCGAGGTAGAAATAAGAACCATGTATGTTTCAGACTTTGTAAGCTCTGTTGCTGCAGTACCTGAGGTTAGAAAAAAATTAGTTGCAATACAGCATCAAATGGGTGTAGAAAAAGGAATTGTAATGGATGGGCGAGATATTGGTACTGTCGTATTCCCTAATGCTGAATTAAAAATATTTATGAATGCTAATGCTGAGGTTCGTGCGAATCGTCGTTATGAAGAGTTATTAGCGAAAGGGGATGATGTTACGTATGCAGCAATATTAAAAAATGTTCAGGATAGAGATTTAATGGATTCTACTCGAGAGGATTCGCCATTAGTAAAAGCTAAGGATGCTATAGAAATTGATAATTCAGAAATTAATCAAGAAGATCAGTTCCATATCATTTTGCAATTGGCAAAAGACCGAATTGCTGGTAGGGTATAATTTCTTTTAAAAATATTAAAATGTACTTTTACAAATAAAAATATTATGAAACTTAAAAAATATACATTTCTATTATTACTAGTATTTATTGGAAATACTATTACTGCTCAAAAATATACGAAAACAGATAATCAAACGGTTACTAAAGAATGGAAAGGAAATACATTTTCTTCCTCAAAAACTTTAATCGAAAATATTTCTGAAGCTTCAGATTTATCTTCATTAAAAAGAGCACTTAACAAGAAAACTATAAATAATTTATTAGAAGCTGAAGAAATGATTACTGTTTTTGCTATTTCAAATAATGGGTTTTCAGAATTACAAACAAAACACGATTCTATTTTTGATGCTTCAAAAGCGAAACAATTAACTGCAATTATTACTTATCATGTAGTTCCGGGTAGAGTGGATAGTCATTCTATTAAAAAAGAAGTTGAACGTAAAGGAGGTACTGTATATTATACTACATTGCAAGGAGAGAAACTAGGAATTAAAGAGGAAAACGGACAATTGCTATTGGTAGATACCAAGGGTAACACTTCGGTAATATCAGCAACTGATTTTTACCATAAAAATGGATTTTTTCATATAGTTGACGGAATTGTTTTACCCAAAGCGGCAGAATAATTACTTGAATAAATGAGATTAATACATTGTGTTTTTTGCAATGACAACGAATTAACAATTTAACCAAATAAACGATTCAACTTTATTTATCTTAAACTAGCACCAAACTCTTTTTCAAATTGTAGTTGAAGCTTTTTCATGATTTTATCGATTTGCTTGTCTGTAAGAGTTTTTTTCTCATCTTGAATGGTAAAACTCAAAGCATAGGATTTCTTTCCACTAGGTAGTTTTTTACCATTATAAACATCGAATAAGGTTACCTTTTTAAGTAAGTGTTTTTCAGTTTTTATCGCAGTTTCTTGCAAATCATTAAACGACACAGAATTGTCTATTAATAGAGCAATGTCTCTTTTAACTTTAGGAAACTTAGGGATTGATTGCAATTTGAAATTTTCAGTTGTTATTTCTTCTAATATAGCATCCCATTGAAAATCTGCATATAACGTTTCCGCTTCAATGCCAAATGAATTTGTAATGTTCTTTTTAATAATCCCAAATTCTACTAATTCCTTTTTGTTTTTTGAAAAAGATAATCCTTCAGAAAAAATATCATTTTTAAAACTATTTTCAGAATAAAATTCAATTCCTAGCCTTTCTAATATAGTTACTATAATTCCTTTAAAATAAAAGAATTCCCCTTTTTGGGTTGCAACAGCCCAATTGTCTTCATTTTTTGCTCCTGAAACTAATAGGGTTAAATGCTTAGGTTCTTCCCTTCCTTCTGTATATTTATGATAGGTATTTCCGAATTCAAACAGCTTTATGTCAGCAGCTTTTCGGTTAGTATTATAGGATAATGCTTCCAATGCGTTGAATAACATGGACTGGCGCATTACCGATAAATCATTGCTTAATGGATTTAGCATTTCGATATTATGCTCTGCTTTTAAATTTTCACTAAGTTCGATATATTTAGGAGAGGTAAGTGAGTTACCCATCATTTCATGAAAGCCTAATGCAGTAAGTTGTAAGCCAATTTTATTCTGTATTTGATAATCTTCAACTATCTGAGTCGTAGAGATAGATGCGTTTAGTTTTTCAGTAAATTGGATGTTGTTATATCCATATACCCGAAGAATTTCTTCAATAACATCCGCTTCTCTAGTAACATCATTTCTATAAGCAGGAATAGTCATCCCTAATCCAGCTTCGGTGATGTTATTAATTTTCATTTCAAGAGAAGTCAATATCGATTTAATAATTTCTTTTGGAATTTCTTCACCGATAAGATTTTTTGTGTTTTCTAAATTTAAAAACACTTGATGGTCTTCTATCTTTTTCGGATAAATGTCCACCACATCACTAGTAACGATACCGCCAGCAATCTCCTGAATTAAAAGGGTAGCTCTTAATAAAGCATATTTGGTGATATTTGGATCTATCCCACGTTCAAAACGAAAAGAGGCATCGGTATTTAAAGCATGGCGTTTAGCAGTTTTTCTTATACTTACAGGATTAAAGTAAGCGCTTTCTAGAAAAACACTTGTAGTTTTTTCAGTTACTCCGCTTTCAATTCCGCCAAATACACCTGCAATACACATAGGTTTATCTCCATCACAAATCATTAAATCTTCTTCATGTAGAGTGCGTTCAACACCATCTAATGTGATAAATTTCGTGTCTTTAGCAAGAGTTTTTACTTCAACTTTATTGGTTGTAATTATATTACTGTCGAATGCATGTAAAGGTTGTCCCAGCTCATGTAAGACATAGTTGGTGGCATCTACAATATTATTGATTGGAGCTAAGCCAATCGATTTTAATCTGTTTTGTAGCCATTGTGGAGATTCCCCAACTTTTAAATCACTAATAGTAAGGCCACAATATCTTGGTGCTAAAGTATTGTCTAAAACCTCTACATCAATTTTATGTGTTCGGTTTTCAACTTTAAAGCTACTGGTAGAAGGTGTTATTAATTCTAGTGTAATTTCTTGTCTTATTAAGCCGGCTTTTAAATCGCGAGCAACTCCCCAATGACTCATTGCATCAGCTCGATTTGGTGTTAGTCCAATTTCGAATATTTGATCATTTTCAATATTAAAGACTTCTGTTGCAAGTGTTCCTGGGTGTAAATGATCATCCAAAACCATAATTCCGTCATGACCCTTGCCTAGACCTAATTCGTCTTCTGCGCAAATCATTCCAAAACTCTCTTCTCCTCTAATCTTACCTTTTTTAATTTTCCAAGGATTTCCGTCTTCATCATATAATGTTGTTCCAATAGTAGCTACTGGTACTTTTTGTCCAGCTGCAACATTAGATGCGCCACAAACAATCTGCACTTGTTCTCCCTTACCAATATCAACTTTGGTTACTTTTAAACGATCTGCATTTGGGTGTTGTTTGCATTCTAAAACATGTCCTACAATAATGCCCTTAAGTCCACCTTTAATAGATTCAAAAGGTTCTATGCCTTCTATTTCCAGCCCTAAATCGGTTAATAATTCTCCTGTTTTTTCGGCAGCCCAATCAATTTTAATAAATTGCTTTAACCAGTTATATGAAATCTTCACTTGTTTACATTTTGTTACAATCCGCAAAGATAACATTTACCAAGTTTTATGTAAAGATTTTTTATACTTTCGGACTAAAGATTTCAAATTTTAAGTTTTATGAAAATATTCAACCCATTTATAATTTCTATATTTATAGTTATACCCTTTGTTTTTTCTTGTAAGAATGAATCTAATACATCAAAAGATAATGAGATGAGTAGATTGAAAGTAGGGGTGTGGCGTACTGTTTTAGAAGTTGAAGATGAAAAAGAATTGCCTTTTATTTTTGAATTACAATCCGATACTACATTGGTAATTCATAATGCTAAAGAAAGGATAGAAGTGAGTGATATTCATATTAATGGAGATTCGATTATTATACAAACTCCTGTATTTGAAGGGGTATTTAAAGGAAAAATGATTTCTTCGGAATTAATTAAAGGGGACTTTGTCAAGCCTAGTTTAAATAGAGTAGTGCCGTTTACCATGATTTTTGGCGAGGATAAACGATTCAATATTTCAAAAAAAACAAAAACGAATATTAGTGGGAATTGGGAGACTGTATTTAGTCCAAACTCAGAGGAGGATAAATACATAGCAAAAGGAACCTTTACTCAAGCAGGAAATAAAGTTACAGGTACTTTTAGAACTACAACCGGAGATTATAGATACTTAGAAGGAGTGATGGGTGGAGATTCTTTAAAGCTTTCTACTTTCGATGGGGCTCATGCCTTTTTATTTGAAGCAAAGGTAGCCGACAGTACTATGGCTGGTGTTTTCTATAGCGGAAATCATTGGAAAGAACCATTTGTAGCCAGACGAAATGAAAATTTTGAATTGCCTTCTGCAACATCTCTTACTTATTTAAAGGAGGGATATGATCAACTTGCTTTTTCTTTTCCTAATACAGAAGGGGAATTAGTTTCCTTAGTAGATGATCGATTTAAAAATAAAGTAGTCGTTGTACAAATTATGGGTACTTGGTGTCCTAATTGTTTAGATGAAACTAAATATTATGTAGAATATTTAAAGCAAAATAAAAATGAAGATTTGGAATTTATAGCCCTTTCTTTCGAATATGCTAAAACTGAAGAAAAAGCTTTACTGGCTATCAATAGATTAATAGAAGTGTTGGAGGTTCCATATCCAATATTATTAGCTCAATATAGCACCACAAATAAGAAAAAAGCCAACGAAAAATTGCCTATGCTTAACCAAGTATTATCATATCCTACCTCTATATTTATAGATAAAAAAGGAAAAGTACGAAAGATTCATACTGGCTTTAATGGACCGGCAACCGGGGAAAAATATGTGGAATTTAAAAAGGAATTTGAAAGCTTTATTGGGGAGTTGCTAGCTGAGTAATTGTTTTATTTCTGAAAATTGAATATTTTGTATCTGATAGGTTTTCCAATCCTTAAAGTCAAAATGCCACCATTCAAATTCATAAACAAAGAAACCTTTGGCTTCCATTTTACTTCTTAATAAACCCCTCAATTTTCTTTGTTCTGCTGTTCCTCCTTTGTAATTAGGATAGGAACGCTCGCTCATTTCATCATATTCCCCAGTCATATCAACTTCTTTTCCTGTGGAAAGTTTGTAAAGACTTAAATCTATAGCACATCCTCGGTTATGACGTGAGCCATCTTTTGGATTTGCTACAAATTTCTTGTCTTCATCTGGAGTAATATCCCAAAATAGTTTAGTGACACTCCAAGGTCGATATCCATCAAAAATCATCAATCCAAAACCGAGTGGCTTTAATTCTTTGTTTACTTCTACCAAAGCTAATGCAGCAGGTCGTTGAAGGAAAGCCCTTGCTTCGGTATAGACAGGTCTGCCAACAAGATTATTGCTCGTTGCATACCTGATGTCCAATTTGAAAGTTGAATCAAGTGTAGTTAATTCAACTAAATTTGATTTTTTAAAGTCTCCACTTCTATGGGGTGGCCCTTCATTACAGTTACTTAAAATGAGCAAACAAAATAACGCTACATTATAGAGTAGATTGATTTTTATTTTATGAAAATTCATAAATATGTTTCATCAAAATATTACAAATATGTATAAAAAATAAAGTAGTTGAGAATCAAAGCCTCAGAAACTGATAAATTTTTTATACTACTTTTTTGATTTATTAAATTTAGTAAAAGGGAAAAACATCGGAACTCTTTTTTGATAGCTTTCATATGCTTCTCCAATTTCATTTTTAAGATCTCGTTCTTCAAAAAACTTAACTGCAATTAGAATATAAAGCGTGGTTACAACAGCAAATAATAAATGACCAGTTGTCATGGAAGGAGTTGCCCAAAATGCAATTATAAATCCTGTCATTATGGGGTGTCTTACGAATTTATAAAAAAAGATTTCTTTAAAATTAAGGCCTGTAGGAGGCTTGCTCTTAAAGTTATTGTATACTTGATCTAATCCGAAAAGATGAAAGTGATTGATCATAAAAGTGGAAAGAAAAACAATGAGCCAACCCAACCAAAAAATTATATTTAGTATAAATGCAAATGTTTCGTTTTGAACTTCCCATACCATATCTGTCATAGGTCTCCATTGCCAAAATATCAATAATAATATTAAACTCGTAAGAAGCACGAATGTACTACGTTCCATAGCTGGATCTATTATTTTTGTCCACCATTTTTTAAAAGAAGGACGAGCCATAATAGTATGCTGTATTGCAAAAACACTCAGGAGCAATAAATTGATAATTATGGATTCTGTTAAATTAGATTCCATTCCCATATTTATATCTTTTGGGACTAATAACCTTCCAATAAAACCGATGGAATAAAGAAAAGCAATAAAAAACACAAAATAAGATAACACTCCGTAAAGGAAAATGATTGATTTTTTCATAATTGTATATTAATGGTTTTAAGCAATTTACATAAAAAATATAAGATTGAGTTTATCTTTAAGAAAAATACTACAAACATTGCTTGCACAGAATTTTATTTCAGAATTGGAGAGATTAACTTATATAATTCCAAATATTCCTATACTTAGATAATTGAATGTAAGTGTTTTTTATAGGGAGATTAACAGTTGATGATAGTGAAGGGTCACTTTTTAATATTTGTGAAGCATAGCTTCTTGCTAGCTTTAAAATTTCGTGATCTTTAATAATATCGGCAATTCTAAGGTTTAAAACACCACTTTGCTGAGTACCCATAAGGTTTCCAGGGCCTCTAAGTCTAAGATCTACTTCGGCAATTTCAAAACCATCACTTGTTTTTACCATCGTTTTTAAACGAGCTTGAGCATTTTCAGATAATTTATAACTGGTCATTAAAATACAATAACTTTGGTCAGCGCCTCTGCCTACACGTCCTCTTAGTTGGTGTAATTGTGATAGACCAAAGCGTTCAGCACTTTCTATTACCATTACACTAGCATTTGGTATATTAACTCCAACTTCGATAACAGTTGTGGCTATCATAATTTGAGTTTCACTTTTTATAAAACGATTCATTTCAAATTCTTTGTCTTTGGGTTTCATTTTTCCATGAACAATAGAAATTTGATAATTGGGTTTCTGAAATTCTCTAGAAATGCTTTCATAGCCATCCATTAAATCTTTATAATCTAATGCCTCAGATTCTTGAATTAATGGGTACACAATATAGACCTGTCTACCCTTTAAAATTTCATCTTTTAAAAACCGAAAAACACGCAGTCTATTTGCATCAAATCTGTGTACAGTTTTGATCTCTTTTCTGCCTGGCGGAAGTTCGTCAATAATCGAAATATCTAGGTCGCCATAAACGCTCATGGCGAGGGTTCTTGGAATGGGTGTTGCGGTCATTACTAAAACGTGAGGAGGGAACTTATTTTTGTGCCATAATTTACTTCGTTGCGCTACTCCAAAACGATGTTGCTCATCTATGATTGCAAGACCTAAATTCTTAAATTTTACCTTATCTTCGAGCAAGGCATGAGTGCCAATTAGGATATCAATTTCACCATTTTCAAGTTTTTCGTGTATTATCCTCCTATCTGAAGTTTTAGTTGAACCAGTTAGAGTATATATACTGAGTTTTAATTCATTACATAATTCTAACAATCCATTATAGTGCTGTACTGACAAAATTTCAGTCGGAGCCATTAAGCAAGCTTGAAAGCCGTTGTCAATAGCTATTAACATTGACATTAAAGCTACAATAGTCTTTCCAGAACCTACATCTCCTTGCAATAATCGATTCATTTGTGCCTTGCTACCTAAATCGTTTCTTATTTCTTTGATAACTCGTTTTTGAGCATTGGTCAATTCGAAAGGTAAATGCTTCTTAAAAAAAGTATTAAAAAACTCCCCTACTTTTGGAAATGGGTATCCTTTTATTTTCGATTTATGGAGGTGATTTTTGCGAATTAATTGTAATTGAATGTAAAATAATTCTTCAAATTTTAGGCGGTATTGAGCTCTTGCTAAAAGGTCTTGATTTTGGGGAAAATGAACATTTAAAAGAGCCTCTTTTTTGGAGGTTAATTTTAAGGTTTTTAAAAGAGGTTTTGAGAGGGTTTCAGCAATGTTATTTTTAGACACTAAAAACAGTTGTTGCATCAAGGTATTTAAAACTCGATTTGTAATTCCTCTAGCTGCTAATTTTTCAGTAGAAGGATAAACAGGTTGCATTGAAGGGCGTAAACTTTTTTCATATTCGCTTAACAATTCCATTTCAGGATGGGGCATAGAAAATAATCCATTATACCAGTTTGTTTTTCCGAAGAGAACATATGCTTCATTAAGCTTTAAATTTTCTCGTATCCATTTATGACCTCGAAACCAAATCAATTCCATTTTTCCTGAATCATCCTTAAAGGTTGCTACCAAACGTTTCCCTTTTTTTTGCTCGACATTTTTAATATGAGTAATCTTACCAATTATTTGAACTTCAGTATTTGTTTTTTGAAGTTGTGATATTTTATAAAATTGA
Source organism: uncultured Flavobacteriales bacterium (assembly GCA_913063255.1). Classification (GTDB taxonomy): domain Bacteria; phylum Bacteroidota; class Bacteroidia; order Flavobacteriales; family Flavobacteriaceae; genus Marifrigoribacter. The sequence continues at coordinate 8,270 of CAJXYJ010000034.1, read as the reverse complement.
GTACGATCTAAATATCGATTTGGAAAAAGGTTAAGCAAATCTTGAAAGGTATGAATCCCTAACTCCTTTTTAAGTAAATCAGCCCTATTTGGACCTACGCCTTTTAGGTAATCTATTGGAGTTTGAAAAAAAACAGGATTCATTGGACGAATTTAATTGTTTTTGTCAAAACAATAATAAAATGCAATAGAAAAAGGGACTTGTATTTTTTTCTATAAAAATCATATTATTTTTTTAATATGCTATATTTGGTCGCTTAAACCATATTTTAAATTCTTAAAAATGAAAAAAACATTACTATTTACATTACTTATTTGCTTTTCTTTGAGTGTTTTCTCTCAAATTACAGTAATACCACAAATTAATTATACTGTTCAATATGTGAGTAGTGATAACACTAATCATCCAATAGCTCATGCTTTCGATGAAGATCCTGCTACTTGGTGGGCCTTGTATAATGCCAATGGATACTCATTACCTGGTATTGTAGAAGTAGATTTAGGGGTAAGTTTTGACGTAACAGGATTTAGTTATTTACCAAACCCTGCAAATTCAACTGAAAAAGCTTTGACCTATGAAATTTATTTAAGTGATGATGGGGTAAACTGGGGTGTGATGGATGCAGCTGGAACATTCGAATGGATTGACGAATCTGATGTTTCTGTAAAAGAAGTATACTTTGGAGCTGTAACGACAAAATATGTTCAGGTAAAATATTTAACGAATACGAATACAGGTCAAAATATACATACTGGAGAATTGGTTCTTTATCAAAATGACGGTGCAGCCACTGGACAAGAAAATCAAATAATTACATTTGATCCTATTCCATTTAAAGGGACAACTTCACCAGATTTTGATGTTATTGCTACTTCAAACTCAGGATTGCCAGTAACCTTCGAGATTGTTTCAGGTCCAGCTACAGTAAACGGGAACACCATATCATTAACAGGAACTCCAGGAATAGTAGAAGTTAAAGCTTTACAAGTTGGAGATTCAAATTATTACCCCTCAGAACAATTACAATCTTTTGAGGTATTGGATTTATCTACATATTACCCAGAAGTAAATACCCGTTTAACAGAGGATTTTCCAATTGAAATGGAATCTTTAAAAAGCTTCCCAATTTATTTAAATGCTTCTATTGAAATTCAAGATGGATTAATTGAAATACAACAAGTAGATGTAGAAGTAGATGGACAAACCTTTACTGCTGAAGAAGAAGAAGGGTTCTATTATTATTTGTGGACACCAGAATCTTATGGAGCTCATGAGGTTTTAATTCATACTACTGCTACCAATGGAAATATAACAACAATCACAAGAAATATTGAAGTAACAAGCGATATTACATCACAAACAGTAGCAAGTCTACAAGATGTAATTATTGAATTTGGAGGAGATAATAGCCGATGGTATTATGGCACTTATACTTTACCACAGTTTGTAGGAGCATATAATAATTTAAATGCATCATTAGAAGTAGAATGTCCTAATATTCCAGGAGGGTGTGATGATTGGGATCGTTGGGCGCATATAGATGTTAAAGCACCTGATGGAAATTGGATTCAACTTATAAGGTATATTACACCCTATGGTGTAGGATGTAATCACGAGCTTGATGTAACAGATTATAGTTCATTATTACAAGGAGAAATAGAATTTAGAGTATTTATCGATACTTGGGGAACAGGTGGATGGCAATTAACGCTTGATTTAGAGTATAACCAAGGAACTCCAGAATATGATTATAGTGGAGTTGTTGAGGTTTGGGATGGATCATATAGTTTTGGAAACCCTGCTGACTTGCAACCTGTCGAAACGTATAATACAGAACTTTCAATCTTAGTTGAGTCATCTCATTTAAGAGTTTCAAACACAGGACATGGTTGGGGTTCTAATAATTCTGCCAATGCGGCTGAATTTTTTAATGCTACGCACTATATTGACATAAATGGGAATGAGGAATATACTCAAAATTTATGGAATACATGTAACCCAAATCCTGATGGATGTACTGGACAACAAGGGACTTGGTATTATAATAGAGCAGGTTGGTGCCCAGGAGCAATTGCACCACCAGACCTTTTTGATTTAACAAGCTATACAGGTTCGAGTATTGATTTGGACTACCGTTTCCATCCTACTTATCAAGACTTTTGCCACCCAAATAACCCAGATTGTGTATCAGGATCTACCTGTGCTGATTGTAACGATGGGTATAATCCTGTATACTATGTTGATGCACATATTATTAATAAAAGTGACAATCCTATAGTTTACGGAAATATTTTAGGTACAGAGGTTGTTAATAATGATATTGTGTACGATATTTCAGTATATCCAAACCCTTCCAATGGAGTGTTTTCAATTAACACTAAGAATCTTGAAGGAAATACAAGATTAAGTATTCATACTATTGAAGGGAAACAAGTAAAAGTATTTTACTTTAAATCTAGTGAAGAATTAAATAACTATAACTTTAATCTTAGAGGATTGTCAAGTGGGATTTACTTTTTAAATATAGAGAATGCTAAAGGATCTGGAACTAAAAAAATTATTTTAGACTAGACTTACTACAAATTGCATTTTAAAAAGGCTATTTTTGAGTATCGAAAATAGCCTTTTTTCATTTAAATATTGTCGTTTTTCACAAGCCATAAGATGAAATTATTTGATTTTAATATTAATTATTTATGTTTGATCCAATTGTTGTTAATTGGGTTTTATGGCACTGCACAACAAACTGAAATAGTTGATTTTATTAGAACTGAGGCTATTATAGAACCAATCGCTTCAGAAAAAAAAGTTATCGCAAATGCTTCCTATACTTTTAAAGTTTTAAAAAAATGTGATTCTATTTTTTTAGATGGAGTTGGGATTATTCTTTTAAAAGTAAATTCAAAAAACAATATTTCAATTACTTCTGCAAATAAAAAAATCTGGTTGGTTTCAAATTTTAAACCCGATAAAACGTATACCATTTCTTTTAATTATGAGGCTAGCCCAAAGAAAGCATTATACTTTACTGGGAATCAAATTTGGACACAAGGACAAGGTAAATACACATCACATTGGCTACCTAGTTTAGATGATATGAACGATAAAATGGAATTTGATCTTACTATAAAAGTTCCAATTGATAAAACTGTCATTGCCAATGGTAAATTGCTAAATACAATCGAAAAAGGGAAGCTTAATTCTTGGGAGTTTGATATGGAAAACCCTATGTCTAGTTATTTAGTGGCTTTTGTAGTTGGTAATTTTAAAAAGAAAGCATTTAAATCAACTTCAGGTGTGCCAATAGAGTTATATATTAACTCTCAAGATATTGAAAAGATAGAGCCTACTTATCGAAATACGGATATTATTTTCAATTTTTTAGAGAAGGAGATTGGCCGGCCTTATCCTTGGCAAAATTACAAACAAGTACCAGTAAGAGATTTTTTATATGCAGGAATGGAAAACACTACAGCTACTTTTTTTTCAGAAGCATTTGTAGTTGATTCTATTGGATTTGAAGATCGTAATTACATCAATGTAAATGCACATGAGTTAGCGCATCAGTGGTTTGGTAACTTAGTTACTGAAACCGAAGGAAAACATCATTGGTTGCATGAGGGATTTGCAACTTATTATGCACATTTGGCAGAACGTAAAATTTTCGGGGAGGATTATTATTACTGGAAATTATATCAATCTGCAGAACAGTTAAATTCACTAAGCAATGAAGGAAAAGGGGAGTCTCTTGTAAATTCTAAAGCTAGTTCTTTAACCTTTTATGAAAAGGGTGCCTGGGCATTGCATATATTAAGCGAAATAGTAGGGGAGAATAATTTTAAAAAAGCAATAAAAAATTACCTAGAAAGATATCAATTTAAAAATGTTACTACCGATGATTTTATTTATGAAGTGGAATTAGTGTATGGAAAAGAGTTAACAGAATTTAGAAGAGATTGGCTTCAGCAAAGTGCTTTTAAATCAGAACAAGCTTTTAATTCGCTTATGAAATCTCCTTTTATGAAGGAGTATTTTGAAATTTCAGCTTTACTAGAAACACCACTTACCCTAAAGGTTAAGGAATTGGAAAAAGCACTTTCTTTTCCAAATGATTTTTTAGGGCAAGAAGCAGTTCATCAATTAGAAGGAGAGCCTTTAATACTTTCGGCACCATTATACAAAAAAGCTTTTAACAGCAATAATTTGTTCCTGAGGCAAGCCATAGCATTAACACTTACCAAAGTCCCACAAGAATTAAAGTCAGAATATGAGACTCTGTTAAATGACAAGTCTTACGTTACCCAAGAATTAGCGATGGGTAATTTATGGGTTTCGTTTCCAGATGAAAAAATGAAGTATTTGGATTTAATGAAAAATGCACAGGGTTTTCAAGATAAAAATATTCGTCAGTTCTGGTTGTTTTTAGCTTTGCTTACTGAAAATTATGAACCCTCTAAAAGACCTGAATTTATTAATGAATTAAAACAATATACTTCTCCAGTTTATGGTCATAATATTCGTGAAATTGCTTTGGAGTATATAGGTTATTTAAACTTTTGGGACCAAACTACCTTATTAAATTTATTGGAAGCAAGCCAACATCATTATTGGCGTTTCCAAAAGTCATCAAGAGCTATTTTAAAAGGAGTGTTAGAAAATGAAGAGTATCGCAATCAACTTATTATGTTGGGAAAAGAGATGGATTCAAGTTCACTTAATTTTCTAAATAGAATTCTAAATGAATATTGAAATATTCAACTAAAATCAATTTCTTTTAAAACAATTCCCCTACTTCTTTTTTCAGATACAATAAGGCTTTATGAGAAGGAGTTACTTCGCCCATAAAATGATTTAATAAGGTTTCACGTAATTTGTCTGAGCTATCCACTTTTTCATTCATTGCAGATTGTCTAATCAATTGTGTCGTTGCATTTTTTGCAGCAATAATAATATTCCAGCATTCTGGACTCACATAAATTTGCTGAACAAGATTATGTTCATATTCATTATCAATATTCTGAATAAGTAAAGTTTCATATTTCTGAAGATCATCAGAATAAGGCTTCACACGTATCAATAATTTATTGGGATCTATTCTTTCTAAAAACAAGGTTAAACGTTCGTAGGCTTGTAATCTTATTGGGATTGTATTTTTTTGTGCATCTTTTTGTATTAGGTACCTTCTACGACCTTCTTCATTGGCAGTATGTCCTTTAAAAAAAAAGTAAGCAATTAAGCCAACTACTATTGCTGGCAATAAATAGGCTACATAATTTAAAATTTGAGTTGCTTCTTCCATAAATGATAATGATATAAAACAAACATACTATGTTTTATATTATTTCACAAGGTTAGAATCAATCATTCCAGAAAACAAACTGATTATTAATAATTTTCTAAAAGATTTATTTTTTAGTATTATTAATTTGCATTTAAATAATCCATGGTCAACATACAAAATGTTTTTACTCCTAATAGCATACCGCTGTCATCTATCATGAAATCTGGTGTATGGTGTGGAAAAGCTTCCGTATTACCCGGTGTCATTCCTCCTAAAAAGAAATACAAACCCGGTACAACTTGTTGGTAATATGAAAAATCTTCTCCACCAGTGGTAGCTTTAACTAATTTTACATTTTCTTTTCCAGCAGCAGCTTCCAAACTTGGTAACATTTGTTGTGTTAACTCTAGATCATTAAATGTTATTACCGTGTTACTTTGCCATTCTATAGTGGCTGTTCCTCCATAAGCTTTTGCAATATCTCTCGCCATTTCGTTCATACGACGCATTATTAGTTCTCTCATATCTGGATCAAGAGTTCTAACTGTACCAATCATTTCAGCACTTTCTGGAATAATATTAAACCGTACGCCACTAGTTATTTTTCCTACTGTAATTACTGCTGCTTCATTCGTTAAATTAGATTCTCGACTTATAATACTTTGAAAGCCATCAATAATTTTAGCCGAAATATAAATAGGGTCTACACCACCCCAAGGTCTGGAACCGTGTGTCTGTTTTCCTTTTACATTCACAACAAATCGTTCTACAGCAGCCATAGTTCCACCGGGTTTATACGATATAGTTCCAACAGGAGAACCAGATCCAATATGCAATCCAAAAATAGCATCCACTTTAGGGTTTTCTAAAACACCTTCTTTTATCATTAATGGAGCTCCAGCTTCTTCCCCTGGAGGTGGTCCTTCCTCTGCAGGTTGAAAGATAAATTTTACGGTACCATGAATTAGGTTTTTATGTTTAGAAAGAACTTCTGCTACCCCCATTAAAATAGAAATATGGGTATCATGACCACAGGCATGCATCACTCCAGTTTCTTGCCCTAAAAAGGTAGTGGTAACATTACTTTTAAATGGCAAATCATTTCTTTCAGTCACCGGTAATGCATCAATGTCTGCTCTTAAGGCAATTACTTTTCCTGGGTGATCTCCTTTTAATATTCCAACAACACCGGTGTGTGCGACTTTTTCTGTCACTTCAAACCCTAAGCCTTTCAGATGCTCTGCTATTTTCTCTGCAGTATTAAATTCTCTATTAGATAACTCTGGGTTTTCATGAAAATAATGCCTCCATTCGATTACTTTTTCTTCTATAAGATTGATATCACTTAATAAATCACTGTCAAATTGAGCAAATAATGTTGAAGAATTTATTATTAATAGAAAAAATAAATAGGATAGTTTCATAAGATGGTTTTTAAATTCAGCTAAAGATATTTAATTTTTTATGAAAATGAATTGTTTTAATCTGTTTATAAATAGTATGAAAAGCAGATTATTCTTCTTCGTATTTTCTGTAATTTCACAGCTTAATTTCTGAAGAAAATATCTTAAAAATTGCAAGAATATTTACAACAACTTAATGAAGCTCAATTAGCACCAGTTCTACAAAAAGATGGTGCAATGATTGTTATTGCTGGTGCGGGATCTGGTAAAACAAGAGTATTGACTTTTCGTATCGCTTATTTAATGTCGCTAGGGGTAGATCCATTTAATATTTTATCCTTGACCTTTACCAATAAAGCTGCTCGCGAAATGAAAAAGCGTATTGCTTCGATTGTTGGAGGAAGTGAAGCGAAAAATTTATGGATGGGAACTTTTCATAGTGTGTTTGCAAAAATTCTTCGAATTGAAGCTGATAAACTGGGTTACCCTTCTAATTTTACTATTTACGATACTCAAGATTCCCAAAGTGTTATTAGAGCTATAATAAAAGAAATGTATCTGGATAAAGATGTCTATAAATACAAAAAAGTGTATTCTAGGATTTCTTCTTATAAAAACAGTTTAATTACCGTTAAAGCATATTTTAATAATCCAGAGTTAGTAGAAGCAGATGCTATGGCTAAACTTCCTAGAATGGGAGATATTTATAAAGGATATGTAGATCGATGTTTTAAAGCTGGAGCAATGGATTTTGATGATTTATTGCTAAAAACCAACGAATTATTAACTCGATTTCCAGAAGTGTTGGCTAAGTATCAAAATAGGTTTAGGTACATTTTAGTGGATGAGTATCAAGATACAAATCACAGTCAATATCTAATTGTTAAAGCATTAAGTGATCGATTTCAAAATATTTGTGTAGTAGGAGATGATGCCCAAAGTATTTATGCATTTAGAGGAGCAAATATTGATAATATATTAAATTTTCAAAAGGATTACGATGGCGTAAAGGTTTTCAGATTAGAACAAAATTATCGGTCTACAAAAAACATTGTAAATGCTGCAAATAGTATTATCGAAAAAAATAAAACAAGACTGGATAAAGTAGTTTGGACTGCAAATGATGAAGGTTCAAAAATATTGGTAAATCGAAGTATGACCGATGGAGACGAGGGGCGATTTGTTGCCAGTACCATTTTTGAAACTAAGATGAACAACCAAATGGCAAATGGAAATTTTGCTGTTTTATATAGAACTAATGCACAGTCTAGGGCGATAGAAGATGCACTTCGGAAAAAAGATATTCCTTATCGAATTTATGGGGGATTAAGTTTTTACCAACGTAAAGAAATTAAAGATGTACTTTATTATTTGCGATTGGTTTTAAATCCTAAAGATGAGGAAGCTCTTAAAAGAGTGATTAATTATCCGGCTAGAGGAATAGGGCAAACTACCATAGAACGACTTATTGTAACTGCAAATCAATATAATAGATCTGTATTTGAGGTCATGCAGAATATAGATAAAGTTGAAATAAATATAAATAAAGGAACCAAAGCAAAGCTTAGTGATTTTGTGACAATGAT
>CAJXYJ010000033.1 GCA_913063255.1 uncultured Flavobacteriales bacterium | reverse complement strand
CTTTTTCTTTCCTCTATATCTGCTTGCCATATGCTTTGGTACCTACATTTATGTTCTGTGAATAAAATCATCGTATCTGGTTATGTTGACAATGCAACTGGAATAATGGAAGAAACTAAAGATGGAAGTGGAAAATTTAAAGAAGTTTCATTAAATCCATTGGTAACTATTGAAAATGAAGAGCAGAGTGAAAAAGCAAATGAATTACATTATGAAGCTAATAAAATGTGCTATATAGCTAATTCATGTAATTTTAAAATTGGACATAACCCGAAAACAATTGTGAAATAAAAACTAGTTAGTAACAACGAATAAAATTAATTGCTAGTGCACGCCTGCCTACGAAAATCTTCGTGGATTTTCTAGTTGGTTTTGTATTTACTAAATTAGGCGCTTAATCAATCAAAAAATCTAATACAAACACGTTATGCACAAACAAAAATAGAACAATGACATTTAACGAAATTTGGAATAAACACCAAGGTCATTTACTGAATTTTATCAAAAATAATATTGATGAAGCACTTATTGCAGAAGATATTTTACAAGAAGTTAGCATAAAACTACTCGATAATATAAATCGAAAAACAGAAATTGAAAACTATAAAAATTGGCTTTTTCAAGTGACCAGAAATACAATTGCAGATTATTATAGAAAAAATAAAAAGCATTCTGAATTATCACTAAATCAATCTGAAAGCAACACCAATTCAAGTGCTTGTGTCTGTGATTTGTCAGGATTTGTGATTAAAACCTATTTACCAAAAAAATATAGTCAAGCTCTTTATTTAAGTGATATTCAGCAAAAGCCACAACAAGAAATTGCCGAAATACTTGATTTGAGTTTAACAGCCACAAAATCAAGAATACAAAGAGGACGAAAAAAGTTAAAAGAATTAATTGGTGAGTGTATAGATATATTTTACAATAAAAAAGGGCAAGTGTCTGATTTTCAATTAAAAGATAATTGTGAACTTCCTCAAGAATTAAAAGCTGAAATGGAAAGAATAAATTTAACTCTATAATTTTGCATCTTTTTGCTGCCTCTTTGCGACTACAAGAGAAAGCAAATAAATGAAACATAAAATTTCTTCAGTAGTTGTACCTACATTACTAATACTAACAGGAATATTTAGTTATTTAATATTACAAAATAATTGGAATTTTGAAATAGCATCATATTCAATTTTCCTATTTACATCAATCTATATTCTAATTTTTGAACGAATAATTCCGTTGAAACAAGATTGGAAATCTAATGAACAGACAATTTGGGTAGATATTAAGCACTTTGTTTTTTCAGCTGCCATATTTGATGCTTTAGGAAAAATGCTTGCCTTGTCATTGGTCTTTTATATACAAAAGCACTTTTTTACAATATCTGATTTTTGGGGTTCCCTGCCATTTTTAGCAACCTATATTATTGCTAATCTAATAGGTGAGTTTCTTCCATATCTATATCATAGAGTTAGCCACACAGGAAATAATGATTCATATATAAGTCTCCTTTTATGGAAAATTCATTCCATTCACCATTTACCAACAAGTATGAATTGGTTTAAAACAAATTGGATTCATCCGATTAATATGTTTTTAAATACGTTTCTTAAAATGACACCAATATTACTTTTAGGCTTTAACGAGCAAATTATTTTTTTAGTAGGCATTACACATGTTGTAGTTGCATATATTTCGCATGCCAACATTAAAACAAAGAAAAGCTTTTGGGATTACTTGATTATAACACCACAAATTCATCATTTTCATCACAGTAAAAAAATGGAAGAAGCAAAAAACTTTGGGAATGTTTTTTCTTTTTGGGATTTAATATTTGGAACCTATTATAACAGAAAAGGAGCAGTAGAAAAGGTTGGTGTTATGAAGAGCTCTGAAACCGAGTATCCAAAAGATGGAGATTACTATGAGCAACTACTATTTCCTATTTTAACTTCTAAGGAATGTTGTACATAAAAAGCCAATGCATAACAACGTATAAGATTAATTGTAATTACTCGCAACCTTACTAAAATCCAAGAGATTTTTCTATTCAATCTGTCTGTATTTACTAAATTAGTCACTTAAAAATCAAATACAAACACGTAAACTATAATTAAAAAAATTATCCATTTATGAAAAATTTATTTATTATAATATTCTTACTGTCTATCTACGCAACTTGTTCAAGTCAAACTAAAGCCGAAAAATATAAAAATTTGAACGAAAAAATAGATATCTATAAGCATAACGATAGTGAGAAAAATTACAACTACTTACTTCATGAAGCTGTAAATAAGGAAAAAAAAGTAATTAAGTTTATACAGTTCTGTACAGCGTACAAGCTTTGTTCAACAGCCTATTATTTAAATGTAAATGAATATACCGGAATTACTGTTAAGGAAAAAGATGAAAGTAAATACATTCAAATATTTTTCCCCCTCAATTCTATAGAGACTCAACAGATTAACATAAAAACTGAAGAACATTTCAATGGGGAAACCACATCTAGTATAACAATTTTTCTAGAAAAGAACACACCGCTATCTGAAGTGAATAATATCATAAAGGGGGTTGTTGATCTATTAAAATCGTATGGTATTGAAAAGAAGGACGCTTTGGACTAAAAAACCAATTGTTAATAATGTTTATCAAAACTGCTGTGTACATGTACTTTACTCCGATGGAAAAAAAGCCGTGTTCACTCTAATGTGTCGCTACGGTTCACAACAAAGATCTGTGACAAAAAACAAAAGTATTTTCATTAATTTTAACCAAAGCACTTCTATATTTACCTCATAAATTAGCCTTGATTTTACAAGTCCAAAACTTGTTAGCTAATATACTAACGAGCTTTTGTCATTGCGATCCCATCAAGAGACCGCTGAACTTCCCTTCACTCTTCACCCATCATACAAGCATCTGTCATTGCGAGCATAGCGAAGCAATCTCACCCAAGAGCACTCCCCCTTTCACAAATCACCAACCATAAATAATAAATCTTCAATCACCACTACTCACTACCCATTGCTCATCACCAATCCACAATCACCACTACCCTTCGGAATCTCAGTAATTCGAACGATTCAAAATTAAAGAATATTATATTTAGACCAATGTGACTCTAACTTTTTTCTTTTTCAATCGGGTATTGTTTAATTTATCCACCAAAGCATCAGCAATACTCACAGGAACGGCAACAAAAGCACAATCTTGCTTCAGCTCAATAATTCCCAATTGATCTTTATTAATTCCTCCTTGCTTAAAAAACATTCCAGCAATATCTCCTTTTGATATTTTATCCTTACGCCCACCAGAAATAAATAAGGTAGCCCAAAATTGAGGTTTTCGATCCCCAATATTAGTAAGGGTTTCCACCTTCGATTTCTCTATAAAGTCAGGAAAAATCTCATTTTGCCCTTTTATCAAATATGCGGTTCCTTTTGCATTTACTCTGGCGGTTCTACCATTTCTATGCGTATACTCTTGAAGAGCTGTAGGAATTTCATAATGAATTATAAATTTCATCTCTGGAATATCAATTCCTCTAGAAGCTAAATCACTTGCTACTAAAACAGAAACACTTCCATTTCTTAATTTTATTAAGGCACGTTCTCTTTCTCTTTGTTCCATATCTGCGTGAAAACAAGTATGTGCTATACCCTTTTTATCCAAGAAGAGACTTATATCTAAAAGGCTATCTTTTTTATTGCAAAAAACAATACCAGGGTCACTACCCAATTGATTTAATAAAGCCACCAAAGTGTTGTGTTTGTTAACAGAAGGGGAAAGAATTGTTTTAACTATTAGTTTTATGCTTTCTTTTTCTTTAATCCAATTTAGAGATTTAGCTCCATCCATTTTAAGATAAGCAGGAATCGAATTTCCTGTAGTAGCAGAGGTTAGAATACGTTTGCTTACATTGGGCAAAAAGCTCATAATCGTTTTCATTTCACCTCCTGCACCAACTTCAATAGAAATATCAAACTCATCAATAACCAATGTTTTTATTTCTTCAGTAGTAAAACGGCCTTGCTTAAAATGATCCGCCAACCTTCCTGGAGTTCCAATCAAAATGGCTGGAGTATGCTTGAGTTCTATTTTATCTTTTGAAATCGCTCTACCTCCATAAATAGCATTGGCTTTATAACCAGAACCCATGTTTCTAATTACTTGCTCTATTTGTATGGCTAATTCTCTTGAAGGGACTATAATTAAGGCTTGCACTTCGGTAGACTCCGGATTTAATTGTGCTAATAATGGTAATAAAAAAGCCAGTGTTTTACCAGTTCCAGTAGGAGATAATAGTATGGTTTTTGCATTATTTTCGATCGTATCCAAAGCTTGCTTTTGCATTGGATTTAAGTTATAGATCTTTAATTTTTCAAGAATGTCTTGTTGTTCTTTGATGTTATTTCCCATACCTACCTCTTATTTTTTTTCTTTTTAGTATCCTCCGATTTTGAAGTTCCTAAACTTGTTTGCGCCAAATGATTTGCCAATATTTTCTCAATCAACTCTTCTTTGGTTAAATGATGAAATACCGTTCTTACTTGCTTTCTAAATTCTTCAGAAATAGTACGATTGGGTTTGGTCTTAAATATTTTTTTAGCCCATAATAAGCCATTGCTCTCTTCAATACTTTGGGCGTCAGCCTTTTTTAATTTCTTAAAAATAATTCCTAATTCTTCTTCAAAATCAGAAATATCTTCCACTTCTTCCTTTTGTATTACCGTTAAGGAAAGCCCCTTTGCTCCTGCTCTTGCTGTACGTCCACTTCTATGTACATAGGCATCATAAGAATCTGGTAAATGATAATTTACAACATAAGAAATCTCTTTAACATCAATTCCTCTTGCCGCTAAATCTGTAGCGACTAAAATATCTATATGGCCTTCTCTAAACTGACCCATAATGCGATCTCGTATTCCTTGGGTTAAGCTTCCATGAATGGCTCCAGAAGAAAATTTATTGATCGCTAAATTCTTAGCCAATTTATTTACAGCTGCTTTTGTTTTACAAAATATAATTCCTCGTTCCCCTTCTTTTGAACTTAAGAAATGCATCAATACCTCTAACTTTTCTATAGGTTCTACAACTACATATTGATGATCGATTCCTTGATGACCAACAGTTTCCATGTCTGCTTCTATTTGCACTACATGTTTGGACATGTAATTTTGAACCAATTGCTTTATTGTTCCTGGCATAGTAGCAGTAAACAATAATGTTCTTCTAGATTTCGGAATTTCTTTAATAATACTATCCAATCCTTCTTTTAAAGCAGTCACCATTTCATCTGCCTCATCTAAAATAAAATAAGAGATATTTTGAATGTTAACAGCTTTGCGTTTCACTAAATCTGCCAAACGCCCTGGTGTAGCTACTATAATATGTGTAGTGCTTTTTAAACGTTCTATTTGGGGCTTGATAGGAATCCCTCCACAAACCGTAGCAATAGATATTGAAGGAATATGAGTAGAAAAAGAAACTAAATTTGCATGAATTTGCTGCCCAAGTTCTCTAGTAGGTGCTAGGATAACCGCTTGTATTTCGTTGTTTTCTACATCAATTAACTGCAATAAAGGCAAACCAAATGCCGCTGTTTTTCCTGTTCCAGTTTTTGCCAATGCAACCACATCTTCTTTTTGATGCAATACCACTGGTATCGTTTTTTCTTGAATATCGGTAGGAACAGAGATTTGTAAATCAGCTAAACCTTGTTGAAGCTGATCATTAATTCCTAAATCGGAAAAACTTTTTGACATAAAAAATTAATTTTGGCAAAGGTAAGGATACCTTTTTCGAGAATTGAATTATTAAGTGGTTTAAACTTTTTATGAGATTAAAGGGTATAGCCACTTCTGTACATGAAAAAAGCCCATCTGTAAAGATGGGCTTTCATAAAACTTTAAGTATATTGTTTAGATAACTTTTACGTTCACTGCGTTTAATCCTTTGTTTCCTTCTTTTAATTCAAATTCAACTGTGTCGCCTTCACGAACTTCGTCAATTAATCCAGAAATGTGTACAAAGTGGTCTTTTTCAACTCCTTCTTCTGTGATAAAACCGAATCCTTTAGATTCATTGAAAAATTTTACTGTTCCTTTACTCATTGTAATGTAATTTAATTTATAATAATTTATTGATTTGCAAAGATGCGCCAATTTTTTGACAATAAACACTTTAATTTAAATCTTTTTAATTAGCTGTAAATCTAAACTTTAAATCTTCAATATAAAAAAAGAGTTCAATAAATTAATAATTCACAAATTTCTTTCTGTTAATTAAAATATCGAAGTGAACTATACTTTTATAGATTTCATATCAATTACAAAACGATATTTAACATCACTTTTTAGCATCCGTTCATAGGCTTCGTTAATCTCCTTCATTTTAATCACTTCTACCTCTGAGATAATATTATGTTTCCCACAGAAATCTAATAATTCTTGAGTTTCGGCAATACCTCCAATCAAAGAACCGGCAACCGCCTTGCGTCCCATTATCATCGGTACGGTTACTAACATTGGATCTAAAGGCCCTAAATAACCAACCACCACCAAAGTACCATTGGTAGCTAAAGTGCCTACATAAGGATTTAAATCATGGGCATAAGGAACGGTGTCTATAATAAGATCGAAAGTATTCATCACAGATTCCATTTGGGCTTCCTCTGTGGAAATAATTACCTGATCAGCACCTAAACCCAATGCGTCTTGTGTTTTATTTGTAGATCTAGAAAACAAGGTAACATGAGCTCCTAATGCATGGGCTAATTTAATTGCCATATGCCCTAAACCACCTAAACCTACCACTGCCACTTTACTCTCTTTACCCACCTTCCAATGTCTTAGAGGCGACCAAGTGGTAATCCCCGCACATAATACAGGAGCAATCCCTGCAAGATCTAGGTTTTCTGGTACCCGCAATACAAAATCTTCATCTACCACAATGGTTTCAGAATAGCCGCCATGGGTTGTGGTATCTAAATGTTTATCATAACCACCATAGGTAGCAATCCATTCTGGGCAATATTGTTCTAAATCGTCTTTACAATTGGCACAGGTTCTACAGGAATCTACCAAACAGCCTACGGCAACCAAATCACCAGTGCTATATTTGCTCACTCCAGATCCAACATTGCTTACCCTACCCACAATTTCATGACCAGGCACCACAGGATAGGTCGTCATACCCCAATCGTTTTTCGCAAAGTGTAAATCGGAATGGCAAACCCCGCAATATAAGATCTCTATTTCCACATCGTTTAGTGAGACTACTCTCCTATTAATTTGCATCGAGTTTAAATCTGCATCTGCTGCTGTAGTCCCGTATGCTTTTATGCTTTTTGTTTCCATGATATAATGATTTTAAGATTTTTTCTATTGGTGGGGACGCTTAAAGATACATAAACTTGCGGAGACTTTGGTATGGGGTGATTTCAAAATCTTACTATGATATTTTTAAATATTTCAGGAGGTCATTTAAAAAAAACTAATTTTGCTACCAATGAAATTAAAATTAGCACAAATTAATTCCTATTTAAAAGAACCTTACCCCTACTACTATGGGAATACCCAAAGGGTTCTTTTATTATTAGTGTTTATCTCTTTTTTAATCATTCTCATTTATAATTAAAGATAAAACATATTTTAATTTTAGTCATCTATATATATTAGTAAAAGAAATTAGTAATTTTGCGTGGCTCTATGTTTCAACCAAAGGCCCAATACCATATATGTTTAAAAAAGACCAAGACATTTTTAATATCCTATTAGGATCTGTTTCCGAGGGAGTGATTATAGTAGATGTCCAGCAACATATTGTAGAAGCCAACGAATCGGCAGAGCGTATGTTCGGCTATCGAAAAAAAGAAATGGCTCAACTTCCTCTTAATACCTTGATCCCTAGAAATTATCATGCAGCCCATGGGGCAAAATTTGACGGTTTTATGAACCAAAATAAAAATCGTCAAATGGGTGTAGGACGTGATATTTATGGTGCTCGTAAAGATGGGAGTATATTTCCGGTAGAAGCGGGTTTAAACCCTTTTACCATTTACGATAAAAAATATGTCATGGCTTTAGTGACGGATATTTCGGTACGGAAACAACAGAATGATGAAATCCAGAAGTTAAATGCTGAGCTAGAAGAAAAAGTTGCCGATAGAACCAAAGAACTAATCGCAACCATAAGTCAGTTAGAGGTTGAAAACAACAAACGGATAGAAGCTGAAAAGGATGCCAATATTGCTCTAAAAAGAGAACGAGAACTCAACGATTTAAAGACAAAATTTTTATCCTTAGTATCTCACGAATTTAAAACTCCTTTAAGTGGGATATTAACTTCTACTATCTTATTGGGGAAATATAAATTAGCAGAGCAACAGGAAAAACGCGATAAACACATCAAGACCATTAGTGATAAGGTGCATTATTTAAATAATATTTTAAACGATTTCTTATCCATAGATAGATTAGAAACCGGAAATGTAACCTATACCTTTAACACCTTTAAATTAAGTAAGGTGGTGAATGAGGTGGTTTACCATGCCAATATGCTATTAAAAGAAGGTCAGAAAATAAATTACCCAGAGCATATCGATGAGATTTCTTTAGTACAAGACGAGAAAATTATAGAACTGACCCTCTCTAATTTAGTGCATAATGCCATTAAGTATTCTTCAGAAAATACGGTAATAGACATTAAGGTTACCCAAGACGAGCAAACCACGACTATCATGGTGATTGATGATGGGATTGGAATTCCAGAAGCCGATCAGAAAAACATATTTAATCGTTATTTTAGAGCCGAAAACGCATTGATAACCCAAGGTACAGGAATTGGATTAAATATTGTACAAACTCATATCGAAAATTTAGAGGGAACTATTTGCTTTACAAGTGAAGAAAACAAAGGCACTATTTTTACCATTACTATCCCAAATGCAGCAAAATAATGAAGAAGATTTTATTAATTGAAGACGATACCGTTTTAAGAGAAAACACCGCAGAGCTTTTAGAACTTTCAAACTATGAAGTGCTTACAGCAGCTAATGGTATGGAAGGTGTCTCTCTAGCAAAAAGCGGAATGCCAGATATTATTGTAAGTGATATTATGATGCCAGAATTGGATGGTTATGGGGTTTTGGAAGCATTGGCTAAAGACGAACAAACCATGTATATTCCTTTTATATTTCTTTCGGCAAAAACCGAACGTAAAGATGTGCGAAAAGGAATGGATTTAGGTGCTGACGATTATATCACCAAACCTTTTGAAGAAGAAGAACTTCTAAGTGCTATTGAAAGTAGAATTGCCAAAGCCTCTATTTTAAAAGACCAAAAAGCAAACCCTGAGGATTCCACCATTCAGGAAAACGAAATGCGTTCTTTAAACGATTTAAAAAACTTTTTCGACGATAACGGTACGGAGTATACATTTAAAAAAGATCAAGCTATTTATAGCGAAGGCGAGCATTCCAATTATATTTATCTTGTGCTAAAGGGGATTGTAAAATGCCATCAGCTGGATGAAGATGGTAAAGAACTCACCACCGCATTGCATAAAGAAGACGATTTATTTGGTTATACTTCCTTTACACAAAATACTGTCTACCAAGAATCTGCAACTCCTATTGTTGAAACTAAACTCGTAGGGATTTCGAAGCATGAGTTGAAGGATGTATTGGATAAAAACCATAGGGTTACTTTAGAGTTAATACAGCTATTAACCGAAGATATTAGCGGTGTAAAAGAACAATTGGTACATATGGCATACAGCACGGTTCATAGAAAAACGGCAAGTACCATATTAATGTTTGCCGAAAAGCTGAATTGCCGTCCAGACGAGCATATACGAATTTCACGAAACGATTTGGCAAGTGTTGCTGGTGTTGCTACTGAATCTTTGATTCGTACCCTTTCTAATTTTAAAAAGAAGGGAATTATTGAAGTGGAAGGTCGAAATATAAAAATTCTAGATCTGCAGCAATTGAAGAATATCCACTAAATTTCATTATTAATATTCGCAAACTGACCATTGTCATTTTTTGTAGGAAGTGATGTTTCTAAATTTGTTTCCTCAGACGAATTTATAAATGAAGAACGTATTAATCCCTACTGATTTTTCAGAAAACTCTTGGAATGCCATATACTATGCGCTTAACTTCTTTAAGAAGGAACGGTGTAGTTTTTATGTACTCCATGTAAATAGCACTAAAAATTCGTCCTCCCCTACCTATCTAGAAGAAATAGATATAAGAAAACCCAATTCTTCAAAAAAGCAATTGGAGGAATTGTTAGATCGTATTGAAGCCGAATTTCCAGAAAACAAAAAACACCACTTTTATACGCTTTTCGATACTAACTTTTTTATCACTTCCATCCGCAAACATATAGAAGAAAAAAAGATAGACCTGATAGTAATGGGAACCAAAGGTGCTACAGATAAAAATGATCTAATTATTGGATCTAATACCGCCAATGTTATTGTAAAAGTACCCTGTAACACCTTGATTATTCCTGAAAAAGCAACATTTAATGGCTTGAAAGAAGTTGCCTTTCCTACAGATTTTTCTTTAGCTTATGGAATTGAAGCTCTACAGCCCCTTTCAGAAATTTTAGAAATTAATCATGCAGGATTGCACCTACTACATTTTAGCAAAAAAGGAGCCGAATTAAACGGGAATCAATTGGCAAACAAAGAAATGATGGAAGATTACTTTAGCAAACCAAAACCCAGTTTTCATTTTTTGGTTAATAAAGAAGCAGAAGATGCAGTTCAGGAATTTACAGATAACAAGGCAATAGATATGATGGTGATGATGGCAAAAAATCTAAACTACTTTCAACAAATCCTGTTTCATACCAAAATGGAAAAGTCAAGCTATCATACCGAAATTCCGCTTTTGGTATTGCATGAATAAACTTGGATTGTTGGACAATTAGATTTTTAGACTCTCTACCCTCCTACTTTTTGTAGGTAATCTTAGTGGTGCTTTTAATTTGCTTGATAATAAACGAACTCTGCATATTAGAAATGATATCTAACTTGGATAACTTTTTCAGTACAAAATTTTGATAATCATTCATATCCTCTAGAATAATTTTCAATAAAAAATCGTAAGCTCCAGCGATATAAGACACTTCTAATATCTCGTCCATTTCTGCCACATAATCCTCAAATATTTTAAAATTTACTTCTTGGTGTTTTACTAAGGTAACCTGGCAATAAACGATGATGTTTTTACCCAATGCTTTGGGATTGACTATGGCTACATATTTTTCGATCACACCATTTGCTTCCATTCTCTTAATACGCTCATGCGTGGGTGTAATCGATAGATTTACAATATCTGCAAGTTGCTTTATCGATTGTTTTCCATCTTCCTGTAAAGCTGTGATAAGCTGTAAATCTATAGGATCTAATTTGTACATAGTATATTTTTCTGTTTGCACAGCTTTAAACCAGCTCTTGCAGTAATATATTTGTTTTAATGTCACAAAACTAGTAATAATTTCCTATTATCATTTATGATACTAGAACATATTTCTTTAATAATATCTTTGCACAAAATATATTGCACAATATTAAAATGAAAAGAATAGAAGAAATTTACAGCAGAATTAGCGAGAACTCAGCACATTTTTTAGGATACCCTTTGGCTAAGGATTTTGATTATAAAGCCTATGCCCCATTCTTAAACTTATGTATCAATAATGTTGGAGATCCAGAATCTCCTTCTACCCTGGCGATAGATACTAAAGATGTAGAAAGAGAGGTGATTTCATTTTTTGCAGATATTCTATCTTCCAGCATTGAAGATGTATGGGGATATGTCACCAACGGAGGAACCGAAGGGAATCTCTATGGCTTGTACTTAGCTAGAGAAAGCTTTAATAATCCTATTGTATATTATAGTGAGTCTACCCATTATAGTGTTAAGAAAAACCTACATTTATTAAATTTAAAGAACATTGTGGTTAGAAGTCAGCCCAATGGTGAAATGGATTATAATGATTTAGAAAGCTTGTTAACCCTCAATAGAGATAAACCTGCGGTGTTTTTCCTGAATATTGGAACTACCATGACAGAGGCTGTAGATGATTTGGATCAGATAAAAGCCATCATTAAAAAGTATGCGATTAAAGATTATTATATCCATTGTGACGCAGCATTTTTAGGTTGTATTGCTCCTTTTGTAGATCCAAAACCAAAGTTTGATTTTTCAGAAGGCATCGATAGTATTTCAATTTCTGGACATAAATTTATTGGAGGACCTATTCCCTGTGGAATTGTATTGGCCAAACGAAAACATAGAAACCGAATTGTAAATTCTGTGTCCTATGTTGGTACGCTAGATACTACGATCACAGGATCTAGAAATGGATTGACTCCATTATTTTTATGGGATTTTATTGAAAAACACGGGATTGAAGGACTGATTAAACGTGCAAGAAAGTCACAAGAACTTGCGGCATATACTGAGAAAAGATTAAAAGAAATTGGGATTCATGCATGGAGAAATAATGATGCGCTCACAGTGGTTTTAGACAAACCTTCCAAAAAATTATGTGAGAAATACCAATTGGCCTCTGAAGATAAAATCGCACATATCATCTGTGTTCCTGGTATAGAAAAAAGTCAGATAGACGCCTTTATTAAAGATTATGAAAAAGAATTATTAGTATTGGAAGCCTTTATTTAAGTGTTTCATTTATTCTTAAAGCAAAGCATTCTTAATGCCTTTATTTCAGGCAATTAAGAATGCTTTTTTATTAAGTTTTTTAAATTCTATTTAATGGCTTTTACATGAGCATAAATAGATACCCCATTTATTACTGCTTCTTCTGTGGCATCTAACATCTTCATTCCCTTTACAGAGTTCACTTCACCAAAAGGTGATATAGCAATAATATTATAGCCCATATTATCTGATGTTATTGCACTAATGTAAATTACATTACCAGATTTGGTATGCCCTTTTACTTCTAGATATTTTCCTTCTTCATTTACTGCAATAATTTTTAATGTTTTTCCTTTTTCTGCAATGGCTACCAAAGGAAAATACTTACCGTTAGTATCAGGAAGTATTATTTTTATAGGAAGTTGTTTGTCATGCACAAAGGCTTTAATACTAAGCACATCACTAGAACCTCCGGAGGGTTGGATGGCTTTTACATCATATAAATTTCCTTTTTTATCGATGGCCTTTACTTTTAATATTTGTGCATCGGGTCGGAATGCTTTTACATGCCATACTAAATCTTCCCCAATATTGGTTTCAGGCTTGATTAATTTAGAGCCACTTTCTGTGGTTATCTGAGCATATCCAATTACTATTGGTAAAAATAATAAGAGTAATAGACTTGTAATTTTTGAAAGCGTCGAAGTACTAAGTTTAGTTTTCATCTTGAGTAATTTTAAGCTCAAATTTACGCCCCTACTTAAAGATATACTATGATAAAAATCACTTGTTCAGTTTATTCCATAAAAATATTTAAATATTTAAAAGATTATAAAAACATCTTTTTTTCCTCTTTATAAAAGCTATCCTATACCTTAGCAATTCATGGATAAAAAGTCAAAAAACATACAATTGCAGTATCAAGGTTATTTAAACACTCCATTACTTTGGAAAAACGATAATATTTTAGAGCTAAAGCAACTGGAGATTACAAAACTAAATCCTTCTAGTTTTGAAGATACCCATGGCAAACCCATGCTTTTAGGAAAACGTGTGGAACGATTTGTAATTAAAGAATTACAAGAATATAAAGACATTAAAATACGCATAGAAAACGTACAAATTCAAAATGATAAAATAACTATTGGAGAACTAGATTGTATTTTAATGAAGAATAAAGTCCCTATACATTTGGAGATTATCTATAAGTTTTACCTACACGATTCACGTATAGGCAATACAGAATTGGACCATTGGATTGGACCTAATAGAAAAGATGACTTGCTTAAAAAGCTTCATAAATTAAGAGATAAGCAATTGCCTTTGTTACATAATGAGCATACAAAGCCAATTTTAAAAGCTTTAGAGTTAAACTCAACAAAGATAGAACAACGAGTACTTTTTAAGGCCCAATTGTTTATTCCATACAATGCAGTTGTTCCTGATTTTAAATTATTAAATAAAGAGGCAATAAAGGGCTTTTATATTCCTTTTATTGAAATAGAACAGTTTTCAGAATGTAAATTCTATATCCCTATTAAAATGGATTGGCTATTGGAAGTTCAAACACAAGTAGAATGGTTGTCTTATTCTCAATTTCATGAGAAAATAACTCCATTAATTTCGAATAAAACAGCCCCCCTTTGTTGGATTAAATTCCCCAATGGGGTCCTGCAAAAGTTTTTTGTGACTTGGTGGGTTTAATTCTTAGCAACCCTTAGTTCCTTACCTAAGGAAGTTCTTCACAATAATACCCGTAAGCTTTTAGAATTTTAATTACATTATAGCTAATATCAACTTTAGCTTCAATTCGTAATATATTATCGCAATCTTCAAAATCGAAATCTACCGCATCTATCTCTTCAAAATCTGCTAATAGAATTCTAACCTCTTGTTCAATAGTAGGGTCAATATCTGTTTTAAATACGATTATCGCTTTTGATATTGAAATTAATTCCACCATGGGGTATTATTTTTAGTTGTATCCTCAATATTAATGGGCTCTCCGATTTTGGGAGCTACCAATTCTATTTGCAATTCTTTAGCTTTTTCAGAAACTCTTTCGATAGGATCTGTCCAAGTATGCATAGCTAATTTAAAGGCTCCCCAATGTATTGGCATAATTTTCTTCGCCTTTACATCCAATCCAGCTTGTGCGGTTTCTTCTGGGAACATATGTACATCTGGCCACAACTCATTGTATTGTCCACATTCCATCATGGCAAAATCGAAAGGACCATATTTTTCTCCTATTTCTTTAAAATGAGGTCCATAACCACTATCACCACTAAAGAAAATATTGGTGTCTTGGGACTGTATCACCCATGAACTCCATAAAGTAGATAAACGATCTCCAAACCCTCTTCCAGAAAAATGCCGAGCTGGTGTACAAACAAAAGTCAATTCTTTAAATTTTACTTCTTCCCACCAATTCAATTCTACGATTCTTTCTTTTTCTATTCCCCATTCTTGTAAATGTACTCCTACACCCAATGGGGTATAAAACATTTCTACTTTACCTTTCAGTTTTTGTATGGTTCCATAATCTAAATGATCGTAATGATCATGAGAAATAAGGACGGCATCAATCTTGGGCAACTGTTCAATTTCAATAGGTAATTCCTTGCTAAATCTTTTAGTTCCTAATAAAGGGTGCGGTGCGGGAACCTCCCCAAACATAGGATCTATAAGGATTGTCTTCTGTTCCATTTGTAGTAAAAAAGCAGAATGCCCAAACCAAATTAATCGTGGCTTGCCTTGGTATTGCGCTATATTAAGGGAATCTACTTTCTCTACATCAAGAGAATTTTCTGGAATGGTTCCCGGAGATTTCTTAAAGAATTTTATTCCCGTAGATACCATATCGCTAAATTTCATATCGAAGTTAATTTCCTTTTCATTTAAAAATTTCCCTTCTTTATAATTTTCAGATTTTTCATATTCCTTCTGTTTTTCTTTGCTAATCTTTCCCCCAAATTGTGGACTTAGATTTACAAAAGCTAAATAGATTATGATAAGGGTTCCTATTAGTATTCCAATTCCTATAATCATTCGTTTTTAATATTTTAATAGTTTGTATTTCATTAATGTCGAATATTTATTCGTTTTATAATTAAAAAAAAGAGGTTAATTTTTAATTGCATCCCATACCATGGAGAACATGGCATCGGTATTTTTTTGATCCATTTTAATTTTATTATCATGGATGAGTCTTACGTATTCTGCTAATAAAGCTCCAATAACGGAAGCTAGTATTTCATTATCCATGTTTTTTATTAAGCCTTCTTTTTTTCCTATTTCAAACAAGTCCTTTCCCATTTTATGCTTGGCCTCTAATATAGATTGTGGAATCTTTTCAAAATAAGGAGATTGTTTTACTTGATGCATAAAACTTGACTCTTTGGTATGATTAATACTGTAATTAA
Source organism: uncultured Flavobacteriales bacterium (assembly GCA_913063255.1). Lineage (GTDB taxonomy): Bacteria > Bacteroidota > Bacteroidia > Flavobacteriales > Flavobacteriaceae > Marifrigoribacter. The sequence goes on along the minus strand of CAJXYJ010000033.1, from coordinate 5,239 downwards.
CCCAGTATAACCATAGGGCTTTCAGTTTTAATTTATAAGGCAAGTCCTCGGTAATCTCTTTACTACTTGTTTCAGAGACCTTTTTAAAAAGTTCCCCAGAAATAGATACTATTAAATCTTCTTTGTTTTTAAAATAGACATATAAAGTAGAAACAGATATCCCTACCCTTTTGGCCAAGTCAGCCATTTTAATACCAGCAAAGCCTTGTTCGAAAACAATTGCAATCGTTTTCTCTATAATAGCTTCCCTTTTTGTATCGTCTTTAATTCTCACTTGGCAAATATAATATTATAATCGAATATATATTCTTTTATAGAATGTTTTTATAAAACTTTAACATTATAGCACAACTGAAAGCTGTAGAAAATTACAATGTATTAAAAGTTTAAAAAAAAAATGGAAAATAAAAAAAGCCTCTATATAGAGGCTTTCTTTATTATTGGAAATACTTAATATTATTTTACAATAGTCACCTTAACAGCATTCATACCTTTCATTCCTTTTTCAAGTTCGAAAGAAACTAGATTACCTTCTGTAATTTCATCTATTAATCCACTAACGTGACAGAAATATTTTTCTTGATTTTCACCATCCACAATAAATCCAAAACCTTTAGAAGTATCAAAAAAGGAAACCGTTCCTTTTCTTACAGGATCGATTTCTACTCTATCGCTTTCTAGTGTTTTTGGAACAGAAATTTGAATACTTTCTGCTTCTACTTTAAGTTTTTGTGTTGGATCTGGTGGAGTATCCGTAATATTACCATAATGATCTACGTAAGCAAATTCAATACCTTTCTTTCCATGTTCTTTTGCTTCCGCTTTACGAGCGTCCATTTTCTTCTTCTTATCCTCACGTTTTTTTAAACGTTTTTTCTCTTTTTCACTCTTGTTAAATGTTTGCTGCGATTTTGCCATTCGTATTATTATAATTTTTAATCAATATTAGTACTATTTTGCAAAGATATCTCTTTACTGTTAACAATATATAATAATATTACTAAATAAAGAAATGAAGCAATTTATTTTTATCATTTCTAAATAGAAATTTTGATTATGCCAAGTCCTTAACAGCAGTTCCTGTAACTTTTATTTTCCCTCCATAAGGCAGTGCTTGTGCCTGATATATAGTCCTTGCTGGTCTTTTATCCAATGGAAATAAATCTTTAAATAATTGATTTACTATGGGAAGATCCTTTAAATCGTTAAAAGCTATATCAATAAAAACTACATCACTTTTTTTGAATCCTGATTTTTTTAAGACCGAAAAGAAATTCCAAAATGCCAATTGGGCTTCTTCCAATATTATTCCAGAAACAAACTCTCCAGCATCATTTAAAGCTAATTGCCCACTAATAAAACACATATTGTTTGCTATAACTGCTTGACTAATGGGGCTAGTACATAGTTGCATTCCTTCTCCATTTTCAATATATTTTTTTGTTGCCATTAGTTTTATAACTTCGTCTTTGTATTATTACTTTAATTTAGATATAATACCATCAAAATATACATCTTGTGTAACTGGCGCCTTTTCTTTTGCTTCTTTATAATATTTCAATGCCATTTTTTTATTCCCATCTTTTAAATAGGCTTCCCCTAAACTATCTATGAATCTCCATACTAAATGATGGTTTTCGTGTTTTTTAATATTTAATGTAAATACTTTTATAGCTTCTTTTGTTTTATTTTCATTTAATAAGGTATAGCCATAAGAATTTAACTCCCAAATGTTTCCATAAGAAAATGCTTCCTCCATAAGCACTTTTGCAGCTTCATCCTCTCCTTTTTTTAATAGCAAATCTGCTTTAACATTTAAATTACTGAATGTCTTTTTTCTAGATATAGAAATATCAACCCAAGTCATTGCTTCCTCTAAATTGGTATTGTTTTGTAAACAATAAGCTGCTAATTGCATATAACTAGTACCCGAAAAACCTGCTTGCCCTTTTAATTCTGCTATAGAATTTTCAATTACAATCTTAGTTATGTCAAACTCAATTTTAAAAGGAACACTTACATCCGCCCATTCTAAAACAGCAACCAGTTTGTCTGCAGAACGATCTGTAAAATCATAGCCTAACCATTCTTGAAAGACAATCTTTTCTGGATTTACAGATACTTTTAACGCTAACTCCTCCTCTTTTGGAAGTACTGTCCCCCAAGATTTATTGAACTTTGAAAATAAAATTTGAAATTTTTCTTTTCCTGGAATCATATAAAGACCATAAGTTCCTGCCTTTATCTTTTTTCCTTCTACCATTGCATCATGGGAAAAATGAATGGTAGTATTTTCATTTGCTCCTGCTCTCCAAATAGCATTATAAGGAATGATTCCTCCAAATATTTCTCTTCCATGGGTACCAGGACTATTGTATTTAATAGTAACATCTGAAATACCCAACCTTTGAGTAATCGATGCATCTTGACTAGGTTCTGGCATTGTTAAGGATTGCGCTTGTGCAATTGCTACAGTTGCAAGCAACAATAATGATACTAATATTTTTCTTTTTATAGTTTTCATAATCGATCTATTATTTTTCTTTATAAGGGTTATTATCTGTAAGTATTAAACCTTCACCAGGTTTCCATTTGTCATATTCCATATAAAATGCAACTTCTTTTGCTTTTTCAAGTCCCTGAAGTTTGGCAACCATATGTAATGCTCCGTCAATTCCTGCTGAAACTCCTGCGGTTGTGATCACCCTACCATTATCTACAAATCTCACATTGCGTTTTACATTTACTTTTGGGTAGTTTTTTTCTAATCCAGACAATGAACTATGAAAAGTCGTTGCAGTTTTACCATCTAGTATTCCTGCTTCTGCTAATACAAAGGCACCCGTACAAACCGAAAAATAATATGCTACATCTTCTTGTGCTTTTACCCAATCGATAACTTCTTCAACTTGATATGCATTGGCAGAATTTCCTCCAAAAAACACCAAAATATCTGCTTGAGGTGCGTCTTTAATACTATAATCTGGAATAATTTTTAAGATTCCTTGCGATAAAATAGGTTCTTTTGTTTCGGAAACTGTAAAGATTTCATATCCTGCATAGGCAAATACTTCCATAGGTCCAGCAAAATCTAAAACCTCTACGCCCGGCTGTAAATAAAAGGCTATCTTCATTTTGGCATATTTAACTCTTTCTAATTCTGCTTTTGTGGTTAACTCCATATTGCAAACATCACAAGTACCATGTTTATCAAAAGTTTTGTCATCACAAGAACTATCACATGGCGGACAAACATAAACTGGATTACTTTGTTGTGCATTTGTATTAAATGCAATTAAAACCAACAGTATCCATAACTTCTTCATCTTTTCATTTATTTAAATTATAGGCTTTCTTTTGAATCATTGTTAAATTGAATTTAAAATACCTTCCAATTCCTTATTTTGAATTACACGAATAGTATTCGTAGCTCTTGCGACTAAACAAGCTAGAAAAATGAAAATAAAATGTATCAAAAAGAGTCTATATATTTAGACTACAAATGTATCTGTCTTAATTGTCTAACAAAAGGACAAGAATCCTCAGTAATAGGACAACTTAATTTAATTTATCAATATCGGTCGGAATTATATCCTGATATTTTTTAAGAAGTGATCGTAGTTGTGTGGTACTTTTTAAGCCACATTGTTCAGCAGTATATGCCATGGTATAATCTTCTGCAAGTAGTTGAATTGCTTGTTCTACCCTAAGTTTTGTATGGTAATCTCCTATGGTAATTCCTGTAGTTTTTTTAAATAGACGAGTTAGGTTTCTTGCACTCATAAATACCGTATCCGCAAGGTCTTCTATGGTAAATGCCTGAGCCAAGTTTTTAGAGATAAAATCTTGAGTATCATGAATTCTGGTTTCTAAATGATTTCGGTATTGCAAAAAGATACTCAATTGTGGGTCAGATTCCCCACGTCTAAAATACATTACAACCTCTTTGGCTACCTCGATTGCAAACTTAATTCCATATTCCTTTTCTACTAAATACAAACATAGATCGATTCCAGAAAGCATCCCAGCACTGGTGTATATACGCTCGTTTTCAACAAACAATCTATTTTTAAGAAGTTCCGTTTCAGGGAATTTTTTTTCAAATTCTTCAAAAGCTTTCCAATGTGTAGTTGCCTGTTTTCCTTTAAGTAAGCCTGCATCTCCTAATAAAAAAGCTCCTGTACAAACAGATACCAGAGTTGCTCCGTTATTATATTGTGAATTCAACCAGACATAGAAATTTTCATTCTCTTTTTTAAAGTTGGAATCTTTTAATAAGGAAAATTCAATCCCTGGAATCACAATTATATCACCTTCCCCAAGAGTAAATTCTGGATATGGTATTAATCTTGAAAAACCCAAACCTAAAGAACTCTCCATCTCCTTTTCTAATGTACTGGATAAAAAATGGAGATTTATATCGGCGCCATTCTCTTTGGTTTCTAGAAACAATTGCGCAGGACCTAAACTATCCAAAGGATGTGTTTGTGGTAATATTATGAAATAGATGTTTTTCATAATTAAATATGAACAGCCTTTATTGGAGCCGGATTTTTTTTATTCTTCATTTAGTGTGAGTGTAGTCGTTAAGCCTACACTAAAATTTCTGGGTAATTTTTCAACACCAAAAATTGCTCTGGAGTGTTTTCCTTTTTCACCCAATACTTTTACAAACAAATCGGATGCACCATTAACAATTATTGGGGACTCATCCCAATCCTTTCCAGATTGAAAATATGCATCTATATGATTGATTCCTATTATATTATCGACACCAATTTTCGTTTCAATTTGAGCTAGAACATTCAAGGCACATAATTCAAAAGCTTTATATCCTTCTTCGGTAGAAATACCCTCTCCCAATCGACCTTGATATAAATACGTATCATTTTCTATAGGAAATTGAATGGCTATATATGCAATTTTTGCCCTTATATTAACCGATATATAATTTCCTCCAGGGGAAGAAACCTTGGGAAGTTCTAATCCCAATTCTTTTAATTTTTCTTTTACATTCATTCTAGAATGGATTGGTAGCCCATATCGTAACTTCTGGTACAAATCCTTTATCACGCATTTCTACTACAGACAGGATAGTGTGTGCAATATCTTCAGAACCCAATTTATTGTTTTCTTCTTTGCGTTCTTTTCTATCATTATCAGCAAAAGCTGTAGTTACTTCACTTGGATTTACCAAACACACTCTAATATTATCTTTACGTAATTCGGCTTGCCATGA
>CAJXYJ010000032.1 GCA_913063255.1 uncultured Flavobacteriales bacterium | reverse complement strand
TACAATACAGAGTCGTGTAGATTTATTATTGAAAGAAGACACCATTGATGCATTGGCAGAAAGTGGATTAAAAGAAGCTTGGGTAGGAGCAGAAAGCGGTTCTCAAAAAATATTGGACGCTATGGATAAAGGCACCCAATTGTCTCAAATTTATGAAGCTACCAGAATATTAAAACATAAAAAAATTAGTGTCGCATTTTTTATTCAGTTTGGATATTTAGGAGAAACTAAAGAGGACATCTCTAAAACTGTTGCTATGATTAAAGAGTTACAGCCCGATAATATTGGAGTATCTGTTTCCTATCCTTTACCTGGCACTAAGTTTTATGAGATGGTAAAAGACGATTTAAAAGAAAAGGCCAACTGGACAGATTCTGATGATCTGGCAATGATGTTTCAAGGAACATTTAATTCTACCTATTACAAAAAATTACATCGCTATGTTCATAAAGAATATAGAAAGAGTCAGGCAATAGCTAATTATCAAAGTTTTTTTAAGAACCCTTTTTCTATTTCATTGCGAAAAATTAGATCTATGCTTTTGTATTTTTATTATCTTCCAAGTTCTTATTTAGATAGAATGATTTTGGATAGAATGGAGCATAGGATAGAACACTGATGACACTGATTAAACAGATAATCACAGATAAAAAACCAGTGAAGATTCGTAGAATCCGTTAACTCTGTGTTCCTATTCAAAATAAATTAAAAGAACACGAATCCCAAAGATAAAACTGATTAATAAAAATGACGAGTTTCGACTTACACGCAAAAAACTACGATACTGTTTTTACCTATTCAGAAATAGGAAAAGCACAGCGTAAACGTGTGTATCATTTTCTAAAGGAGGACATCCTAACTAAAAGCAAGCTCAACATCTTAGAATTAAATTGCGGAACTGGAGAGGATGCAAGATATTTGGCAGAAAAAGGACATCGTGTATTGGCTACAGATATTTCTTCGGAAATGATAAAAGTCGCCAAAGAAAAACATCAAAATACAAGTATTAGATTTCAAGAAAAAGACATTACTAAAATTACCTCTGAAACATTTTCTGAAAAATTTGATTTGATTTTTTCAAATTTTGGAGGATTGAATTGTTTGTCGAAATCAGAATTGGAATCTTTTCTTAAAATTTCAGAATCCCTTCTTAAACCAAATGGAATGTTAGCTTTAGTAATTATGCCTAAAAACTGTTTATGGGAACGTTTCTACTTTACACTAAAAGGAGAATTCAGAAAAGCTAAAAGACGAAATACAAACGATGTTGTTCTTGCGAATGTAGATGGCGTAAATGTACCAACCTGGTACTACAACCCTAAAGAAGTGGTATCTTTAGCGTCGAACCGTCATAAAACATTAGCTATTAAACCCATTGGATTAAAAATCCCTCCCTCCTATTTAGAGTCTTTTTTTTCAAATAAAAAAGGATTATTAAAAATGTTAATCTGGGCTGAAAAATTATATCCCTATAAAATTTGGGCAAAATATTCTGACCATTATTTGATTATCATTCAAAAAAAATAGACCACAGAAGACACGGACATTACAGATTATCACAGATAGGAATCTTTTAAAAAGAATTATTAGATAATGATGAAACAGAAAGAATTTTATATTTTTAAAAAATGAGAGTTGAAAAATCCGTGAACATCTATTTTATCTGTAAAATCCGTGATTCTATCTTATGAGCATCGTACTTACCCACGCATACTATCTATATGAGGACCCATTAGAGGCTAAAATTATGAAGCCCTATTCTCCCTTAGGCTTATTATATATTTCGAGCTATTTAAATGAAAATCACATTGAAAATCATCTTTTTGACGCCACTTTTTCAAACCCACAAGAGCAATTAAAATTTATAGCAAACAAAAAACCATCTATTGTTGCTATTTATACCAATTTGATGACAAAAATAAATGTAATTAAGTTGGTGAAAATATTGAATTCTGATGCACAATACGGTTTCCCAAAAATAGTATTGGGTGGCCCAGATGTTTCTTATAATATTGAAAATTACCTAAATACTGGTGCTCATTTTATAATCATAGGAGAAGGTGAAGAAACCACAAAAGAACTTTATCATGCAATTACTCAAAATACGGCAGTTTCAGAAATTACAGGAATAGCTTATTTAGAAAATAGTATTCTAATTAAAACTCCTCCAAGAATAAAAATGAAAGACCTAAGCAATCTGCCATTACCAAATCGAGATGGAATTGCTATTGAAAAGTACCTACAAGTTTGGAAAGAAAATCATGGCAAAAGCTCCATGACCGTAAGCACACAGAGAGGCTGCCCTTATACTTGTAAATGGTGTAGTACCGCAGTTTATGGACAAAGCTATAGACGTCGACCAGCAAAATTAGTAGTAGAAGAATTGGCTATGCTTCAAAAACAATACCATCCAGATTCTATTTGGTTTGTAGACGATGTTTTTACCGTAAGTCATAAATGGATTAAAGACTTTCATAAAGAAACAATAAACCAAGGCATTAAAATACCTTTTGAATGTATTACTAGAGCCGAACGCTTAAACGATGAAGTACTACAACTTTTAAAAGAAGCTGGTTGTTATCGAATATGGATAGGCGCAGAAAGTGGATCTCAAAAAATAATTGATGCCATGGATAGACGTGTGGATGTTAATGTGGTAAAAGATGCTATTATTAAAACAAATGCGATAGGTATTGAAACCGGAACCTTTATTATGTTGGGCTATCCCGGAGAAGATGAAAAGGATATAAAAGAAACCATTAGTTACCTTAAAAAAGCAAATCCAACGCATTTTACAATTACCATTGCCTACCCCATAAAAGGAACTTCACTATATACTGAAATTGAAAAAGATATCACGGTTCAACCGGATTGGGAAACCTCAACCGATCGGCAAATTGATTTTAAACGCACCTATTCTAGAAAGTATTACGATTATGCAGTTCGGAAAGTGGTAAACGAGGTTAATTATCATAAAGAGGTTTTAAAAGGTAAGGATAAAGATAATTTGAAGGCATTTAAAATGAAGACAAAATCCTTATTAGCAGGCGGATTAATGATGATTAATAAATAATATAAATTGTCATTCAGAGTGTAACGAAGAATCTAACATTTATAGTCCGAGATTCTTCAGTCCTTCTCCTCCTTCTGAATAACAACAATAATGAATATGAAAAAACTGTTGCTTTTATTAACATTTACAATCATTTCTTGCACAAATTCCACCTACGATGATATTGTGGCGCCAAAAACAGGTTTAATTTTAAAGTGGAATAAGGCATATGAAGAAGATAGTTTGGATAAATCAATTATTGGATTGCAGTGGGCCTTTTCATATCTGGGCGCATTATTACCCTATCAACATACCGGAATTACAATTCAAAATAATACTATTGAAATTAAATTAGAGGAGTTAGGTTTTACCGCTACTGCTCAGCAAAGGTTAAATAGTTTACATGAGGTAATTATGGCTTCTGAAGAATACCAAGTGACAGAAGTAATTGACATTGGTAGGTATGTAACTTTGCTTTTAGGTGCACCAGAACATTATTATGAAATTACAGGGGTTCCTTTTTTACTATCGGATTTAATAGACAGCTATGATTTAAATTCTGAAAAAGGATATGTAAATCAATCGGGGGTTTCTTATGACCATAGAACGATTGGTTTTTCGGAACAAGAGGCTTTTGATCAAATATTTTTCTGCACGGAAATAGATCCTGAAACCAGTGAAATTTTAGAATATGAAACAGTTGAACTCATGCCTAATGGGCAACCTCGTTTTGGAATTTATAATAAAGATGGAATTCGTATAAATAATACAGATCCTTTACACTCCAATGCAGGAAAGCCTGCAAAATGCATGTGGTGCCACGAATCGGGAATTCAACCTTTATTTAGTGAGCAAGAGGATTTTGTTGGATTTATTCCCTATCTTGAGTTTAAAGATATTTTAATCGATTATAAAACTTCTCATCAAAACCTACAAAACTCTCTCTTTGATGGAGTAGATTATGAAGAAACACAACAACATACCTTAACCGAATTGTTATACATTACTTTTATGGAACCTTCGGCAGAAAGATTAAGTTTAGAGTGGAATATTTCAATTTCTGAAGTGGAAAGTTTATTGTCTGGATTGCCGACACATATTCATGAAGAATTCATTTATTTAGGCGATTTATACGAACGAGAAAGTGTCGCGTCTTTTGCTCCTTTTTCTGGATTGCAAGTTTCTAGTCATGTTAGAGAAGAGTCTGAAGTGGAAGTAAATTATATGAACTAATATGATAAACGGAAAAAAAATAGTTGTCATTCTTCCTGCATTTAATGCAGAAAGTACACTTGAAAAGACTTATCAAGAAATTCCGTTTGATATTGTCGACGACATCATTCTTACCGATGATTTTAGTAAGGACCATACCGTTTCTGTAGCCAAAAAACTGGGAATCAATCATATTATTGAACACCCAAATAACATGGGTTATGGCGCCAATCAAAAGTCATGTTATAAAAAAGCATTGGAAATTAACGCCGATATTATTGTGATGCTTCACCCCGATTACCAGTACAATCCCAAATTAATTCCTGCGATGTGTTCTCTAATTGCAAATGATGTTTTTAAAGTAGTGTTGGGTTCTAGAATTTTAGGAAAAAGTGCATTAAAAGGTGGGATGCCGGTTTATAAATACATTTCGAATCGGTTTTTAACTTTGATTCAAAATATATTGATGGGACAAAAATTATCTGAATATCATACAGGGTACCGTTGTTTTAGTGCAGAAGTTTTAAAAACTATTCCTTTTCAAAATAACTCCAACGATTTTATTTTTGATAACCAGTTATTAGCACAAATCTGTTATAAAGGAATTGAAATTGGCGAAATTTCCTGTCCTGCCAAATATGAAAAAGATTCATCTTCTATTAACTTTTCTAGATCTGTAAAATATGGATTGGGGGTTTTAGGGGTTTCGATAAAGTATTTTTTACAGAAAGTTGGGTTTCGGTTTAAGTTGTTTACGTCAAAGTAATTATAAGGCTAAGAAAAACTATTCGCTCCATTTTTCTATTTGATCTTTAATATGTTTTTCAGTAAAAAAATGTTGGGCATATTTAGAGCCATAAAGTTTGTTTAAATACGCTGTTGAGAATTTTATATTATTTTTAAAATCTTTGTAGTTGGATGCATATTCCTTTGTTGAGGAAACATTCCTGTTTTTTAAAGTAAAGGTTTCTAAATCGCAAAAATTACTAATCAATTCTTCCTTTAATGAATCTGCGATATTACTATTAAGTAGAAGCAATTCTATATTGCCTTTCTTAATTATTTGACATCCTTTTTCTTTATTAAAATCATAAGTATACACATTGATATTTGTGGCTTCAAAAAACTGTTTTTCGAACCAATTAATAGGGAAATCATGTTTTAACTTTTCACAATACAGTACTTTCAACTGTTCCATATCACCGGTATATTCTGTAATTTTTTCACCTGTATGCAACTCAAAAACATCAAAAAACGCAGAAATATTCCTTTCCAATGGATCTCTAAACAAACAAATAATTTTATAAGGCTTCCCTTTTTTAATAATTTTTCTATTAATTAAAAAAACAGGGGATTTACTTCCTGGATACATATTATTCTCAAAACATAATTGAACACCTTCCTTCACTTCTTCTTCATTTAAAGAATGAATATGAAAAATGGATTCTCTAGTTGCCCATTTTTTTAAAGAAAAATAAACACTTAAAGAGCCTACTTTTGCCATGGTAAAAACAAGAATTGGATTATGTTTAGGAAAAAGCGATAATTTGATATTCGCTAATCCTAACAAGACAGTATCTTTTATATAATATTTAATGAATTTCCTCAATCGATATTTTTTTTAGGGTGTATGCTCCCCTTCGTGAATGATGATCGGTTAAATAATACACTTCAGTTTCATTGACAAGAACTGGTTTTTTCTTCAGAGAATAGTCCTCTAAAATAACTTTTTTATCCAATAAAATTTGATTGGCCATTATTTCAAGAATATTTTCTTGAAAAGATAAAATTGGAATATTAGCATTTATTATTTCATCTCCATTCCTTCCTAATGCTTTAATAAATAAATTCCCGTCTTTTTCAAAAAAATCATGGATTAAGAAGTGCTTTTTTTCTGCTAAAACATACACTGAACTTATCTTTTCACTTTCATTGAATACCTTTAAATGTAAAGGTGTTAAAACAATAAAAACTCCTACTAACCATTTTAAATTTAGTTTAACTGAAAAGCTACTATAAAATAGTATCGCCAATAATAGCGTAAGCCATAATCTTGAAAATTTGAAGAATATGGGTAATTGTTTTAACGCATACACTGGCATATTACAAACGATTAAAAGAACAATTAGAAAGACAATCTTTTTGCTAGTTGACACTTTTTGGTTTAAGAAACAAATAGTAGGTATGGCCCATAAAATTTGCGCATAAGTAGCTGTCCTACTTTGCAGTAAAAACAAGGCTACAATCCAAATAGACAACAGTTTAAAAAGATTGTTTTTATGTTTAAAACTGACTCCTAAAGCAAAGGCTATTACAACAGATTTAAAGACCCATTTCAATAAAATATAAAGACGCTCATTATTAAATAAGGCATTAGGATTATAATAAGAATCCTCTATAAACAGGGTTCTTAAGAAAACATCAAAAGATTGGGCATTGTATCGGAAATCAACAGTGCTATTATTCTGTATTGCATTGGGGATTATTTCTGTAAAATAGGTTTCCCAAATAGAAAACCCTGAAATATAAATGGAAAACAACATTAAAATAATTATAGAAAACCCACCAAATAATATAGCCTTCCAACTCTTGTAAAACAATAAGGAGATTCCATAAAAAATTGGAAATACTTTTAATAAAATTGCAATACTCAATAGGCTAGCTCCAATTCCTTCTTTTTTATTCTCAAGGTATAAAAATCCAAAAATGATTAATGAAAAAACTAAGAAATAAGACTGTCCAAATAAAATCTGATTTCTAATTGGAATGAAAAATAGGATCGGTAAGATTAATAAAATAGAATACTTACCATCTAATTTTTTTTGAATTAAACTATATAGGCTCCAACTAAATAAAACAATGCCTAGAAAATTAAAGATCGCTTTGGCTACATATGGGTTTTCTATATAAGTCAAGGGATAAAAGAAACCAATGGTAAAAGGACTATTTAAATAAAAATCTACCAATACATCTGTATAGCCTAAGTTCCAGATATAGTTATTGAACTCATAGATATCAAATAAATGAGAATGTGAAATTCCTTCTCGAATCATTCTAGCTGAAAAATAGCTATTCGAAAAATCGTGTAGATTATAAAAAAGGGATTGATAAAAGAAATAGAATAATACAATAAGTAAAGGGCAAAAATAAAGGAGGTTTTTCCAATGAATATTTTGAAGAATCTTATTGTTCATATTCAAAACTATTATTAATTATCCAAGAAATAAAATATTATCTCATATTAACGTAAATTGGTCTAAAAGAATGAAAAAGGAAAAGCAGCAAAATTATAATGAATAGTATCCATAAATTATTAACCCGATTTAAAGTTATATCGTTATACGGATTAAGCCAATCAATAACTCCCCTAGGTCATTTATTGATCTCCTATTTTATAATAAAGTTCAAGTCAATTGCCTTTTGGGGTTCCTATGTTGAAGTTTTGATTTGGGTAAACTTAATTCTCTTATTGCTTTCTTTCGGAAATAAAGCCTATCTATTAAAAGAAATTAGTAAAACGCCAGCTAAGCTATATCAGTTATGGTTCTCTAACTTTCTTAACCGAAGTATTCTCTTAATTCCCAGTTTTCTAATAATCATTTTTACTCCTTTTTTTAATGATAAAATTATACTCACTTGTCTTTGGCTTGTTTTGTTATTTATCTCACAATCGTATCAAGTTCTTATATTATACCTGAAAGATTTTAAGTATAGTTTACTAGTTGAAATCATTTTTAATAGTTCCATTTTATTGTTCGTTTTTCTGAAAATTGATACTCTTGACCTACTCGAGTTTTTATCCATTGTTGTTTATTCAAATCTTATAAAAGCCCTTTTATTTATTCTTTATTATTACAAAAAAATGAAGGGATTAACATTTAGTTTCAGTCCTTCTGAACTAAAAAAAAATATCCCTTATTTTATTCCTTTAACTTTGGGAACTGTTAGAGTTAAAATTGACACTTATTTCGCGAATTCTTTTTTTAGTGTTTCAGACTTAGGAAAATATCAAATCCTAATCAGTTTTATTTCTATTGGGCATATTACAACAACCTATTTTGTTAATCCTTATCTAAAAGTTTTCTTTAGAGTTAGTGATTCTATAATTAAAAGAATTAAACGTCAGTTTTTTATTTTTGGCCTTTTTTACGGACTCGCATTTGTTATTGCAACTTATTTTATTATTTCTAATGTTTATTTAATTCAATTTACTTTAGCTAATTACATTACCGTATTTACATTCTTTATTCCACTTTTATTTCAAATGATTCTAGTGAATCAAATTTATAAACATGACCAACAAAATTTAGTGAGCTATGTAGCTTTATTTGTCATTTTTCTACAGCTTATAACAGGTTATTACCTCATACAAGAACAAGGAATTCAAGGAGCATTATTATTAAAAGCAGCCAGTCAATGGTTAATTACGGTGCTTTTGTGGTTTTGGTTCAGAAAAGCAAAAAACAAAAAACTCGCTTAACAAATGCAGAAAAACATTGTTATTGTAGGCTATCCTAAAAGTGGCACAACTTGGTTGAGTAGGTTGGTTGCTGAATTGGTTTCTTGTCCGTTACAAGGAGATTGGGGGTTTGAAGAATTGGATGCTCCTTATAAAGAAGGATTAGAAAGAGAATCGGAGTTTCAAGTTTATAAATCACACCATTCCTTTCAAGAAATTAATAAAGTTTCTAAACTTGAAATTTATAAAATCATCTATATCATTCGAGATCCTCGTGATGTTGTTGTTTCTGGAGTTTATTATTTTAATTTTTTGCCGAGATTATTAGCTGAAAAAAAAGTGATATATAAAATTAATAGCGTACTAAGTAAGACATATAATAGCCTAGTTTCAAATAAAGAAAAGAAAAGGCAAATGATACAAGCTGTATTATATGGCAATAAGAATGTTAATTCCTGGCTTTCTAATTCTTGGTTAGATCATTTTACACCTTATCTCAACAAGGAGGTTTTATTTATTAAATATGAAGACCTTATTGATTCTCCAGAAGTAGAATCTCAAAAAATATTGAATTATTTAAAAATTAATCAAGACCTTGAATATATTAAGAAAAGTATTTCAAATCAATCCTTTCAAAATAGAAAATTGAAGGATGAAAACAAAAAAGACAAGCACCAAAAAAAAATATTGCGAAAAGGTAAACAAGGAAGTTGGAAAAAAGAATTTACCACAAAAGAAATAAACCAGTTTCAGTTGAAGTTAAAAGATACTAATAGTTTATATGATTTCTAATCTATTCTTAAATTGCACGCTTAATAAAATTTAATGAAAAACAAAATCCTAATTTTTAATCCTCGTAGTGCTAAAGGCAAACATAGAATCCCAAATTCTATTTTGCAGGTTGGGGCTGCTATTTATGGGAAATACGATTTTGTTTTTGTAGATGGTAATTTAGAATCCGACCCTTGGCAAAAAATTGATGCTTATTTTAAGACAGGAGAATTTAAATATTTTTGTAGTACGGTTATGCCAGGACCACAATTGAGACAGGCAATTCCTTTTACAAAAAAAATAAAAGAACACTATTCAGACTCCATTACCATTTGGGGTGGTTATTTTGCCTCCAACCAATTTAAAGTTTGTATCGAATCCTCTTTTGTAGATTATATTATCAATGGTCCTGGGGATGTGGCTTTTCCTAGTCTTATTGATTATTTAGAACAGGAATGTCATTCAGAACGAAGTGAAGAACCTCAAGAGATTCCTCGTTTCACTCGGAATGACATAAAAAACCTTATTTATAAAAATGAAAAAGGTAAAATTGTAAAAACAGCTACAGAACAGTTGTTAGAACAAGACGAGCTCCCTCCTCTACCTTATCAACACCTAGATAGTTTTTATAACTTAGAAAACTATTTAAGTAAAACGTTTTTAGGCAGAAACACGTTTAGCTATCACTCTAGTTTGGGCTGTCCATTTACTTGTTCTTTTTGTGCAGTGGTTCCTATCTATAACGGCCGTTGGAAAGCAAAATCTGCACAATCTGTATATGAGGATGTTTCTTATTTTAAAGATAAATACAAAATTGAAGCGATCGAGTTTCATGACAATAACTTTTTTACTTCCAGAAAAAGAGTGGTTGAGTTTTCAAATTTAATAAAGAATGACGGCATTACTTGGTGGGGAGAAGGCAGAATTGACACTATTAATAAATATAGTGATGAGGATCTTATTTTAATGAAATCAGCTGGCTGCAAAATGATTTTTTTAGGTGCTGAAACTGGAAATGATGAAATTCTAAAACAAATGAATAAAGGGGGAACCCAAACCGGTGAAACCATTAAAGAATTTGTAAAACGATTGCACCCTATAGGAATCATCCCCGAATTATCCTTTGTTTTAGGAATGCCTGCCGAAACTCCCGAAAAAGTAATGGCGCAGATAGAATGGGATATTAATTTTATAAAGGAAATAAAAGAATTAAATCCAAACGCTGAAATAATTATCTACCTCTATAGCCCAGTTGCAACAGAAGGATCTGAATTATATGAACAAATACAAAAAGCAGGTTTTAGTTTTCCTAAAAAACTAGAAGATTGGTTAGATCCAGCTTGGGAAAATTTCGATTTACGCAAAAACCCTCTAACGCCATGGTTAACACCAAAAATGGTAGATAAAATTATGAATTTCGAAACGGTGCTTAATGGATATTATCCTACCGCAACCGACTTTAGAATTAAAGGAATTAAGAAGAGTTTGTTACGTGGTATTTCTAAGATACGGTATCGTACTGGTTTTTATAAATACCCATATGAAATAAAAGTAATGCATAAAATCTGGAAATATCGCCAACCTGAAATACAGGGGTTTTATTCTGAATGAAAAACAATAGAACACGGATGACACAGAAACAACGAATTAATCACAGATTGATCTGTGAAAATCTGTACAATCCGTATAAATCTGTGTTCCTATAAATATGTCAAAAATAAGATCCATTATAAAAAAAATCACCAAACCCTTTTTAAAAGCAGGGTTAAAATTCTATTATAGAAAACCTAGAAAATATTCTTATCAGGATATCGAGGTTTTAGTACATCCTGAAGTTTTCCCTCCACATCTTACCTTAAGTACAAAAATATTATTGAATTATATTTCTGAATTAGAATTACAAAACAAGACCTTTTTAGAATTGGGTTGTGGTTCTGGGATTATTTCATTGCTTGCCAGTAAAAAGGGAGCTTTAGTAACTGCTTCAGATATTAACAAAACAGCCTTGGAGTATTTGGAAAAAGCTTCAGAAGAAAACAATCTTGAAATTTCTTGTATCTATTCCAATCTATTTGAAAACTTACAAGAATCCCTATTTGATTACATCATAATTAATCCTCCCTATTATCCTAAAAAACCCAAAAACATAAAAGAAGAGGCATGGTTTTGCGGAGAAAATTTTGAATATTTTGAACGATTATTCCAGCAATTACCAAAATTTCTAAGCAAAGAAAACAATACCTATATGATTCTTTCTGAAGATTGTCAAATTGAAAAAATAACTGCAACGGCTTCAAAGAACCATCTATCCCTTGATGAAATTTTCAAAACAAAAAAAATAGGGGAAATCAACACTATCTATTCTATAGTACAAAGCGATAGGTAGCCTTAATCAAAAATGTATTGTCTGGTTTTTGACTAATTAATTGATTATCGACAATAGTATTAAAATCGTTAAGAGCATCGTCAAATCCCGTGATTCCTTGCGACCAAACAAAGAATATTTCGGACCCCGGTATATATTCCCAACGCAATACTAAATTAGAACGGTATTGTACATAGGCAAAATTAGGGTCATCAAAAGAATAATCTGTTGTTCCGTCTAAGTTTTCATCTACACTATATATCTCTTCTTCAAAACTAATCTGATTGTCATTATACAAAGAAACTCGTTCATTTAAGTCTTCTGCTATAGGATTATTTACATAGTTAAAATTGGAATATTTCCCTCTTGCAATAAAAGGTTGCCCATAATATTGAAGTGTCAAATTTGGGTTGAAATTAAAATTCACCCTTAAGGTAGCACTTAAAGTTTCTTGATCTATAGCACTAGTTATATACCTTGTGATTCCTACAAAATCTTCTTGGGTCACATATTGCGTTTTATTGGGACGATTGGCATATTCTGTCTCTAAGGATAAACTCAAGGCATTTAGAGGTTGGTAACGCATTCGGATAACATAACGCTTTAAAGAAAAATTATCTTGTTTTGTCTCGGATTGAACATAACCTAAAGTTCCACTTAATTTTTTAGTTTGATCTGTTCCAGAAAAGATATAGAAAAAAGTTTCATCAGACCATCTCCAACGAGGGCCTCCTCTTAAAACTGTATTGCTATATATTTGAGGTTTATGTGCGGCACCTCCTTCAGACCACCAATTGTTTGAATAATTAACCTCGCCTCTTAACTCCATTTGAAGCCTATTATAATTTCCCTCAAAATCATAGGTGCTAAATTGCTCTACATCTATTTGAGCTCTTCGATACCAAGAAGTAGGTTCTGTAAAAACTCGAGTCACACCTGCATATTGCGTAATGACATCTGCTTGTCTTAAAAAACCAATATCGTTTAATTCTAATTCAGGAGATTTCCAATGTGTTCCTAAATAATACCTCCAATTTCCACCTCCTTGCTTTCCAAATTGAAACTTTCCTCCAGTCCCAGTTAATGAGGTCTTTGTGGGGTCTACATCTACATGAGTAGCATCTTCTCTTTGAAATAGATGGGTTAAAGATTCTTGAGTTCTTAAAATTGCTTCTTCACTACCACTAACTTTACTTAATTCGAAATTTCCTTTAATATAAAATTTTCTATCATTCCAATTATGCTTAAAATCTAATCCTCCAGTATAAGCACTTTTATGTAAGAAATCTAAATTTCCTTCTATATTACGATTGGTAGAGGTGAATATACCACCTATATAAGTGTTATTATCATTAAAATCTTTTTGAAGCCTTGCCACCATATAATTGGTTAAGGGCTCTACTATTTCTTCTCTTTCCTCTCCTTTTTCACCTGCTGCTTCTAATTCATCTAATAATTCTTGATCTGTACTTAATTCTATTTTGGCATATTCTTTAGAGGTTACACTTTCTAAAACACCAATAGACCAACCATCTTTTGTTTTACCACTAAACTTAGCAGCACCCCAAATAGTAGTAAAATCTGGAATATCTTCGTATTCTCCTTTTTCTATATCTGCTGTAGAATACCCTTGAGGGTTACGACCAATCCTTCTAGAAAAGAAAATATTATCTTCTCCTCCTCCAATACGAAAATCAAATATGTTTTTATTCTCTACAAAAAACGGGCGTTGTTCTCTGAAAAATATTTCGAAACCATCTAATGCTATTGCTCCAGGGTCTGCTTCTACTTGTCCAAAATCTGGATTCACAGTTAAATCAACCGTCAAATCATTAGTTATTCCAATTTTAGCATCTAAACCAGCTGCCAACTTCGTATCGTTTCCATCTCGAAATGGATTGCCTTCTTCTTCTGGATAAGTATCCAGTTGAGCAACACCATAAGGTTGAATTTCTAGTTGTTTTTGTGGTTTTAATCCAATAAGTCCTTTTAACTCTCCAAATTCACTTACCCATCCCGGGGAGTTTGGCAAAACATGTTGCCAAAGGGAACGTTCTTCAGTTCTAAAATATCGTCGAGTAGATTGTAATCCCCAAGTTTGATCTTGTTCATTACTAAATCGTAATTGAGTTAAAGGTATTCTTACTTCGGCTACCCAGCCTTCTTCAGTAATCTGGGTTTTTACATACCAAATTGGATTCCAACTAGGATCCCAATTATTCCCATTATTAGATATAAATTCATCTCCTTTAACACCAGCAGCAGTAACTGTAAATGAAAAGGCAGTACGTTTGTCATGGTAACTGTCTATATTAAACTCTACCCAATCGCCTTCAAAACCATCTCTTCTAGAAAGTCGTCTTTCAATTTTATCGGGTTCTGCATCTAAATTTAGAAAAACGAAATAGATATTTTTATCATCGTAAAGTACTTTAAACTTTGTTTGTTCTGTGGGAGCTGCACCATTGTCTGGTTGATTTTGAACATAATCTGAGGTCCATTCTACCGTATCCCATGCAGCTTCATCAATAATTCCGTCAATTTTTGGAGCCTCATTGATGCCTATATGTTGGGTGGTATAACTTCGGGTAGCTGGTTTCTCTTGATCTTCATTTTTAGTAGATTTTTCCTGAGAAAATCCAAAAACTGAAAAAAAGAAGCTGAATAAAAAGAGTGATTTTGATTTGTTCATTTTGATTGATGGTTTCTTAAGGGACATAAATTTCTTAATAATGTTACAGTTTACCTTATAATTATGAGAAATTTAACTTTATGAAACGCCTCGTTTAATTCAGAAAAAATAAAAACGCGACCGTTTGTAATTCAATTAAATAGTATTACATTTGCACCCCTCTAAAGCATACTATTGTAATAGAGAAAAATGTCTTTAATTAGGCAAAAAACAATGATTTATTAACAATTGACAAAAACTAAATGGATACATTAAGTTACAAAACAGTATCTGCTAACAAAAACACTGTAGACAAAAAGTGGTTATTAGTAGATGCGGACGGGCAAGCATTGGGTCGTCTTGCTAGTGAAGTTGCAATATTACTTCGTGGCAAACACAAACCTAATTTCACCCCTCACGTAGATTGCGGTGATAACGTAATTATTATTAACGCTGATAAGGTTACTCTTAGCGGAAACAAATGGGAAAACAAGTCTTATATAAGACATACCGGTTACCCAGGTGGACAAAGAAGTCTTACTTCTAGAGAGTTATTTGACAAAGATCCTACAAGACTTGTAGAAAAATCTGTTAAAGGAATGTTACCTAAAAATAAATTAGGAGCAGTTTTATTCAGAAATCTAAAAGTATATGTTGGAACTGATCACGGTCAAGAAGCACAAAAACCAACAACCTTTAACCTTAACAACAAAAAGTAATGGACGTAATTCATAAAATAGGTAGAAGAAAAAACGCTGTTGCACGTGTATATCTTTCTAAAGGAAAAGGAAAAATTACCGTAAACAAGCGTGAATTTGAAAATTACTTCCCTACAGGAACTTTACAATATAAAGTAATGCAACCTTTATCATTGACTGATAATTTAAAGAACTTTGACATTACTGCAAATGTTCATGGTGGAGGAACTACTGGTCAAGCAGAAGCTATACGTTTAGCAATTTCTCGTGCAATGTGCGAACTAAACGAAGAAAATAGGTCTATATTAAAACCAGAAGGTTTATTAACTAGAGACCCTAGAATGGTTGAGCGTAAGAAATTCGGACAGAAGAAAGCTCGTAAGAAATTCCAATTCTCAAAACGTTAAAAATTACACAGAACTTGAAATGGTATCTTTCGATGCCATTTCAATGTTTTGTATCGTTCTTTTATATACGTCGAATTTATTTCGACAACAATTATTAAAAAAGCTGTTACTCCGAGAGACGGAGAGTTAGTTTAGCATCTAAACCATATTCTATACGAAATGGTTGCTATCTATAATAACACAAGAAAGTAAACTATTACAAAAATGGCAAACAAAAACAATCAAGAAGTCAAAGACTTACTAGACGCAGGTGTACACTTTGGTCACCTAACAAGAAAATGGAATCCAAACATGGCACCTTATATCTATATGGAGCGTAATGGGATTCACATCATCAACCTATACAAAACCACTGCAAAATTGGATGAAGCAAATGAAGCTTTACGTAAGATTGCAGCAAGTGGAAGAAAAATTCTTTTCGTAGCTACTAAAAAACAAGCAAAAGACATTGTTGCTGAAAAAGCAAAAAATGCTAACATGCCATACATTACTGAAAGGTGGCCTGGTGGAATGCTTACTAATTTCGTAACCATTAGAAAAGCAGTAAAGAAAATGTCTTCTATCGATCGTTCTAAGGAAGATGGTACTTTTAATACACTATCTAAAAAAGAAAGATTAGCAGTAGATCGTACTCGTGCTAAATTAGAGAAAAACTTAGGTTCTATTTCAGATATGACACGCCTTCCAGCAGCTTTATTTGTTGTAGATACTACTCGTGAGCATATTGCAGTTGCTGAAGCTTTAAAATTAAAACTTCCAATATTTGCAATGGTAGACACTAACAGTGACCCTAACGTAATTGATTACGTTATACCTTCTAACGATGATGCATCAAAATCTATCGATAAAATAATGACAAGCGTTTCAAATGCTGTTATTGAAGGTCTTGCTGAAAGAAAAGGAGCAAAAGACAATTCTGAAAAAGCACCAGAAGCTAAGAAAGAAGAAACTGCTGCACCAGAAAAAAAGACAACTCGTAAAAGAGTAACTGCTGCATCTACTGATGCTAAAACTGAAACTTCTAAAAAAGAAGAAACAGTAAGTACAGAAGAAGAATAAAACTCAATTGAAAAAAAATTAAAAGTCGTTTGGTTTTACTCTTCATAGAATAACTTAAACGGCTTTTTTTTATTAATACAAAACTTAAAATTTTAATATCATGGCAAAAATAACAGCCGCAGAAGTAAAAAAACTTAGAGACACTACCGGAGCTGGAATGATGGATTGTAAAAATGCATTAGTCGAAGCTGAAGGAGATTTTGATGGAGCAGTAGCAATCTTACGTAAAAAAGGTCAGAAAATCGCAGATAAAAGAGCGGATAGAGATTCTAGCGAAGGAGCTGCAATCGCTAAAGTAAATGAATCAAATACAGAAGGTGTTTTAATCGTATTAGGTTGTGAAACTGATTTTGTTGGTAAAAATGATGATTTTATTGCACTTGCAAAACAATTTGCAGATTTAGCAATAAGCTATAACAACAAAGAAGAGTTTTTAAATGCTGATTTTGGTGGAATTACTGTTGAAGAAAAGCTGATTGAACAAACCGGAGTTATTGGTGAAAAAGTACAATTAAACGATTTCAAAAAATTAGAAGCTCCTTTTGTAGGTTCTTATATTCACGGAAACAAAATTGCTGCTTTAGTTGGATTATCTAATTCTACAGATAGTGCAACTGCTGTATCTAGAGACGTCGCTATGCAAGTAGCATCTATGGGAGCAACTACTTTATCTTATAAAGATTTTGATGAAAGTTTTATCACTCTTGAAACGGAAGCAAGAATTGCTGCAATTGAAAAAGACAATATAGAAAGAGGTCGTTTAGGCAAACACCTAATTAATGTACCTGAATTTATTTCTAGAGCTCAATTAACCGATGAGGTTTTAGAAGCAACAAAAGTACGTTTGCAAGAAGAATTAAAAGCAGAAGGTAAACCAGAACAAATCTGGGATAAAATTTTACCTGGAAAATTGGAGCGTTTTATCTCTGATAACACAACTTTAGATCAAGAAAAATGTCTATTGGACCAAAACTTCATTAAAGACGAAAAACAAAGCGTTGCAGACTATGTAACTGCTAATAGTAATGAAGTAGTATCTTTTGAAAGAGTTACCTTAGGATAACACTAATTTAGATTACACATATCACAAACCGTTTCAAATTAATTTGAGACGGTTTTTTTATTGTTTTTTTTTATAACTTAGTGAAGTTATTATTTTACTCCCCCCTTAATAATTTAAGTATATAATTAATTCTTTAAATTATGAAAAAGGCATTATTCCTATTTACACTTTTCTTCTGTGCAAATAATCTATTAATTGCACAAATCACTCAAATTGGCTCTCTAATAAATGGTTCTGAAAATATTTCGCAAGCAGGTGCTTCTACTAGTTTTAATAATGATGCCACTATACTAGCAATAGGTTATTTACGAACAAATGCTTTTTTTGAAGATCTTGGTATGGCTCGTGTATTTGAGTTGCAAAATGAGGAATGGACACAAAAAGGGAGTGATCTAGGCGATCAATATACAGACGATAGAGGTTTTCATGTAAGCTTAAATGGGGATGGAAATATATTAGCAATGAGTACAGGTTCTGTTTATGGTGCAGGCTCTATTGTTAAGGTATATGAATTTTTAAATGGAGATTGGCAATTGAAAGGAAACCTAATTGATATTAGAGATGGATATGCACAATTAAATGAACTTGGTGATACGATAGTTATTTCTGATCTTACTGACGAGGTTATTGTTTATGAATTTATCAATAACGATTGGCAAATAAAAGGTAATATAATTAATAGTGAAGGAGTCTTTTGGGGAATGTGTGTTGACATTAATAATACCGGAAATATTATTGCAGTTTCAGATTATATAGACAGTAATAGTGAAGGAAAAGTGTTTTCTAACCGTATTTATGTGTTTGAAAATAACCAATGGTCTCCAATCGGAAATATAGAAACAATAGCCTATTCATTAACTTCACTAAGCATTAATCTTTCAAATTCGGGAGAAGCCTGCCTAATTAGTTCTTTTCGAAAAAACAGCAATGATGATTTATACTTAGAAAGTAAAATTTACAAGTATGAAAATGAAATTTGGTCACAAACTGGAAATTCAATTATCACTAGTCCTACAGAAGAGTTTTATCGTATTGAAAACATTTCAACAATTAGTGCAGATGGAAATATCGTTGCTATAGGAAACCCAGTAGACAACGGAAATGTAATGCTATACAAAATAATTAATAGTCATTGGACACAATTAGGCGATGGAATAATTGGAAATGGCGGAGAATTTGGAAGAGCTTTATCTTTTAACGATGACGCATCAAGATTGTCAGTTGGTGCACCAAAGTTTAGCGATATAGGATTATTCTATGGACAAGTCACCACTTACGAAATTGATTATAACTTATTTTCTATAGAAGATATGTTATATACAATAGATATTATATTAACTCCCAATCCTGTAGAAGACTTATTACAAATAACATCCCAAAATAATTCAAGTATAAACAGAATAAGCGTTTATGATATCACAGGAAAGTTGATTTTAGAAGAAAATGATGATGTTAGACAATTAGATATATTAAACCTCACTAGTGGACTTTTATTAGTTAAAATTGAAACTGAAAATGGCACGATCACAAAGAAAATTGTAAAACATTAAACTCAATTAATACTTTATTAAATTATCAAACCGTTTCAAATTAATTTGAAACGGTTTTTTTATTATTCCCTGTTTTCTACAAACCACGCCTCAAATATTTTCTTTATTTTTGTGCTTGTAAAAATTTGCTATGCATTATAAAAGAATACTTTTAAAATTATCTGGTGAAGCGTTAATGGGATCTCGCCAATATGGTATTGATCCAGACCGCCTTAAAGAATACGCCGAAGACATTAAACAATTAATCGTTAAGGGTGTTGAAATTGCTATTGTAATTGGTGGAGGAAACATTTTTAGAGGCTTGGCAGGTGCTAGCAAAGGCATGGATCGTGTACAAGGAGACCATATGGGTATGTTAGCAACCGTTATTAATGGTCTTGCACTACAAGGAGCTTTAGAAGATGAAGGGATCCCAACTCGACTTCAAAGTGCAGTAAAAATAAATGAAGTAGCAGAACCTTTTATTAGACGTAGAGCTTTAAGGCATTTAGAAAAAGGAAGAGTTGTTATATTTGGTGGAGGTACAGGAAACCCATACTTTACTACTGATTCTGCAGCTGTTTTAAGAGCTATTGAAATAAAAGCAGATGTTATTTTAAAAGGAACTCGTGTAGATGGAATCTATACTAGTGATCCTGAAAAAGATTCAAAAGCAACTAAATTTGATTTTATTAGCTTTGACGATGTACTTAAAAAAGGGTTAAAAGTGATGGATACCACTGCTTTTACCCTAAGTCAAGAAAATGAATTACCAATTGTAGTTTTTGATATGAATACCAGAGGAAATTTATTAAAAGTAGTTTCTGGTGAAAATATTGGAACTAAAGTAAATATGTAATTAGTCGAAATTAAAGAACAACAGTCATGGACGAAGAAGCAAAATTTATTATAGACAGTACAAAAGAGGCAATGGATAACGCCTTAATACACCTAGAAAAAAAATTATTAAATATTAGAGCAGGAAAAGCAACTCCTTCTATGGTTTCTGGTGTTATGGTTGATTATTATGGAACTCCTACTCCTATTCATCAAGTTTCTAATGTTTCTACTCCAGATGGTATGACTATTACTATTCAGCCTTGGGAAAAATCTTTGATCCCTGAAATTGAAAAAGGAATTCATATTGCTAACCTTGGTTTTAATCCTATGAATAATGGGGAAAGTATAATCATCAATGTACCACCATTAACTGAAGAAAGAAGAATCGAATTGGTGAAACAAACAAAAGCGGAAGGTGAAGACACTAAAATTGGCGTTCGTAATGACCGTAAACACGCAAACAACGAGCTTAAAAAATTAGAGATTTCTGAAGATTTATTAAAAAATCTAGAGATAGATATTCAAAAAATGACTGATAATCATATTCATAAAATAGAGAGTTCTTTAACAGCTAAGGAAAAAGAAATCATGACTGTTTAGTAAAGTCTATTCAATAAATTTCTTGTTTCCTATCTTGTTCTTTTATACTTCAACTATTTACACTTTTAATACTCATAAAGCTATATAGTTACTCCTAATTTAATACATTTGCAGCTCTCTGCTTTTTGGGGAATCTTACATCATTAATCTCTTAATTTGAACAAACTATTTAGCATAGGGTTTTGGAATACCATAGCACGTTTTATATTACGTAACCGTTTCTTTTTACTTCTTGTTATTGCCGGTATTACTGTGGCCTTAGCAATGCAGTGGAAAAATATGCGTTTTTCTACTACGGAAGCAAATTTGCTTCCAGACGAACACGAGATAAATTTAGAATACAAGACCTTTGTAGATAAATTTGGTGAGGAAGGAAATTTAATCATCCTCGGTATAAAAGACACTCTTCTTTTTGAGCCAGATAGATTTAAAGCTTGGACACAATTATCAAAAACATTAAATGCTTATGACGAAGTAGATTTTACTATTTCAATAGGTGATTTAAAACAATTAGAAAAAAGAAAAGATACTACAGCCTTTAAGTTAGTTCCATTAATTAAAGATTCTATTTTAACTAAAGAATCATTATCAAAATTTAAATACGATCTTTTTAATAAACTTCCTTTTTATGAAGGCTTGGTGTATAGTCCGAATAAAAAATCTGTTAGATCGGCTATCTATCTCAAAAAAGACATTATAAATACTTCAGCAAGAAGAGACTTTGTAATTAATGATTTAATTCCAATAATAGATGAATTTGAAAAAGAAACAGGTTTACATGTTTATGTTTCAGGAATGCCCTATATACGTACACTTAATGCACAAAACATAATAGATGAAATAGGTATGTTTGTAGGTGCCGCCCTATTGATTACATCCCTTTTATTTTTCTTTTTCTTTAGATCCTACAGAGCAACACTTATATCAATTTTTACAGTTATAATTGGGGTGATGTGGGCCTTTGGTATATTAGGTTTATTGCATTATGAAATTACCGTTCTTACCGCTTTAATCCCTCCACTAATCATTGTTATTGGGATACCTAATTGTATTTTCCTTATTAATAAATACCAACAAGAAATAAAACTTCACGGTAATCAAGCTAAATCATTACAACGTGTTATTACAAAAGTTGGTAACGCTACTTTAATGACAAACTTTACTACGGCATCTGGTTTTGCAACATTTATTTTAAC